>CADCOJ010000127.1 GCA_902803075.1 Oscillospiraceae bacterium | reverse complement strand
GATGGCATGGATGACAGCGGGGCTTTCCTTATATTTTCTGGCGAGCTCCACGCCCAGCTGGACATGGCTGCCTTCCATCTCGTGGTCCACCGACTTGCCCAGATCGTGCAGAAGACCGGCACGCTTGGCCAGCTGGACATCCACGCCCAGTTCACTTGCGAGCAGGCCTGCGATGTGCGCGACCTCAATGGAGTGGTTGAGCACGTTCTGGCCATAAGAGGTACGGTACTTTTGGCGGCCCAGGAGCTTGATGAGCTCCGGGTGCAGGTTGTGGATACCGGTCTCGAATGTGGCGCGTTCGCCCTCGACCTTGATGGTGTGCTCCACCTCGCGGCGTGCCTTCTCGACCATATCCTCGATGCGGGTGGGATGGATACGGCCGTCGGAGATCAGCTTTTCCAGAGCCAGGCGGGCGATCTCGCGGCGGACGGGATCGAACGAAGAGACGGTGATGACCTCCGGCGTGTCGTCGATGATGAGGTCGACGCCGGTGATCGTCTCAAGGGTGCGGATGTTGCGGCCTTCGCGGCCGATGATGCGGCCCTTCATCTCGTCGTTGGGCAGCGGGACAACGGACACGGTGGTCTCCGCTGCGTGGTCGGCGGCGCAGCGCTGGATCGCGGTGGCAATGATCTCACGCGCACGCTGATCGGCCTCGTCCTTCAGCTGGGCTTCGACCTCCTTGATCTTCATGGCGGTCTCGTGACGGACCTCCGTCTCCACGTCCTTGAGGATGCAGGCCTTGGCCTCCTCCTGCGTCAGACCGGAGATCTTTTCGAGCACCTCCATCTGGCTGCGCTTGAGCGAAGCGACCTCCTGCTGCTGCTGCTGAACAGCGGCAAGCTTTTTGGCGACCTCTTCCTCCTTCTTCTCGTGCGGATCCAGTTTCTTGTCGAGCGACTCCTCCTTCTGCTGCAGACGGCGTTCCTGCTTCTGCAGCTCGGCCCGGCGCTCCTTGACCTCGCGTTCGTATTCGCTTCTGGATTTATGGATCTCTTCCTTCGCTTCGAGCAGCATCTCGCGCTTCTTGTTCTCTCCGCCCTTGATGGCTTCGTTGATGATGCGCTTTGCTTCGTCCTCCGCGCTGCCGATCTCCTTCTCCGCGACCTTCTTTCGGTAGGTCATGCCGACAAGGAAGAAAATGACGGCGCCGACGACAAATCCTGCGATGCAAAGGATGAGGCACAGCATATTAAATTCCATAAACTGCGAATCACACCTCCTAAAAACAGAATTGGGTCATGCGGTTGAATCAGGTAAAGCGTAACGGGCTTCCCCAAGTCCCAGTTACAGCCATACAAATCCTAACGTATATTGTACTGTTTTGGAGGTGCCGTGTCAAGGCAAAATTCGGAAAGGTGCACGAAACAAGGCCGGTGTTTTTCAGCAGATTTGTAGAGAACCCTGCCTCCGGCGGCCGCCCGCGGTTGACAATCCGGCAAAAGTATGGCAAATTAAAGTCTGGGCAGCCGCTTGTCCAGCGCACAGCACAGAAGGCTCCCCACTGCGATCTTCAGCAGGTCGCCCGGCAGGTAGATGATCATGCCGCTCATCAGAATACCCTTGAGCGGAAGGCCCTTGCCGAGATAGACGTTTGCGATCAGCGCCAGATACGGGATGCCGATCGCATACAAAACAGCCAGCCCCGCCAGCATGGCCAGCGCCGTCTGCCAGAACCGCAGCGGCCGCTTCGACAGCACGCCGATCACAAACGCCGCCGGGATCAGCCCGAGCAGATAGCCGAAGGTCGGCTCAAAGATATAGGAAAAGCCGCCGCCCTTCGTGAAGATCGGCAGGCCGATCAGACCCAGCGCAACATAAACGAGCTGCGACAGCGCGCCATACTTCGCGCCCAGCAGGATGCCGGCCATCGCCGTGAACAGAAACTGCAGCGTGATGGCGGACAGGACGAACGGGATCTTGAAAAATGCGCCGACTGCCGTCAGCGCGGCGAACAGCGCGGTCAGGATGAGCATGCGGGTTTTCATAAGTTGCCTCCGATTGTAAACTATTTTTTTGATTCAAGTTTACAATATCACAATACCGCACAAAAAGCAAGGGTGATGTTGTCATGACAAAGGAACAGGTCCTGTCTCTGCTGCTGCAGGCGAAGCAGCCGCTCTCCGGCGAGCAGATGAGCCGCACACTGGGCGTATCGCGGGCCGCCGTCTGGAAGGCGATCGGCAGCCTCCGCCTCGAAGGCTATACCATCGAAGCTGCCACGCGGCGCGGCTACCGGCTCACTGCCTGTCCGTCCGCGCCGGACGCCCTGCGGATCGCGCAGCTGCTGAGCGGCCATCCATGGTGTTCGCGTGTGCGCGTGCTCGAACAGACGGACTCGACCAACAACGAGATCAAGCGTCTGGCTGCTGCCGGAGCTCCGGAAGGGACATGCGTCGTTGCGCTGCGGCAGACTGCGGGGCGCGGGCGGCGCGGGCGGTCGTTCCTCTCGCCCGAGGGCGGGCTCTATATGAGCGTTCTGCTGCGGCCCGCGCTGCGGCCGGAGGCGCTGATGCCGCTGACGGCCATGACGGCTGTTGCGGCGATGCGCGCAGTCGAGCAGGCAAGCGGCCTGCGGCCGGGCATCAAATGGACGAACGACCTTGTTGTCGGGCGGCGGAAGCTCTGCGGCATCCTGACGGAGCTGTCCATCGAGGCAGAATCGCAGGCGGTGGACTATGTGGTGATCGGGATCGGCATCAACTGCAGCCCGACGCAGTTCCCGCCG
>CADCOJ010000126.1 GCA_902803075.1 Oscillospiraceae bacterium | reverse complement strand
TGGTGGACAGTACAGGACTCGAACCTGTGACCCCCTGCACGTCAAGCAGGTGCTCATACCAGCTGAGCTAACTGTCCGTAGCGGGATTATTATAGGCAATCGTCCCGCGTTTGTCAAGCATTTTTTTGCAGATACCACGCGATCAGAAGATCCGCCGCTTCGCCGTAGCTCTGCACGCCGGATTCCTCGGAAAACGCCTTGAGATATGCGTCGTTCACGCGCTGCGCGGTATCCTGCACGGCGCCCTCATACTGCGCGTAGTGCGCATTGGCCGCGCGGATATCGGCCAGGATGCCGGCGTCCAGCGTGTTCCAGATCTCTGCGGCCGCCTGCCTGTCTGTGCCGGAGAGGGCATTGTGGCAGTAAATATACGCGCCGAAGGCGCCGGAATAGCGGAACTGCACATCTTCCGACTCCATGCAGGCCAGATATGCGCAGAAGTTGGCCTCATCCTCGGCGGCGACCGCCTGCCGGTGCGCAAGCTCATGGCACATGGTAAAGGGGATCCAGGCGGGATACGTGTCCGGGTTGACGCAGGACTCCGCCGTGAAGCAGACAAAAATACCGGTGGTGCCGAACTGGCTGAACATCCGCCAGGAGGCCAGTGGCTTGACGGGATCGAGCGCGCCCGTAAACAGCGCGTAGCGCGCGGCCAACCGCTCATATCCGCCGCCGGCCTTCTCCGCCAGCTCGGCAAAGGAGGGCATCACGCAGCGGCCCTCCCCGTCGCGGCGGACCTGCTGCGCGTATTCGTTGGCCTGCGCGGCATAATAGCGCGTGGCGTCGATCAGCTCCTGCCGGGAGTATTCCCGCACCTGGAGCCCCAGCTCATCCGCGACGCCGGGGCCGAAGTGGTTGAGCCCCCACAGCGCGACGAACACGAACACCGCAACGCACGCCGCCAGCACCACCCCCGCCGCCCAGGCGAAAAAGCCGCGGTGACGGGAAAACGAACGCACGAGCGTATAGATCATCCACAGGATCGCAAGCAGCGCAAGGATCTCCCACACGGCCACGGGCAGCAGCCCCGTGACGGACGAGATGGCTGCCAGCGCGCTGCGTGAAAGCTCCGGATAAAAGGAAAACACAAGCTCCGGCGCATAGTTCGCCACGGCGGCCAGCAGGCCGGTCAGGACGAGGAATATGGCGGCCAGGATGAGTCTGCCGATCATTTTCAAAATACGCTCCATCCTTTCGGGAAACAATACGCAGGATAGTATAACACATTTTTGCGCAAAACAAAAGCACAATCACGTCCGTACCCGCCGGCCGCAGGCCGGGAGGGGCAGTTTTTTTCGGGCGGCGGTTGACTTTGAGACGCATTTCATTATAATAAGAACAAACATTGCAAGCACACCAGAGAGGATGACTGCACGATGAAAAATACCGAAAAAACCATGGACAAGATCGTAGCCCTCTGCAAAGGGCGCGGTTTTATTTTCGCCGGCTCCGAGATCTACGGCGGCCTGGCCAACACCTGGGACTACGGCCCGCTCGGCGTGGAGCTCAAGAACAACGTCAAAAAAGCATGGTGGAAGAAATTCGTCCAGGAGAACCCCTACAACGTGGGTCTGGACGCCGCGATCCTCATGAACCCGCAGACGTGGGTCGCCTCCGGCCATCTGGGCGGCTTCTCCGACCCGCTGATGGACTGCCGCGCGTGCCACGAGCGCTTCCGCGCCGACAAGCTGATCGAGGACTTCGCCGCTGAGAACGGCCTCACGCTGGAAAAGCCCATCGACGCGTTCTCCCAGGCGGAGATGAAGGCGTTCATCGAGGCGCACAACGTCCCCTGCCCCTCCTGCGGCAAGCATGACTTCACCGACATCCGCCAGTTCAACCTCATGTTCAAGACCTTCCAGGGCGTGACGGAGGATGCGAAGAACACCGTGTATCTTCGTCCGGAGACGGCGCAGGGCATCTTTGTCAACTTCGCCAATGTCCAGCGCACCACGCGCCGCAAGCTGCCCTTCGGCGTCTGCCAGATCGGCAAGTCCTTCCGCAACGAGATCACCCCGGGCAACTTCACCTTCCGCACCCGCGAGTTCGAGCAGATGGAGCTTGAGTTCTTCTGCAAGCCCGACACCGCCCTGGCATGGTTCAGCTACTGGCGCGCCTTCTGCCGCGACTGGCTGCTGGGGCTCGGCATGCGCCAGGAGGATCTGCGCCTGCGCGACCACGATCCCGAGGAGCTGAGCTTCTATTCCAAAGCGACCACCGATTTTGAGTTCATGTTCCCCTTTGGCTGGGGCGAGC
>CADCOJ010000125.1 GCA_902803075.1 Oscillospiraceae bacterium | reverse complement strand
TTTCGGATACTCCACAAACTGCTTGAAATACTTGAGACCGACCCATTCGCTGCCCCAGAAGCCGAGCTTCGGGTTGTACTTCCGAAAGGCTATCTGGATGCCGTAGACCGGGATATAATGAAAGATGAATACGGCCGCCATTGGGATCAGCGCCATGAGGTACAGCTGCCAGTAACGGCTCAGGGCTATTCGCGTGCGTCTCCCTGGCAGTCGCTCCGCCTTCGGCGCAGGCGGTCTGCGCTCCGCTCTTTGGATCATGTAATCCACACTTCCTCTCATTCTTTCAGGCCAGCTCCCGCAGTATGACGCTGTGCAGTCCTCATTCGCTCCGAATGCGCGCAAGGCCGAAAGTTTTCGTCTTTTTCAACAATTTTATATTTCAATTATGGGTGCAGAATAGGAATATTGCAACGATAAAACCCTCACAATTCTGTGCAATTTTCTCACGCTGCCAGTCCTCGACGTTAAAACCGCATGTATTTTTCACACGCCAATTTGTAAAAATGCAATTTCCAGTTCCATAATTGGCAGTAAAATGATAGACTATTTTCATAATATAGACCAAATATGACATCTGGTACAAATGGTACATAAATGGCAGGCAACGGGGGCACCGAGCGAAATGAATAATCTGATTGGCATCCTCCGGCGGAAAAGTGCATATTGGGGATATGTTGCGATCTGTCTGATCCTGTTTACGATCACGTTTGCGGTGCTTGGCCTCGTGCTCGGCAGCAGCTATCTGCGTTCGCTGAACGAAGCGAAAACAGAGTCGCTGTACAACCAAGCGGAGCATGCAGTCGAATCGCTGTACACGCAGGAGAAGTCCATGCATGAGCTTTCCATGAAGCTCTCCGTACAGAACGTGTTTCGCCGCAGCTTCCTACTGGCGCAGAGCTACAACCGGATTGTGATCGCCGACGCGCTGCGTCAGTATGCGTCGTACTGCGCGATTGCGGATGAATTCGCGCTGGTCTTTCCTGTAGAGGACGGGCAGTATATGGTGTTTCTGAGCAGCGGGCAGACGACAGATTGGCCACTTTTCCTCAGCCGTTACGATATCGGCGCGCAGGATCTGCAAACGCTCGACGAGCTCCTGCAAAAGAGCTCGGGCGGCGGGCAGGCGCTTCTTCTGTCACAGACATTGCTCTTCTCATATCCTGTTCACACGCTCCCGAACAGCGAGGCAGATGACAGTGGTTTCCTGCTTGTTCCGGTTCAGACGGACGCGTTCTCCCGCTGGATTTACCAGACCAGCGCGCTTCAGACGGAGCTCTATTCTTTGGACTATCACGGGATCCGGCTGATGGAGGCTGCGGTTCAGTCCTCGCACAGCGTATCCGCCGGGGACGGTGAAGGCTGGCGCATCGACGTCAACGTCCCACCGGTCTCCCTGCTGTCACTGTTGAGTTCGCCGGAGTCTCTGCTGTGGTTCTGCGGGTGTATCGTCCTGCTTGTGCTGTTTGTGTTCCTTCTGGCATGGCAATGCTACCGCCCGTTGCGCGAGCTGACGCGGGAATACCAAGGACATCTGGGCGACAGCCTGCCCGAAAATGAATTTACCCAGCTGCGAAGCATGATCGCGCGCTTCCAGGAGAAAAACGAGACGCTGATGGAGGCAGTCGAAACGCGGGACATGGAACTGCGCGACTATACGCTTCTGATGCTGCTGAACAATTCCGACATGCCGGCGCCTTCGAAGGAGCTCGCCCGCGTGAATGTCCGGTTCCCGCATCCGCTTTTCTCCATTCTGATGATCGCGCCGGTCACAGCCGATGAGATCACGGGCGAGGACATCTCGACACTGATCCGGAACATCCCGGATCTCTCCGGCGGCGAAGAGATCCTATGCGCGGTGGAGTGCGACCGGGCAAGTCATGCGCTGGCCGTTTTCTGCAATTTGATAAAAAAAGAGCAACTCGCCGGCGTTATCCGGCAGCTGCACATCTTCCTGAATCATCTTCCCGTCCGCTTCCTCATTGCGGACGGCCCGATCACAGAGTTTTCGGGGATCTCAGCTTCGTACCTGGCTGCGATGTCCAAGCTGAAGCTAGTCGCTGACGCACAGACGAGCGGCAGTCCCGAAACGGAAAGCCAGGGCTCCGAGCTTCAGCAGACAGCCAACAAGCTGTTTTTCCAGATCGAGTGCGGCGATAGCCGGAAGGCGCTGGAGCTGCTGGAACAGTATATGGAGCTTGCGAAAGAGAACAGCTCCGCCTTGGCTGACCGATACAACATGATGCTGCTCATCAGCGGCATCTACCGTCTGTGTGCAGAGCTGAACTATACGCTGGCCGAGGCACAGCTCGGTACGCTGCTGCCGAGCAGGAGCCTTTCAACGATCCATCAGGAGCTTATTCGGCTGATTCCGGAGCTTTGCGGCAGCGCCCGGCAGAGCAGGCAGGTCATCATGCCGACCGGGCAGATCGTCATGCAGTACCTGAACGATCATTTCTGCGATTACGATATCTCCGCGCAGAGCATCTCGGACGCGCTCGGAATCGGCATCAACCGTACCTACGCGATCATCCGCGAGCAGACCGGACACAGCCTGAAAACGGTTTTGACTCAGCTCCGCGTTCAGCGCGCAAAGCAGCTTCTGGACAACTGTTCCCTGTCCATGGCCGAGATCGCGGAGGCCGTCGGATACAGCAGCTCGTCTTATTTCAGCAAGGTGTTCAAGGCGTCCACAGGTCAGTCGCCGGACGCCTACCGCAGAAGCATTGCCTCCGGCCGTGTGCACGAAAGCGAGGAGCCGGAGATGGAAGAACAGCAAGGAGGACTCTGACATGAACAATCCGGCGCAATGGATCGCATCGCCCCATCATCCCGGCTCGGCCGTCGAGCTGTTCCGGAAGGAGTTCACACTGGCGGGCACGGTAAAAGCGGCGGTGCTCCGCGTCTCCGCGCTGGGCGTCTATACCGCCTGCCTGAACGGCCGCAGGCTGGGCCCGGGCGTTCTGGCCCCGGGCTGGACCAGCGCCCACAACCGCCTGCAAGTCCAGACCTACGACGTGACCGCGCTTCTTGCGCAGGAGAATACGCTCACCCTCGGCCTCGGACGAGGCTGGGGCGCGGATATGATGGGCTGGGCGCGGAATCAGGCATATAAGGAC
>CADCOJ010000124.1 GCA_902803075.1 Oscillospiraceae bacterium | reverse complement strand
CCGGTACGGGCGTATGATGGGGTCGCTGTTTCCATCATTATAAAACCGGACACAGGCGTTGTCCATATCTTTTTGCCCGTACCGGCGGCGCTTGCAGTCCGTAGCTGTATGTGATATGATAATACAGCTGAAAATGAACGACGAACCGGAGGAGCTGTCCGTCACGGAGCAGATGAACGATTTCCATTCCGCCGATGTTGAGCTCTGTCCCCACGGTGCAAACACCACCAACAGCCTGTATATGCGCGCCGGCAGCCCGCTGATCGAGATCTTCGGGAAAACGTGGTTCTGTCCGTGCTGCGTGGAAACTGCAGCGTGCAGCGGCGTCCGGTACCTCCCGGTCACAAAGACGCCGGACGCCCGGCAGGAGATGGACGGGATATTCCGGGATCACACCATTGACATGCAGCTGCTTGAGCAGACCATCCACCGGGCGATCGTGTACGCGCGCGGCTGCTGACGGACGCGGTATGATTTGAGAGTTTTGAACGGAGGGATACCATGAAGTTTTATCCGCAGTATTCCGGCAGCTCGCCGGATCTTGGCTGTGCGCCGTTCCCGGCCAGCGTGCCGGGGAACATCCAGCTTGATTATATCCGGGCGCACCCGGAATTCATCGGGGATATCCATTATGGCCTGGAGCACAGGAAAATGGCTGCATTGGAGCCGTACACGTGGTATTATACGGCGGTGCTCGACTATACTCTGGAGCCGGGGGAAAAACTCTGGTTCGTGACGGAGGGCATCGACTATCTCTGGAGCCTGCTGATCGACGGGGAGGAGTTTTACAGCCACGAGGGGATGTTCTCACGCGTGGAGCTCTGCCTGACGGATCTGCTGGGTGAGAAGCTGCACCCCGGCGCGTCATTTGCTGTGAAGATCCATCCGCATCCGATGCTTGCGGGCGAAGCTGCCGACCGCGGGCAGGCACGTCAGAGCGTGAAGCCGCCCGTATCATACGGTTGGGACTGGCACCCGCGCGTCATTCCGTCCGGGATCTGGGACGACACCTATTTCATTACCCGCACGGACGCGCAGTGCTGCACCGCGGAGGCGCGGTATGTGCTTTCGGATGATCTCCGGCGCGCTGACGTGACGCTCCGCGTCCGGTGTGCCGACGAGGCGCAGGTGGAGGTCCGTGACCCGTCCGGAGCGCCTGTTTTTACAGGCAAGGTCTCGCCGGAGCATCCGGAGGCCATGTTCACGCTGACCGATCCGGTCCTCTGGTGGTGCAGGGGATTGGGCGAGCCGAGCCTTTATTCCTATACAGTGCGCGCGCCGCAGGCGAGCGCAAGCGGCACATTCGGCGTGCGGCGGACAAGGCTCGTCATGAATGAGGGCGCCTGGCAGAAGCCGGACACATTCCCCAAGACGCGGAGCGTCCCGCCCATACAGCTGGAGCTCAACGGCGTGAAGGTCTTTGCCAAGGGTTCCAACTATGTGAGCCAGGAGATGTTCCCGGGAACCATGACGGCGGAGAAGTATGAGCGATCCATAAAAGCGGCTGCGGAGTGCGGCATGAACATTTTCCGCTGCTGGGGCGGCTCCGGCGTCCAGAAGGAAGCGTTCTATGACCTCTGCGACCGGTACGGCCTCATGCTCTGGGTGGAGTTCCCGCTGGCCTGCAACAACTACTTCGATTCCGAGCACTATCTCACCGTGCTCCGCCATGAGGCGCAGGCGATCATTGCAAGACTGTCCCGTCATCCTTCGGTTGTCCTCTGGTGCGGCGGCAACGAGCTGTTCAACGCATGGTCCGGAATGACCGACCAGCATCTGGCGCTGCGGCTTTTGAACGCACTGACGCTGGAGATGACGCCGGAGATCCCGTTTATTCCGACCTCGCCGCTCATGGGCATGAAGCATGGCGGCTATACCTTCCTCGACCCCTGGACGGAGCAGGATCCCTTTGCGCTGTTCGGCAGTGCGGAAGCGACCGCCTATGTGGAATTCGGCATTCCGGGCGTCAGCCCTGCGCAGACCATCCGCTCCATCATCCCGGAGGATGAGCGTTTCCCGCCCAGACCCGGTGCGGACAGCGCCTGGCAGGCGCACCATGCGTATGGCGCCTGGGATCAGGAACCGGAGACCTGGCTGTGCTTCGGGACACTGGAGCGCTTCGGGGATGTGTCCACGCTGGAGCGAATGATCGAGACCTCGGATTGGCTGCAGGGGATCGGCTACAAGGCGATCTTTGAAGCGGCCCGGCGGCAGAAGCCTTATTGCTCCATGGCGATCAACTGGTGCTGGTGCGAGCCGTGGAAATGCGCGGCGAACAACTCCCTGATCGCCTATCCGGACATCCGCAAGCCCGCGTATGACGCTGTCCGGGATTCCCTGCGCGACGTCCTTGGCACGGCGGAGATCCCGAAATTCGCCTGGGCACCGGGGCAGACGCTTACAGTGACGCCCTGGCTGCTGAACGATACGCGCGAGGCTGTCCGCGGAAGCGTCACGCTCAGCGTCACGTTCGGCGGAAGAACGGAAACGATCGGCGCCGCCGAGCTGGAAGCAGCTGCCTTGACGAATGCGCACGGCGCGCCCATGTCCTTCCGTATTCCGGACACTGCGGCGGATAAGGAACGCTTTGCCGTCACGGCGACGCTTACGCGCGCGGACGGAAGCATCACGGAAAATACATTCCTGCTCGTCGTCAAGCACGATGCACCCTGAATGAATGCACAAGCCCCGCCGTCTGCCGGACAGGCAGACGGCGGGGCTGTTCTCTTATGAAAGGCGCGTGTGCGGCATTTAGAGCGTCCGGGTTTCGCCGCCCGGCTCCTGTCCGCCGTGGCAATAGGCATAATACCAACAGGCATAGGGCTCCGTGCACTGCGCGCCGGGCTTTGTCATGAGCTCCTCGCGCTGCTTCTGCAGACGGTTGAGCTCCCAGATGTTGTCGTTGATCCACTTGTAAAGAGGCCGGACCTCCGCCGTGATGTCTACAGTCCGGAAGGGATCCGATTCATCCTCATTGTGCAGGACCAGGAAGACCCGGCCGAGCTTCACATGGCAGCGGCGGATGATGTAATACTGAAAGGCGGCGTCACGCACGAACTGCGGACGCACCTCCGGCGCGTTTTTGACCTCGTAGAGATCGTAGCCGCGGTCTGTCCTGCGGAGAATATCGGCGGCGCAATAGTTGTTGTAATCCATGAAAGCGGCCTCGCAGATCACAGGCGTCCCGGCCTCCAGATGCTCCTGCGTGCGCCGGACCATGGCGGCCTTGTCCGGGACGGTGGTCCCGGGGCGGAAGACGGTCATTTCCTCATAGGGGCCGAACATGCCCATGGCGCGGTCGCCAAACGCATTGCCGGCGTCCAACCGTTCCTGGATCTCCGGCGGAATGACCTTGAGCTTTGGCCGGTGCTTGTCCAGCCAGAGCATCTTCGGGCATTGCATCCCGCGCATGAAATCCGTTTTTGTGATCCCCATACGTGCCTCCTCTCAGTCCTGCCGCCGGGCTGCCTGCAGGCGGCGCCTGCGCCGTACAATAAAATACAGCAGCTCGATCACAAAGCAGCATGTCCAGCCGACCGGATACCCAAAACCGACGAGCTGCGGCGTGTTGGCGTACAGGCGCGTCACAAGCAGCAGGTACAGCTGCCGCACGCCCACAAAGGCAGCCAGCATGATGAACATTGGCCCCTGCGAATCTCCGCGCCCGCGCAGCGCGCCGGCCAGCACATGGTTGATGCAGTTGAACAGCAGGAACAGGACGTTTGTGCGGATAAAGAGCACGCCGAAGGCGATCACAGCCGGATCCGGGGAGAACAGCCGGACAGCTTCTGGAGCAAAGGCGATGAGCGGCGCAATGATGCACACAGTGACAACGCTGGTCAGCAGCAGGGCGGAAACGGTGCCGCGGTCTGCGCGGCGGTCGTTCCCGGCGCCCACATTCTGGCTGACAAAGGTCGTCGCGGCCATGGAAACGCTCTGCATCGGGAGCATGATGAACTGGTCGAGCTTGTTGTAACTGCTCCAGCCTGCCATGCAGTCTGAGCCGAAGACGTTGATGTAGCTTTGAACAAAGACATTGGAGAACGAGGTCAGAACTGCCTGGATGCCCATCGGTACGCCCACGGAAAAGATCCTGCGCAGGATCGGCAGATCCAGGCAAAGCTCCCTCCAGCTCAGGCGGTAGATGTCCGTCGTCCGGCTCAGGAGCAGCAGGATCAGTGCCGCTGAGAGAAACTGGGAGATGACGGTTGCAATCGCAGCGCCGGCAATGCCCATGCGGAGCACCAGGACAAAGAACAGATCCAGCACGATGTTCACAACGCTCGTGAGGACCAGAAAATAAAGGGGCCGCGTGGAGTCACCCACGGCGCGCAGGATTCCGCTGCCCATGTTGTAGATCAGAAGCCCGGAGATGCCGCCGAGGTAGATCCGCAGATACACCGTCGCGTCTGCGAACACGTCGTCCGGCGTGCTCATGACGCGCAGCATCGGCCGGACCGACACTGCGCCGAGCACGGAAAACAGCACGCTCAGGATCAGCGTTGCCGCCATGGTGGTTTCAATGGCAAGATGGAGATGCTTCATATCCTTCGCGCCGAAATACTGGCCGATGGTCACGGCCGTGCCAATGGAGAAGCCGTTGAAGAAGAACACCACCATATTGACGATCATGGTCGTGGAGCCAATGGCCGCCAACGCCTGCTTGCTCACGAAGTTTCCAACGATCACGGAATCGACCGTGTTGTAAAGCATTTGGAACACGTTCCCGAGCATGAGAGGGAGCGAGAACAGGATCAGCTGGCGGAGGATCGGACCAGCGGTCATATCCCGCGCGGTGCTGATTCCGGTCGTGTGGAGCTTCATACGGATCATGCCTTTCCGATGTGCGCCTGCATCCGCAGAAGCGCGAGACTGCTTTCCATGCAAAGGACGCTGCCGCCTGTACGGCCGGACGCTGTCCTTTCATTGATCCTGATGTGATTCTATCATCTCTGCGGCAGAATTGCAATCTGTCCGAATCTGCCCGGAACAGGAAATGTCCTGCTTGCGCAGGGGCTGGGCCGCATGTATAATATGGAAAAACAGACGGAAAATGTGCGGTGAGCATAGATACAGGAGGCTTTTCCTGGAGATCCATGTTGACCGCCACCCGTGCGCCTATGGAACGATGCGCCGCGGCCCGGTGCGCTGCCGGCGTCCTGGAGACGGGGAGAATTTATGCGCTGGATGTATTCATAAGAGGGGCTGAATCATATGACTGCGATCTATTTTACAGAAGCGCTTCCTGTGTGGGCGGCGGGACGCGAGCGGGAGATGAACTGTGAGCTGGCGTTTCGCACCTTGCTGCCGCAGGGCCGTGCACGCCTGCGGCTGGCCGCAGCGACGCTCTTCCGCGTCTGGGTGAACGGCACGTTGTTCGCAGCAGGCCCGGCCAGATGTGCGCACGGTTTTTACAATGTCGACGATCTCGACCTGACAGGCTCGCTGAGCAGACACACAAATGTCGTCGTCATCGAGGTCGTGGGCTTCAACGTCAACAGCTATGATACGCTCGACCAGCCATCGTTTCTGACGGCGGAGATCGTAAGCGGGGACCGCATTCTTGCCGCAACAGGCGGCATGGGCTTCGAAGCGTCTGTGCTCGGCCAGCGCGTGCAGCGGGTGCAGCGATACAGCTTTCAGCGCGGCTTTCCGGAGTGTTACCGGCTGCATGCAGAACTTCGGAGTTTTTACACCGATCCCACGCGTTCCGTTCCACCGGTCGAGCTGGCCGTTCAGGAAAAAAAGGAATATCTGCGGCGGAGCGTACGCCATCCGCAGTATGAGCGGCTGGAGGCGGAGCGGCTTCTTTCCGAAGGAACAGTTTTGTTCCGCGCAAATCCGGAAATGCCCATCCGTGACCGGTCGTATCTGAACATCGGCCCGGACTTCAAGGGCTTTGCTCCGCATGAGCTTGCCATACACCTGTCCGACGATGCGCAGCGTATGGTTTTCCGCAGCCGCGCGCTTCCGCTGGGAAGCAGTCTGCCTTTTGCCCTTGCGGACAGCAGGTTCCTGCTGCTGAAGTTCCCATACAATGCGACCGGCTTTCTTCAGATCGAGGTCGAGTGCAGCGAGCCGGTCACACTGCATGTATTCTTTGACGAGCTGCTGACAGAGGGAGATATCCGCCTTCAGCGGTTGAACGCGTGGAACTGCTTCCGGTATGAGCTGGACGCAGGCCGCCATACGATCACGACCTTTGCGGCTTATACGATGCAGGTCGTGAAGCTTGCTTCGCAGGGCGCATGCAGGATCCTTGCGGTGCGGATGATCGAATACAAGCATCCGCCGGTCAGGCGGTGCATACAGCTGCCGGAACATGAAACAGCCCTGAGGCAGATCGCGCGGGCGGCGATGGAGACATATCTGGCCAACGCGGTGGATGTGTTCACGGACTGCCCGTCGCGGGAACGCGCAGGCTGGCTGTGCGACAGCTTCTTTACCGCGCGCGTGGAGCAAGTGCTGACCGGAAGGAACGTGCTGGAACGCGCGTTCCTGGAAAACTTTCTGCTCCCGCAGGCGTTCGCGCATCTGCCGGAGGGGATGCTTCCCATGTGTTATCCCGCCGACCACAACGACGGGAACTTCATTCCGAACTGGGCAATGTGGTTTGTCCTTGAGCTGGAGGAATATGCGCAGCGCACCGGGGATAAAGAGCTGATCCGCCGGGCAAAAGGGCGTGTGTATGCGCTGATCCGGTATTTCCGGGCATTTGAGAATGAATATGGCCTGCTGGAGAAGCTGAAAGGGTGGGTGTTTCTCGAATGGTCCCGTGCAAACGATCCGGATGTGGTGCAGGACGTCAATTTCCCGACAAATATGCTCTATGCCCGCATGCTGGAAGCAGCGGGGCTGCTGTACGGCGACGAAGCGCTCCGGGGACAGGCGGAGAAGATCCGGACGGTGATTCGGAAGCGGTCCTACAACGGAGCATTCTTCACCGACAACGAGTGCCGGACAGAGAGCGGCCTGCAGAATCCGGGCAATATGACAGAGGTCTGCCAATATTATGCGTTCTTCACGGGAACTGCAACGCGGGAACAGTACCCGGAGCTGTGGTGGAGGCTGGTCGAGGCGTTCGGACCGCAGCGTGCGGAAACCGGCGCATTCCCGGAGGTCGCACCGGCCAATGTGTTCATCGGGTACTATCTGCGCATTGAACTGCTCTATCGTGCCGGAATGAAAGAGGAGGTACTGCGGAACATCCGCAGCTATTTCCTGCCCATGGCTGAATCGACAGGCACGCTCTGGGAGCACAACAGCCCGACGGCGAGCTGCTGCCACGGCTTCGCATCGCATGTGCTGTACTGGCTGGCAGGGATCTTCGGCATAACGGACGCGGACGGCGCAAGGT
>CADCOJ010000123.1 GCA_902803075.1 Oscillospiraceae bacterium | reverse complement strand
TGTGACTGCCTCGTTGTGCAGCATCATCCGGTCGATCAGCATGATCTTGGCGAAGCACGCCACAGCCAGACACAGGCCGCACAGGACCGCCACGCGGACTTCCTTCCAGATGACGCGGAACAGATCGCGGAACTCGATCTCATTGATGCTGATGCCGCGGATGATGGTAACGCAGGCCTGCGAGCCGGAATTGCCGCCGGTGTCCATCAGCATGGGGATGAACGCAGTCAGGCACGGGAGGACGGCCAGCGAATTCTCAAAGTTGGAAATCACAAGACCCGTCAGCGTAGCCGAAACCATCAGCAGCAGAAGCCAGGGAATGCGGTTCTTCCAGATCTCGAACGGAGAAGACCGCAGATAGGGATGCTCGGACGGCAGCATAGCCGCCATTTTTTCCATATCCTCAGTCGTCTCATCCTGCATGACGTCCATCGCGTCGTCAAACGTGATGATGCCGACGAGTCGGTTCTCCGTATCCACCACGGGAAGCGCCAGGAAATTGTACTTGGAAAACATCTGCGCGACCTGCTCCTGGTCGTCGAGCGTGTTGACGGTGATGACGTGCTCCTCCATGATCGACTCGATGGTGGCCTCGTCATCCTCGCACAGCAGAAGATCCTTCACGGTCGTCATGCCGATAAGCTTATGCCCGCGCGTGACATAGCAGGTGTAGATGGTTTCCTTGTCGATGCCCGTGCGCCGGATGCGGAGGATAGCCTCCTCCACGGTCATGTTGGGGCGCAGGGCCACATATTCTGTCGTCATCATCGAGCCGGCGGAATCCTCAGGATAGCGCAGGATCTCATTGATCTGCTTGCGCATGTCCGGCTCAGCCTGCCGCAGGATCCTCTGCACGACGTTGGCAGGCATTTCCTCGACGATATCGACCGCGTCATCGACATACAACTCGTCGATGACTTCCTTGAGCTCGGAATCAGAGAAGCCGCGGATCAGCAGCTCCTGCGCCTCGGGCTCCATCTCGACGAATGTCTCGGCGGCCAGCTCCTTGGGCAGAAGCCGGAACATGAGCGGAAGGCGCTCCTCCGGGATGTCCGCAAAGCTGGCGGCGATATCGGCAGGGTTCATGGTGCTGAGAATGTCCCGCAGAGAGTGGTATTTTTTCTCATCCAGGAGCAGCCCCAGCGTTTTTACAACGGAAAAATTATTTTCTGCCATGTATCTCCCCTCCTAAAGAAAATGAATAGGAAGCAAAGACACACTCACAGGCACATCTAACGGGAGCACCGGACGCCTTGCGGCGGCTGGGGCCCTTGCGGACTTCGGCCTGCAGATGTGCCGCTGCTGCTTCCAGCGTCCATGGATGTTCCCTCCTTTATCGGTCAGATCTGGATCGTTTTTCCAGAAAAACAATCACTTATTATGATAAAAAAAAGCGCCCTGTTTGTCAACCCAAAAAACGTCCGCGCGCGTTGCAAACGACTGTGCACTGTGCTATAATTTCATAAAATCAGGAAAAAAGGAGCACCGCCATGCAGACCATCCGGCTTTATGAAACCGACTCGCACCTGCGCACATTTGAAGCAGAGGTCGTTGCCTGCCGTGCGGAGGGGCGGCATTTTGCAGTTGAGCTTGACCGCACCTGCTTTTATCCGGAGGGCGGCGGACAGCCTGGCGACACCGGAGTTATTGGCGGCGTGCGCGTCACCGACACGCACGCAAAGGACGGCGCAGTCATCCACTTCTGCGAGCAGCCGCTTGCCGTCGGCTCGCATGTCACCGGCGAGATCGACTTTGAACGACGCTTTTCTTTTATGCAGCAGCACTCCGGAGAACACATCCTCTCCGGTCTCATTCACAAGCATTTTGGATATGAGAATGTCGGCTTCCACATGGGCGCAGACGCCGTGACCATCGACTTTAACGGCGAGCTGACCCAGGAGCAGCTGGACGCTCTGGAGCGTGAGGCCAACATGGTGATCTGGAGCGACGTGCCTGTGCTTACGCGCTGCCCCTCCGCACAAGAGCTGGAGACGATCCCCTTCCGGAGCAAAAAGGCGCTGACCGGTCAGGTGCGCATCGTGACGATCCCGGGGGCAGACATCTGTGCCTGCTGCGGCACGCATGTGTCACACACGGGTGAGATCGGCCTGCTCGTGATTCTCTCCTGCGTCCGCTTCCATGAGGGCGTACGGATGGAGATCCTCTGCGGCGCACCGGCCTTCGACTATGTCCGCACCGTCATGCGTCAGAACCGACAGGTCTCCGGGCTGCTTTCCGCCCGCCCGTCTGAAACGGCCCAGGCCGCTGCTCGCCTGCTGGATGAGCATCACGCGCTCAAGGCGCGCGTCTCCGGTCTGGAGCGTCAGCACTTCTCATCGCTGGCAGACAGCTTTGCCGGAAGCGGCGACGTGCTGCTCTTTGAACCGGAGCTCAGCCCGGACGGCGTGCGGCAGTTGGCTGATCTTGTGATGCACGCCTGCGGCGGCCGCGCGGCCGTGTTCTCCGGGGCGGACGGCGCAGGCTACCGCTATGCCGTCGCACAGGAGGACGGCGACCTGCGCGCGCTGACGCACGCGCTCAATGAGGCGCTGCACGGACGCGGCGGCGGAAAGCCGTTCTTTGTCCAGGGCAGTGTCCAGGCAGGCCGCGCGGAGATCGAAGCCTTCTTCGCAGCACATGCGGAAGGAGGCGTCTGAGTTGCTTCAGGATCTTGCCCCGCATGTCTACCGGAATGAGATCTCATGGAAAGCGCCGGAGTCGGACGACCTTGCCCTTGCATTCGGAGAGGATCGGACGCTCCTGTGCCGGATGGAGGGGGACCGCATCATTCTGCCGCGCATGGCGGACATTCCCGCGGGCACGGCGCAGTACGCCTTCTCCATTGACGGACGCGCATACTACCTCGTCCCTGTTCCGGAGGAACCGCCGGACGGGTTTCTGCACACCAAAACCTCGGCGCTGCGCGCGCAGACGGATCACACGAGCGTGGAGCTTTTTGCCGCGGCTGCCGGAGAAAGCCTCTGGCGCTGGTACCGGGCGAACCGTTTCTGCGGTCGGTGCGGCGTGCAGATGGAACCAAGCAAAACAGAGCGTGCGATGGTATGCCCTGCCTGTGCAGAGACGGTCTATCCGAAGATCTGCCCGGCTGTCATTGCCGCCGTAACAGACGGCGACAGGCTGCTTCTGACGCGGTACGCCAACCGCCCGTTCCGGAAATATGCACTCGTGGCCGGATTTGCCGAGATCGGTGAGACGATCGAGGACACCGTCCGGCGCGAGGTCTTTGAGGAGACGGGACTGCATGTAAAAAACCTGCGGTTCTACAAATCCCAGCCGTGGGTCTTTACCGACACGCTGCTGATGGGTTTTTTCTGTGAGCTCGACGGCAGCGCGGACGTGACGCTGCAGACAAGCGAGCTGGCCGAGGCGCGCTGGTTTTCCCGTGCGGAGATCCCCGCCGATCACTCAAACATCAGCCTGACCGGCGAGATGATCGAGCGTTTCCGCCGGAATCTGGAAAGGAGCGAACCGTAACATGGACGACATGAATCTGATCCTGGATCTGATCGCGCTCGGGTGCGGGCTCTACTGTCTTTACACCTGGGTGCGCCTTATGATCGGCAAACGTCTGTTTCCCAACAGCATCCTCGTCCCGAAGGAGAAAAAACCCTCCGACTGCATCGACGAGGAAGGCTATATTGCAGCGATCCGCCTGCCGATGGCCGTCGTTGCAATTGTTACCACGCTCTATGGCGCCTTCATGTTTGTCAATGAGCATCTGCTTGCGCAGCCAGTCCCGATGCCCTGGTCCATGCTCACGCTCGCGCCTGTTCTGGCTTCGCTCGTATGGCTTACGATCCGTCTGCGGCGTGCCGTACAGGACTTTTTCTGAATCACAAATGGGGCCGCTGCAAATGCAGCGGCCCCTTCACGCATTCTTTTGGGCACATATTCCGTATCAGGCGGCAGCGCTCAGCCGCTGAGCTGCGCGATCAGCGCCTCCGCACAGAGCATGCCGTCCACGGCGGCGGACATGATGCCGCCGGCATAGCCGGCGCCCTCCCCGCAGGGGTAGAGCCCATGGACGCATACGGACTGGTAATCTGCTCCGCGGACGATCCGTACAGGGCTGGATGAGCGCGTCTCCGGCCCGGTGAGCACAGCATCCGGTGCATCAAAGCCCCGGAGCTTCTGCCCGAGTGCGGGAATGGCCGCCTCCAGGACGGATGTGATGCGCGTCGGCAGCAGCAGGTGCAGATCCGTCGGCGTGACGCCGGGCAGGTAGCTCGGCTGCACGCGTCCGAACGACGCGGACGGCACGCCGCGCAGGAAATCCCCCGCAAGCTGCGCCGGGGCACGGTACGTCCCGCCGGCCAGCACAAATGCCTTCTGTTCGATCTGACGCTGCCAGTACATTCCGCCCAGCGCGGAGCTATCCGGAAAATCGGAAGGATGGAGCGTCACAAGCAGCGCCGCATTGGCGTTCACGCCGCCGCGGGCATGGTCAGACATGCCATTGGTCACGATGCCTCCCGTCTCTGACGCTGCCGCGACCACCTGTCCGCCGGGACACATGCAGAATGTATAGGCGCTCGTTCCGTCCGGGAAATGGACGTTCAGCCGGTAATCTGCCGGCCCGAGCGCCGGATGGCCTGCAAACAGGCCGTACTGTGCCGTGTCGATCTCCGCCTGCAGGTGCTCGATGCGCACGCCCATGGAAAAAGGCTTCGGCTCCATCCTGACGCCGCCGGCATACAGAGCCTCGAACGTATCCCGCGCGCTGTGGCCCACCGCAAGGATCAGCCGCCTGCACGGGATACGGATGCTCTCACCCGCCCGCTCGGCGCAAACTGCCGCCAGAACGCCGCCGGAGGTCTCCAGCGCAGTCATGCGTGTTCCAAAGCATACCTCGCCGCCGAGAGACACGATGGTGCGCCGCAGCTCCTGCACGACACGGAACAGAACATCCGTACCGATGTGCGGACGTGCGTCCGTCAGGATCTCCGCGCCGGCGCCTGCCGCAGCAAACTGTTCAAGCACCCATCGGATGCGGCAGTTTTTGATGCCTGTGTTGAGCTTGCCGTCGGAAAACGTACCTGCTCCGCCCTCTCCAAACTGGACGTTGCACGCCGGGTCCAGAGCGCCGCCCTGCCAGAACGCGCGCACGGCCTCCCGGCGCGCCGCTGCATCCAGGCCCCGCTCCAGGATGATCGGACGCAGCCCGGCTTTCGCCAGGACCAGCGCGGCAAACATGCCGGCCGGGCCGAACCCGACGATGACGGGGCGTTCGTCCGTCCGCGGCGCGGCAGGAAGCTGCCACCGCGCATCGCGTGCAGGCTCCGCCCTGCTGCAGTGTGCCGCGCGCAGGATCTTTGCTTCGCTGCCGCGCACTGCAGCATCCACGGTGCAGATGATACGCACGTCGTCCTTTTTCCGCGCGTCGACAGATCTGCGGTGCAGTTGAATGGAAACGATCTCTTCCGGAGACAGGCGCAGCGCCTTAGCTGCAAGCTCTTTCAAAAGCTCCGGACCGCCGTCCGGCGGCAGAGACAGATCCCGGATTCGGATCACAGCCGCTCCCTCCCCGTTCCGACAAGACCGGCCAGGCGTCCGGACGACCAGGCCCACTGCAGGTTATAGCCGCCGCACACGCCGTCAACGTCAAGCACCTCGCCGCAGGCAAACACACCGGGCGCCAGGCGGCTCTCCAGCGTCTGCGGGTCGAACTCCGACGTACGAATGCCGCCCGCCGTCACCTGCGCGCTCTCGAAGCCGAGCGCGCCCGTCACCGGAAGCGTCAGGCTTTTGATCTGCGCGCAGACAGCATCGAGCTCTGCATCCGTCAGCATATGCAAAGGCCGTTCCTCCCGGATCACGCCGCGGACCAGCATCCTGCCCAGGCGCGGATGGAGCATACCGCTCAGCAGCTCCTGCGCAGGCAGCGACGGCAGGCGCTGCACGCGCTGCGCAAGCATTGCGCGCACATCGCTTTCCGCATAGTCACGCAGCAGGTCGATCACCAGCTCCGAGCCGGCGGACGCCGCCCGCGACAGGTCGAATATGACCGGGCCGCTGACGCCGTAGTCCGTGAACTGGAGCTCTCCGGAGGAGGCGCACAGCGTCCTGCCGCCCTTTCGCAGGCGCACAAAGGCATCGGCGCGCACGCCCTTGAGTCCGCGGATCCACGCGGGATCTGTTCTGAGGGGCGTCAGGCTCGGACGAAGCTCCGTGCATGTGTGGCCGAGCTGCGCAAGCAGACGGCAGCCGGCATCCGTTCCGCCCAGCGTTTTTCCGGCGCAGCCGCCCGCCGCGACGATCAGCTTATCCCCAAAGCGGGCAGTACCTTCGGCGCTGCAGAGCTCATACCCCCGCGCCTTTTTTCGGACAGAAACAGCGTCAAAGCCAAAAACCGTCTCCACTCCCGCCTGATCCAGCGCAAACCGGAGAACATCGACCACGCTGTTGGCTTGGTCGGAGAGCGGATAGACACGGCCGGAGGGCTCCTGCACGGTCAAAAGGCCCAAAGCGCGGAAGAATATCCGCGTGCGGCTCACGTCAAAGCGCGTGAGCGCCGGGAGCAGAAATGCCGGGTCGCAGCCATTGTAGGACGACTGCAGGCAAGGCGCGTCCGGGATAAGGCGGACGTTGGTCAGGTTGCACCGGCCGTTTCCGGTGGCGAGCAGCTTTTTTCCCACGCGCGCCTGGCGCTCAAGCAGCGTCACATGTGCGCCGGACAGTTCGGCGGCTGTCAGTGCGGCCATCATGCCGCTTGCGCCGCCGCCAAGAATGAGGATCTTCAATGCGTTTCCCTCCGCAGGTCTCGTTTGATTCAGTATAACCGGTTTTCCGCTTTCTGCCAAGACGCAGTTTCCAGCGGAATCAATCATCATTTTTGATATTATGTTAACATAATAAAACGACACAACAGCGCCCCGCCTGCTGCCGGGTTTCCCGGCTGACAGACGGGGCGCTGCCGCCGATCCCGGCGTTTTATTCTTCCACAGCCAGGGCATCGAAGGCCGGCTTGAGTGATTCGAGCTTCGGAATGCTGCACATGGCGTTCCATGCCATGAAACCGCCGGTCAGTCCCCGTTCCTGCAGGGCGCGGATCTCTCCGCCGACCTCTTCCGGGCCGAACGTATTATACGGCGGGCGGATCGCATCATACGCCTGGATCCAGGTGCGCGCGATGGCAGGGCTCGGCGTCTCAGTCTGCCGCTTGGCAGCCGACTCCGCCCAGTCCAGGATCGTCTCATAAGGATGCTCCCAGGGGCGATAGGTGCCGTTCTGCGAGAAGTGGTCCGGATACGGCATGCCGGAGATCACGTCCACCACATTGCTGACAGCCGGCCAATACTGGCCGTATGCGGTGACATACGTCCCGCTTGTCTCACCGAAGACGTCCGCGCCGACATAGACGCCATACTCGTGCAGAACGTCTGTCGCGTACATCAGAAACCGCTGGATGGCCTGCGCCTTGGTCTCGCCGTACTCGTTGTGATAGTCGATGGTACCGTCTTTTTCGTAGTTGTACGTGCCGTCCGGGAAGCGGACGTAGTCGAACTGGATCTCGTCAAAGTGCATGGTCTCGACCGCGTCGACGGCCAAGGCAACTTTATACTCCCATGCGTAGCGGCAGAACGCGCTCGGCCAGTAGCTTCCCGCAACATACAGCGGCTTGCCGGACAGGTCTGCGATCGCATACTCAGGATGGTCGCCGCACAGGAACGAATCGTTGAACGTTGTGAGGCGGCCGATCACATAGAAGCCGGCCTCATGCAGCTTCTCCACGCAGGCGCGGTAGTCCTCGATGGTGTTGTTGGCAAAGCGGTAGGCCGTCGGAGAGTATTCCAGATAGACCTCCGAGGGGTAGCCGACAGAGGTACCGTCCATAATGTTCACGACGAAGGCGTTGATGGTGGTGGTCTTTGCGAAGGCAATATATTTGTCGATGTTGGAGATGACCTCCGGATCGCACGTCAGATAGAGGCCGTAGCACGGATCCGGCATCGTTTTATCCGGGAAACTCGCTTTTTCCCGCGGGAAATAATCCAGGCTCTCCGCGTCACCGCCGCCCCAGACGTCACCGCGTCCGGCATGGATGGAATAAACGCCGAAGCGGTCAAAGACCTCGGTTGCAGCATCATAGGTACTGGTAACATACATGCCTTTGATGAAGCCTGTCTCGCTGCCGTATTTGACACGATAGGTATCGACGACGCCATCCTCGATGCCCTCATAGCCCAGGACGGCCAGCGAAGTCCCCTGCTCGACCAGCGGGCCAAGCTCGATGGAGTCCATCTGCAGGCGAAGATTCTGCGGCGTGCGGACATAGACTGTCCGCTCCGCAACGATGTTCTTTTCGTCGCGCGTCAAATTGTCAGAACACACATAGCCGTAGTCAAGCGTCGAAAAATACGTCAGATAATAGCTTTTCCCGTCTTTTTTAATGGGATTCTGCGTGGAATATGTGATCTTCATGCCGCGGGCGACCGTTCCGGTTTCGTTGAGCGAGCGGTCATAATACGGCACCAACGCCTGAGAAGCGCAAAGATAGCCGTCCTGATAGCGCGCAGGCGTCTGCTCCTCAACAACATTCTGCTCCTTTACCTCCGGCCTGCTCCCGGCGATCACAAAAATGAGCAGCACCACGGCGATGAGCGCAAGAACGGTCACGGACAGAGTCCAGCCATACCGGTGCAGGAACCTGCGCAGCTGCTCCAGGCGCTCGCGGTGCTGGCGGGACGGGTCCTGATTGGCTGCTCGCTTGCTGTTTTGCTTCATATCTGCTCCCTGCTTTTGCATGATAACGTGCTTGTATTATACATCAGGCGGAGCATGATTTCCACCTTTTTCGGTAACTTTTCCCTGAATCGGCGGAAAAACAGCGGGTTTGTGCGCAGTGTTCGCTCTGATCCGGCGGAAAGCGCGCCGATTTTTCCCTGCGCGCACGCATTCTCCGGCACAACGGTGTCGCTTGGCCGTCTTTTTTCGCGGATCCTTTCATTTTCGGGTGGAAAAACATGCTGCAATATAGTAAAATATGCGTGGACAGGCACATGCAGCGCCCCGGCGGAATATCCTGCCTTTGAAGGGGGTGCGGCTGTGTTTGGATTGTTTCTTCGTGTGCTCGTGTCTGTGCTCGGGATCGCACTGGCTGTCTGGTGCCTTGGCGGTTGGATGCTGCTTTGCGTCAGGCGCAGCTGCTGGACGGTTTTTTTCCTGTCCGGGCAGGAGCCGCAGCTGGAGCAGCAGGTACGCGCGTTCGCGTTTCTGCGCGGCAGCGGCCTGCTCCACGGCTCGCTGCTGCTGGTCGACTGCGGTCTCGATGAATGCGCGCGCATTCGTGCAGAGGCGCTCGGCGCGCAGCACGGGTATGTGGAGCTTTGGAGCAGAGAAGCGTTTTTACAGTGGCAGCAGGAGTGTACATCATGGAGCAGGATACCCAGCTGATCCGCGGCACAGTCCAGGCCGTGGTCTTTCAGAATCCGGAAAACGGATACAGCGTGCTGAAGGTTCTGACGGAAACGGGTGAAAAAATCACAGTGGTCGGCACGATCCCCATGAGCGCCGTCGGCGAGCGCCTGGCGATCGTCGGGAAGTGGACGCACCGCGTCAATTTCGGGCAGCAGTTTGAGGCGGAGTTTCTGGAACGTCTCATGCCGGAAACCGCGGGAGAGATCCTTGCCTTCCTCTCCTCCCGCGCCGTCAAGGGTATTGGGGAACGGACGGCGGAGAAGATCGTCTCGCGGTTCGGCGCAAAGAGCCTGGATATTCTGGAATCCGATCCGGAGCAGCTGACAGCGATCCCCGGGATCACGAGCCAGAAGGCACAGGCCATGAGCGAGAGCTTTCGCCGCCAATCCGGTATCCGGCGCCTGATCGAATTTCTGACCATGTACCGTCTTCCCGTACGCCTGGCAGTTCGGCTGTTCCGTGTGTTCGGTGATCTTGCGCAGGATGCCCTGCGCGACGACCCGTATCTTCTGACCGATCCTTACTATGGCGCCGATTTTTCCGCCGTGGATGCGTTCGCCATTGAGCTGGGCGTCAATGCTGACGACGAGCGGCGCGTGGAGGCAGGGATCATCTTTGAGCTGTCATATAATCTCAGCGGCGGCCACACGTTCATTCCCCTGGAAAAGCTGATGGAGGCCACATGCCAGCTGCTTGATCTGGAGCCGGCGGTCATCCGCGCCGGGATCGACCGTCTGCATGAAAAACAGGAGCTGGTGCTCAGCCCCATCGCAGGTCTGCTCGCCTGCTATCTGCCGCAGCTGTATGAAGCAGAGTGCTCCGTCTGCCGCCGGATCCGCGCCGATGCAGAACAGACGCTTCCTGCACCGGCAGATCTTGCACAGATCGTGCAGGACATCTCCAGGCACACGTGCATCGACTATGCGCCGCAGCAGCTTGAGGCGATCCGTGAAGCGGCCTGCCGCAGGGTCCTGATCGTGACGGGCGGCCCGGGAACCGGCAAGACGACGGTCATGTCCGGGATCCTGGAGCTGTTTGACCGGCTGCGGATCAAGACATGTCTGGCTGCGCCGACCGGACGCGCTGCCAAACGGCTGAGCGTCTGCACCGGGCGCGAGGCCTCCACCATCCACCGGCTTCTGGAGGCACAGTTCGACGACGATTCCGGCGCACTCGGCTTTTTCCACGACGAAGACGAACCCCTTGCCTGCGACGCCATGATCGTCGATGAAATGTCGATGGTGGATCTGCAGCTGATGGACGCGCTGCTCCGGGCGCTGAAGCCCGGCTGCCGTCTGGTTCTTGTGGGCGACCCGGACCAGCTGCCGTCCGTCGGTGCCGGGAATCTGTTCTCTGATCTCATCCGCTCCGGGATCTGCCGGACCGTGCGTCTGACGCAGATCTTCCGTCAGGCGCAGGAGAGTTTGATCGTCATGAACGCCCATGCCGTCAACCGTGGTGAATTCCCGGTCCTGACCGCAACAGACCGCGACTTCTTTTTCCTCCGCAGGAGCACATCCGAAGCAGCCGTGCAGACCATTCAGGAGCTTTGCGGCCAGCGTCTGCCGAGCCGTCTTGGCATAGACCCTACAGAGATCCAGGTGCTTACGCCCACCCGCAAAACACAGACCGGGACGCACGCGCTCAACACCGCCCTGCAGGCGGTGCTCAATCCGCCGGCGCCGGGGAAACGGGAAAAGAAATATGGTGATTTTTCTTTCCGCGAGGGCGATCGGGTAATGCAAATCCGCAACAATTATGATATAATGTGGAGAAAGCTCGACGGACCCGGCTCCGGGACCGGCATCTTCAACGGTGACATCGGGTTTATCGACTCCATTGATTTTGAGCAGGAGCTTGTCACCGTCAGATTTGACGACAAGACCGCCGAATACACCTTCGATATGCTGCCTGAGCTGGAGCCGGCCTACGCAATGACCGTCCACAAAAGCCAGGGCAGCGAATACCGTGCCGTGATCCTCTGTCTGATGGCAGGCGCCCCGATGCTGCTGACCAGAAGCGTGCTCTATACCGCCATCACACGGGCCAAGGAGCTGCTGATCGTTGTCGGGCGCGAGGACATGATCGCCGCCATGACCGCAAACGACCGCCGGCAGCGGCGTTACAGCGGACTGAAGCTCCGGCTTGAGGGAGCTGCGGAATGCTGAAGCTGCTGCAAGCCGCACTGGATCTGCTGTATCCGCCCAAGTGCATTCTCTGCCGGAAGCTCCTGAACGACGTCACCCAGCCGCTCTGTCCCGGCTGCATGCAGGCGCTGCCGGACTATACGGACCGTGTGCCGAAGGTACGCTTCACAGCAGGCGGAGCGGTGATGTTCTTCTATGAAGGAACGCTGCGCGAGTCCTTCCTGCGGTACAAATTCGGCGGCCTCTCTTTCTATGGCCGGACATACGGTCAGTGGCTCTCCACGGTGATCCGTGCGAAGCTCTCCGGTGAGTTCGACGCCGTCACCTGGGTCCCGGTCAGCGCCGCGCGCCGGTTCCGGCGCGGGTACGACCAGTCTCAGATCCTGTGCGCAGCGGCCGCGAAAGCGCTTGGACTGAAACCGCAGCGCATGCTGCGCAAGCAGATCCACACGCCGCCGCAGTCCAGACTCGCGCACGCTGAGCAGCGCCGGGCGAATGTTTCCAATGCGTTTGCAGCCGTTCATGTCCAGGACATTCGCGGCAGGCGCATTCTGTTGATTGACGATATTGTGACGACCGGTGCGACCATCTCCGAGTGCGCACGGACGCTGCGCATGGCCGGTGCGGAGCAGGTCGTCTATGCGGCGTTTGCCGCCCCAAGAATTACGCAGACAAAGGATGAAAACTATGGCAATCAAACTGATTCGTGACATCGGCATCGACCTGGGCACGGCCAACGTGCTCTGCTATGTGGAGGGAAAAGGCATCGTTCTGCGCGAGCCTTCCGTGGTCGCTGTGGACAAGAATACGGGAAAGGTCCTGCAGGTCGGCGCTGCCGCCCGGAACATGCTCGGCCGGACGCCCGGCAACATCGTGGCTGTCCGTCCGCTGCGCGAGGGCGTGATCTCCGACTATGAGATGACCGAAAAAATGCTCGAGCAGTTCCTGCGGAAGATCAACCGCTTTTCCCTGATAAAGCCGCGCGTGATCGTCTCGGTCCCGTCCGGTGTGACGGAGGTCGAGGAGCGTGCGGTTATCCAGTCTGCAATGGAGGCCGGCGCAAGGCGCGTATATCTCATTGAAGAGCCGTTTGCTGCGGCGCTCGGTGCAAAACTCTCGATCGGCGGACCGGATGGAAACATGGTCGTTGACATTGGCGGAGGCACGACGGATATTGCAGTTCTGAGCCTCAATGGCATTGCCACTTCCTCCTCCATCAAAATCGCCGGTGACACCTTTGACGAGGCCGTTGTCAGCCACATGCGCAAGCACCACGGCATGCTCATCGGCCTGAACACCGCTGAGGAAGTCAAGATCACCATCGGCTGCGTTTACGAGCGTCCGGAGGAGGCTGTGATGACCGTGAAAGGCCGCGACGCAAAGACAGGTCTTCCGAATGAAGCCGTCGTCTCCTCCACGGAACTTATGAGCTCCTTCAAGCGCCCGGCCAGACAGATCGTCGATGAGATCCTCTCCGTTCTGGAGCACAGCTCTCCGGAGCTGGTCGCGGACATTTCCAAAAACGGCATTGTCCTCACAGGCGGTGGAAGTCTGCTCTACGGTTTCGATAAGCTCATCACCGAGCGCACGGATATTCCCTGCTCCATTGCAGACGACGCAGACTCCTGCGTAGCCAACGGCTGCGGCAAGGCACTGCACTGGATCAGCTCGATGCAGGAGGGCACGATCAATCTGGCCAGAAAAAAACTCATGAAGGAACAGTAAGCGTATCATTCGCTTGAAAACCGGACTGTCCTGTCTCGGACAGTCCGGTTTTCGTTTGAAGCGTCGCAAAAGGCGCCCGGCTTATGCCGGGCGCCCTGCGGTCATAATGCGATGGAAAGGCGATCAGTCTTCGTTGATCTCGATGACAACGCCGGAACCGACCGTACGGCCGCCTTCGCGGATTGCGAAGCGGAGGTTCTTCTCGATGGCGATCGGGGTGATCAGTTCGACCTTCATGTCGATGTTGTCGCCGGGCATGCACATCTCAGTGCCTTCGGGCAGGGAGATGATGCCGGTGACGTCGGTGGTACGGAAGTAGAACTGCGGGCGATAGTTGTTGAAGAACGGGGTATGACGGCCGCCCTCTTCCTTGGTCAGGACGTAAACACGGCCCGTGAACTTGGTGTGCGGATGAATGGAGTTGGGCTTCGCAAGGACCTGTCCTCTTTCGACGTTCTTCTTGTCGATGCCGCGGAGCAGAGCGCCGATGTTGTCGCCTGCCTCAGCGAAATCGAGCAGCTTGTGGAACATCTCGATGTCGGTGACAACGGTGGGCCGCTTCTCTTCGCTCAGGCCAACGATCTCGACCGGCTCGTTCTTCTTGATGACGCCGCGCTCAACACGACCGGTGGCGACAGTGCCGCGGCCGGAAATCGTGAAGACGTCCTCAACCGGCATCAGGAAGGGCAGATCGTCGTTGCGGGCCGGGGTCGGGATCCAGGTATCGACAGCGTCCATCAGCTCTTCGATGCACTTGTACTCG
>CADCOJ010000122.1 GCA_902803075.1 Oscillospiraceae bacterium | reverse complement strand
CATCTGGCTGCTGCCGGGGTCAAGATACGTCACGCCCATGCCAAGGTCCATTCCGGCGACCTCAAATGAGCAGCGCGTGCGGGTCGACGTTTTCTCAAACAGCAGGACGATGTTCTTGCCCTCCAGATAGCGGTGCGGCGTGCCCGTGCGCTTGAGGTCCTTGAACGTTCTGGACAGGTCGAGCAGATAACGGATCTCTGCCGGAGAATAGTCCAGCAGTTTCAGAAAATTTCTTCCACGAAGATTGACAGGCATAAAAATGCTCCTTTCTATTTGGTCCACTGATTTTGGTTTTCCGGATATGGATCATCCAATTTGCTTGCTCCTGTTACAGCGCGGCGCGGCAAAGCGGCATGCTCATGCAGCGCGGGCCGCCGCGGCCGCGTGAAAGCTCGGCGCTGGGAACGGTAAGAACTTCGATCCCGGCATCCGTCAGGATCTGATTTGTGATATGGTTGCGGTCATACACGACTACGCAGCCCGGACGGATACACAGCGTATTGGAGCCGTCGTTCCACTGCTCACGCTGCGCCGCGATCGCGCTCTCGCCTCCGCAGCGGATGAGGCGCACATGATCCTGATGCAGATAGTGTGCCAGCACCTCCTCCGGGCGGCGGACCATTTCCTGAATATGCAGCTGTCCGCCGGCAGCCGGCGTGATCTCATAGATATGCAGTCTGTCCAGAATGCCGGGATGCACCGTGAAGGTATCGGTGTCGACCTGGGTCAAGACCGTGTCCAGATGCATGAAGGCACGGCTGTGGGGAATGTCAAAGACCAAAACGGTGTCCACACTGCAATCCTGCGCGTCAAAAAGGTTGTGCGCCAGCAGCTCAACGGATTCTGGCTGCGTGCGCTGCGATACGCCCACCGCGACGACCTGCGCGCTCAGATTTAGAATATCCCCGCCCTCAATGCTTGTCGGAAGCTCCGGCGTGTAGTATAACGGTACACGATCAGAAAACTCCGGGTGGTACTTCAGAATGAACCGGCCATAGATCGTTTCCCGGCAGCGCGTCTGCGAATGCATTCGATTCAGACTCACGCCATTACCAATGCACGCAAACGGATCCCGGGTGAAATACAGGTTTGGTATGGGATCCATCACAAAATGGTCGTCCTGCTGCATGAGCCGGCCCAAGCAGCTTTTCTGCGAAGCCGGAAGCTCCTGCACACAGATACCGGACATTGTTTTCTCTACGAGCACATGCGCATCAGAAATACTTTTCAGGTATTCGGTCAGCTCCGGCCGGTAATACTCCGCCAGCGCTCCCGCGCCGGAAATAACGGCATCAATGAATGCATCCCGAACAGGATCGTCTGTTTCGATGGCTTCCGCCGTCAGATCCTCCAGGAATACGACCTCTGTGCCGTTTTCCCGCAGAAGCTGCACGAACCGGTCGTGCTCCTGCTGCGCACCGTGCAGATAGGGAATATCGTCAAAGAGCAAGCGTTCCAGCGCATCCGGTACAAGATACTCCAGCTCCCGCCCCGGGCGGTGAAGCAAGACCTTTTGCAGCGGACCGATCTCACTTTTAACGTGGATGGGACCTTGCATGGGTAACCCTCCTTTTTTTCAGTTTTTTTGATCGCCAGCGACCTTATAAACGTATTCTAACAGATACTTTTTGCGCAGGACGTGCGAAATGATGGATTTTCTTTGTACTTTAACAGGTTCTTGTGTGCGCTTTCACATATATGCCCGCCTTTCCATGCACGCATATAGGTCTGGCGGGAACAAGGCCTGTCAAAAATGCGAGGCAGGTGCGTGCAGATCACCTGCGGATAATACAATAAATTCAGGCCTAACTGTCCCCTCTTGCTATTTTCGCCATTTTATAATATAAATTGTAGAAATACCAGTAACTCTACAGAATTCTGCCGTTTGGAGGGCCTATGAAAGAACTGATCGAGATGCAGTCGTTCAATCGGTCACAGGTGGATCAGAGCCGCCTGTTCAGTCTGGACTACGAAACCGTGTCAGAACCGGCAGTGCCGCTCATTCACCAGGAATCGCGGTTTCTGTTTGCTTTGGACGGCGCCGGAAAAATCGTCATTCAGGGCAAGGAGTATGACTTCCGAAGGGGAACTCTTGTGTCCATCCTGCCGTGGCAGGTCAGCGAGATCAGTGCGGTCGAGAAGCCGGTGCAGTATGTGATCATCCGCTATCACTTTGATACGGTGCAGAACGTCATACATCTGTTCAGCGACGTATCGGGCGATCCGTGCTCCAGCCTGACGCGCATTGAGGACCATGCCGCCGTGCAGCTGTCAGAGGACAAGATCGCGGATGTGCGGAACATCGTGCAGTTCATCCGTGAGGAGATCGGCATTGAATCAAGCAAGAACCTGCACACGGAAAAAGAACTGGAAAACATTGCGGTTTTGAATCTGATCGTGTATCTGACGGTCATTTTTACGCGCGCGGCAACGGAGCAGCCGGAGAGCGGGCGCAGCGAATGCGTGGATTCCGTGGACATTCTGCGTTATATGTATCTGCACTGCAATGAAAAGCTGACGCTCAAGAAGATCGCACAGCAGTTTTACTACAGTGAATCGACCGTCAGCGCGCATATCACACAAATGACGGGGCTGTCCTTTTTTGATCTTCTGAACGAAATGCGCATTTGCAAGACCGTGAATTATCTGTTGTATACCGACCTGACTCTGCGGGAGCTGGCGGAGATCTTGGGGTTTGTGGATGAATCGCACATTTCAAAAGTGTTTGCCACACGGGTGGGCGACCGCATCGGTCAGTACCGGGCGACATACCAGAAGGTGCAGAACATCTGTCATATCGAAGAGGAACGCATCGGATATACCATAGTAAACTATATCTATCGAAATTACGCAAGTCCGCTCACAGCCAAGAGCGTCGCGGCAAAATTCCAGATCACGGTACCAAAGCTGCAGCAGCTGCTGGTGGAGCAGGTAGAGTTCAACTTTGAGGACTTTCTGAACCAGATCCGCGTGAACCACGCATGTGAACTGCTCATTACAACGGAGCTGACCGTGCTGGACGTTGCGCTGGATGTCGGCTATAATTCGCAGAAAACGCTGACGCGAAATTTTGTCAAGCTGAAGGTCATGACACCGTCAGCGTTCCGGGGCAAATTCCGCTCCAAAAGCGGACGGGTGCTGTAAAAGAGAAAAGCGGTCATGGTGAATGTCCACAGGAGCAGCGAAAACAGGCGGGTAAAATACAACGCTCCGTTCCTCGTGTGTCCGAAAAAACACGTTTTGTTGTGCTAATATGAGTACTGTCACAGGAAAACACGGCGCATGCTTGTGCAGATTGCTTAAATTTGCGCCCACATGACAATATGGAGGGAAAACAATGAATGAGAGTTGGATCCACGCGAACATGGAGCACTATTTCCAATTGGCCGGAAAAACTGCCATCGTGACAGGTGCCGGCAACGGCATTGGCCGCGGCATTGCACAGAAGCTGGCGGGTCTCGGTGCAAATGTCGTTGCATGCGACATTGAGGAAGATAGTGTGCAGAACACGGCCGATGAGACCACGCAGGCCGGTGGTGTATGCCTGGGGCTTTACTGCGATGTGCGAAAATATGAGGATATTCAGAAGGTTGTGAACACGGCAGTACAGGAATTCGGCACCGTAGACATTCTGGTGAACGATGCAGCCGGTTGCGGCGGCGGCGTGACCGTGGATACCATTGATGAGCAGGAGTGGATGCGGCTGATCGAACTGAATCTTAACAGCGTGTTCCGGTTTACGATGACGGTGCTGCCGATCATGCGCGCGAAGAAGTGCGGAAAAATTGTGAACATCAGTTCCGGCACTGGCATTACCGGTGACTTCTCCGACCCGCATTACGCAGCAGCCAAGGGCGGCGTCATTGCCTTTACCAAGGAGTTGGCACATGAGCTTGCGAAGGAGAATATCAATGT
>CADCOJ010000121.1 GCA_902803075.1 Oscillospiraceae bacterium | reverse complement strand
TACCACCCGACCTTCCTTTATGAATCGCTGTGGAACATTGTCGGCTTTATCCTGCTGCACTTCGCCTCCAAAAAGCGCCGCTTTGACGGCGAGGTGTTCCTGCTCTATGCAGCGTGGTACGGGCTCGGGCGCGTGTGGATCGAGGGGCTGCGCACCGACAGCCTTTACCTCTTCCATACCGGCATCCGCGTCAGCCAGCTGGTGGCGGGCGTGTCGCTGGCGGCGTCGCTGGCTGCCCTTGCCTGGATTCTGCTCGTGAAGAAGCCGCAGCGCGAAACGCTGTATGTGAACGTGCGCGCGCAGCAGAACGACAAATCATGAATTTTCTGCAAATTCTCTTGGAAATACTTCCATCGGGAACATTTTATGCTATAATAGCGTCAGAAGGTCATCTTGAAGAAAGGAGATACGTTTCATGAGCCTGACTGAGAACTTTGAGACCGCAAGAAACATCGCCAGAGACGCCGCGCAGACCGCCGTTGAGAAGGCGCGGGAGCTGGCTTCCATCGCAAAAGCAAACCTCTCCATCTATGCCGAGGAGGACAAGGTGAAGAAGGCGGAGCTGGAGCTTGGCAAGCTGTATTACCGCGACTATGCCGTCGGTGAAGAGATGGATGCCGCCGAGTATCTGCCCTGGTGCCAGAAGATCGACGAGTCCAAGAAGCTCATCGCTGAGCTGAAGGACTACATCGCCTCCACGCGTGAGCGCGCCGGGGAAGCGAAGGATGCCGCCTGCGAGGACATCGACAAGGTCGTCGAGGATGTGGAAAAGACGGCTGAGGAGCTTGCTCAAAAGGTCGAGGACGCAGCGGAGGATGCCGCAAAGAAGATCGAGATCGTTGTGAACGACGAGCCCGAGACGCCGGCAGATCCGGAAAATAAGGACGAATAAGATGTGCCGGGCGCCCGCAGCTTCCGCTGCGGGCGCCGGTTCGTTCTGATTCCGGGCCTCAGCACAGTGAGAGCGCTGAGGCCATTTTGTTTGGAAAAGCAGACAGAGGCCTGCCGGGCATTCATACCCGGCGGGCACGGGAGGGGAGAAGCACATGCGGAAGCTGTGCCTGTTCACGGTCGGGTTCACGGCGGCGGCCGTCATCTACATCGCGTGGGTGAAAACAGGCGTCCCGGCCGGTTTGTGCCTGCTGCCCGCACTGGCCTGCGCGATTCTGTTCCGTCGGCGCGGCCGGTTGGAGCGGGCCGGCGCGCTGGTACTTCTGGGCGTGTGCGCCGGACTGCTGTGGACGGGCCTCTTCCGCACAGCCGGCCCGGGCCGTGCGCTGCGCGGTCTCGGGGAGGTGGAGCCGATCCGCGCCGAGATCCTGGAGTACCCGCAGAAAACGTCCTACGGATACTCGGTCGTGGCACGCCTCACGCGGGAAAACGGCAGCAGATGCCGCGGAGTCGTGTATTTCGATGCGGCGCTCGCCCCGGAGCCGGGTGACGTCCTGTTCTGCCGCGCAAAGCTTACCAGCGCCTTTGACCGCATGGAGCGCGGCAATTTCTACGATTCGTCGCGGGGCGTGTGGCTCAGCGCAAGCGTGCGCGGAGAGGCGGAGCTGCAGAAGGGCAGTCCCGGTGCGTCCTGCTGGCCGGCGATGCTGGCGCAGAAGATCCGCTGCGCGGCGGACAACGTCTTTTCTTCAGACACCGCCCCGTTCGTCAAGGCGTTGCTGCTCGGGGACAAATCCGGGCTCAGTTATCAGACGCGGAACGAGCTGTCCATCGCCGGGATCGCCCACGCCGTGGCGGTGTCCGGCATGCATGTCGCCATCCTGTTCGGGTTCATCCGTCTGCTCTGCGCGGGCAATCGCACCCTTGCAGCCTTGACCGGGATCCCGTGCATCCTCCTGTTTGTGCTCATGACCGGGGCGCCGGCCTCTGCCGTCCGTGCAGGGCTGATGCTGATTTTCCTGCTCTGCGCGCCGCTTGCGGGCCGGGACCCGGATACGCCCACCAGCGTCTGTGCGGCACTGCTGGCGTTGGTGGCCGGCAATCCATGGTGCATCCTGAACGCCGGGCTGCAGATGTCCTTCGGTGCCACCGCAGGCATCCTGCTGTTCACGCGCCGGCTCTATGACCGGGCCGGACAGATCCCGCTGCTCGAGCGCATCATCTGCGGCAGGGGTCTGATCGGCCGTGTGGGACGCACGGCGCTGACGGCGGTGTGCTGCTCGCTGGCAACGATCCCGTTTTCTATGCCCTTTACCCTGTATCATTTCCGGATGACCTCTGTGGCCGCACCGGTCACGAACGCGCTGTGCCTCTGGGCTGTCACGCTGGCGTTCCTGCTGGCGATCCCGGCGTGCCTGCTCGGCCTGTTCCATGTGCCGGCGGCTGTTCCGGCAGCGCTGGTCCGGGTTCTGGTGCGGTTCATTCTTGCGGTGGCGCATGGCATCGCCTCGATTCCCTATGCCGCCGTGTACCTGGAGTCGCCCTTCGCGGTGATCGCAACGGTGTTCCTGTTTCTTGCGGCTGCGGCGTTTCTCTGCGCTCCGCGGCGGATCGGCGCAGCTTCCGCGCTCGGGGCGTTCGTGGCGGTCTATGCCGTGTGTATGGCGCTCGGCGCCGCGGATTATCGTGCAGCGGAGGTGTCTGTGTCCGCGTTGGATGTCGGGCAGGGACAGTGTATCGTCTGCCGGTGCTGCGGGAGCGTCGATGTGGTCGACTGCGGCGGCACAGCGGATGCCAGCGGCGAGAAGGCCGCAAGATTCCTGCAGACGCGCGGCATCTTTCGCATCGACCGGTTGATTTTGACACATTATGACGCCGACCATGTGAACGGTGCGGTTCAGCTGATGCGGCGCGTGCATGTCGGTGCGCTGATCGCACCGGATCTGGATGCGGACAGCGCGCAGCGCCTGCAGCTGTTGGAGCAGGCGGAGGCGTGCGGCGTTCCGGTCCTGCTCTGCAGGGAGGACGTGCGTCTGCCCTTCGCCAGCGGAACGCTGACGCTTCTTGCGCCGGATCCGGAGTCACAGGAGCGGAACAACGGACTTTGCGTCTTGGCAGAGACGCCGAAATGTGATATTCTTATTACCGGCGACCTGGGCAGCGCGGCGGAATACCGCCTGCTTGAAACGCACGCGATCCCACCGTGCGGGATCCTGGTCGCCGGTCATCACGGCGCAGCCTCATCGACCTCATTCGCGCTGCTGCAGGCGGCAGATCCGGCAGTCGTTCTGATCTCTGCCGGAAAGGACAACGTGTTCGGTCATCCCGCGCCGGAGACACTTGAACGCATTACGCAGACCGGCGCGCAGATCCTGCGCACCGATCAGTCAGGCACTGTCACCGTCAGGAGGTAATACCATGGCCAAGCAACCTGCGCCCGCATCCGGCGAGGCGTTCCAGCGCTTCAAGGCGGATCTGAGATCCGGCCGGCTGGGGAATTTCTATGTCCTGTACGGCGAGGAAGCATTCCTGAGAGAATATTATGTAAATCAAATAACGCAGAAGCTTGCGGCCGGACCGGCGGCAGAATTCAATGCGCACCGGTTCCGGGCGGAGGATCTGACGCCGCAGGCGCTCTCCGACGCCATTGACGCAATGCCCATGATGTCTGAGCGGACGCTTGTCCGCGTGGACGATGCGGATCTGTTCGGCATGCCGGAGGATCTGCGCCGGCAGTATGTGCGCATCCTGTCGGATATTCCGGAGTACTGCTGCGTCGTTTTTACCTATGATACGGTCGAGTTCCGCATCAACGGCACCATGAAGGCACTGGCCGCCTGTTTCCGGGAAAAGGCGCAGATCGTGGAGTTCGCAAAGCAGTCCGAGCGGGATCTGTCCGTGTGGATCGCGCGCCATTTCCGCGCGCATGAGAAATCCATTCCGGACGATCTGTGCCGCTATCTGATCTTTATCACCGACGGTATGATGACGACGCTCCAGGGCGAGATCGAGAAGATCGCCGCATACAGCCAGGGGAGCGCCATTACCCGCGGCGACATCGACGCCGTGGTGATCCCTGCGCTCAGCGCACAGAGCTTTGATATCAGCGACGCCGTCATCAAGGGCCGGTTCGACGTTGCGCTCGTCAAGCTGCAGGAGCTTTTTGCCATGCAGACCGACCCCATTGCCATCCTCGGCGCCATCGGCGCGCAGCTTCGCCGGGTGCACTATGCACGCGCGATCCTCTCCGCCGGCCGGGGGCAGAAGGAGCTGATGGATCTGACCGGGCTGCGGAGCTATCCGGCCGGACTGACCATGTCCGCCGCGCGGACAGTCACGGACCGGTTTTGCCGCGCGGCGCTGGAACTCTGCCTGCAGACCGACGTCCAGATGAAAACGAGCGCGGGCGACGCCGGGCAGCTCCTGGAGCTGCTGATCGTCCGGCTGGCACAGGAGGCGCAGCGTGATTAAAGTACGTCAGGCCATCGTCGTTGAGGGCCGTTACGATAAAAACATGCTCCGCCAGGTGGTGGACGCGGCGATTTTTGAGACAAACGGTTTTGCAGTCATGCACGATCAGGCGCTGGTTGGGCTGCTGCGGAAGGCAGCGCAGACAACTGGCCTTGTCATCCTGACCGACTCGGACGGCGCGGGCTTTGTGATCCGCAGCTATCTCCGGGGCGTCCTGCCCGCCGAGGGCGTGCTGCACGCCTATATCCCGGATATTCCCGGCAAGGAGCGCCGCAAGCGCACGCCGGGAAAGGAGGGTAAGCTTGGCGTGGAGGGCATGCGCCCGGAGGTGCTGGTGGATGCGCTGCGCGCGTCCGGCGCCGAGCTGGACGGCGTGAGCGTCCGGAGCGCCGCGGAACCCATCACGAAGCTCGATCTCTACCGCGCCGGTCTCACCGGCGGTGTCGGGAGCCGGGAAAAGCGCCTGGCACTCCTGCGCGAGCTGGAGCTGCCTGCGCATATGAGCACGAATGCGCTGCTGCAGGCGCTGAATCTGCTGTTCACGCGCGAGACGTTTCTTGCGCGCATCCAACAACAAGAGGAACCATCATGATCGATATATCCATCAAAAATCTGGTCAAGAGCTTCGACTCCGACACGAACATCCTGGACGGCGTCAGCTTTGACATCCAGTCCGGCGAACGGGTGGGTCTGCTCGGCAAAAACGGCGCCGGGAAAACCACCCTGTTCCGTATCCTCACGGGCGAGATCGCACCCTCCTCCGGCGAGGTCTCGCTGGCGCCCGGGAAAAAAGTTGGGCTGATCTCGCAGATCCCGCACTATCCGGAGGGCTATTCTGTGGAGGATGTGCTGCGCACGGCCTTTTCCGGCCTGGACGCAATCCGCCGCAGGATGCAGAAGCTCGAGTCCGTAATGACCGAGAGCGCCGGACGGACGATGCTGGCGGAATATGACGCGCTGGCCGCGCGCTATGAGCTTGAAGGCGGCTACGAGACCGATACCGAGACAGACAAGGTCTGCAACGGCCTGGGCATCCCGCGTCCGCAGCGCGAGCAGCTGTTTGACTCGCTCTCCGGCGGGGAAAAGACGCGCGTCAATCTTGCCCGTCTGCTTCTGGAAAAGACGGACATTCTCCTGCTGGACGAGCCGACCAACCATCTGGATCTGCATGCCGCGGAGTGGCTGGAGGACTATATTTCCCGATTCCGCGGCACCGTGCTGACCATCTCGCACGACCGGTATTTCCTTGACCGTGTGGTCACGCGCATCGTGGAGCTCCACGAGGGACGGGCTGAGTTTTATTCCGGGAACTATTCGTTCTATGTGGAAGAAAAGCAGGCGCGCTTTGAGCTGCAGCTCAAGCAGTATGAAAAGGAACAGGCCAAGCTCGGCCAGCTCGGCTTCACGCTTGAGCGCATGAAGGGCTGGGGCATCAACAACCGTACGCTCTACCGCCGGGCGATGTCCATCCAGCACCGGATGGACCGGATCCGCAAAACGGACCGTCCCACGCAGGACAAGACCATGCGCGCGCGGTTCGCGCAGCGCGAGTTTTTTGGAGACGAGGTCTTTTCTGTCAAGAATCTCGGCAAGCGCTACGACGGCCGCACACTGTTTGAAAATGTGGAGCTTCAGGTGCAGGGCGGCGAGCGCATTGCGCTGCTTGGAGACAACGGAACCGGCAAGTCCACGTTCCTCAAGATCCTGCTCGGCTTCGAGCCCGGCAGCGGCCGCATCCGTTTCGGCCCGACGGTCAAGTGGGCCTACCTGCCGCAGATCATCCGCTTCGACCACCCGGAGCGCACGCTGTTGGACACGATGCTCTATGAAAAAAACTGCACGGTGCAGACCGCGCGCGACCGGCTGGGCGCGTTCCTCTTTGAGGGCGAGGACGTGTTCAAAACGGTCGGCGCGCTCTCCGGCGGCGAGCAGAGCCGTCTGCGCCTGTGCATGCTGATGGATGAAAAAATCAACCTGCTCATCCTGGACGAGCCCACCAATCATCTGGACATTGCTTCACGCGAATGGGTGGAGGATGCGCTGGAGGAATTTGAGGGGACGCTGCTGTTCGTTTCGCACGACCGGTATTTCGTCAATAAGTTCGCCACGCGCATCTGGGAGCTGTCGGGCGGGACGATCCGGGATTTCCCTTGCGGATATGAAAAATATGTCTCCATCCTGGAAAAGGAACGCATCGCTGCGCCTGTTTCCCGCGATCGGAAAGAGAAAAAGGAGACGCGGGAAAAGCCAAAGACCTCCGGCAGCAAGCTCCTGGAAAAGCAGCTGCGCGCGGTGGAGCGGGAGATCGAGAAGCAGGAGACGCTCACGGCAGAGCTCGACCGCCAGATCACGGAGTCATCCTCCGACTATCAGGCGCTTGCGCCGCTGATGGAGCAGAAGCAGCAGGCGGATGAACAGCTTTCCCGGCTCATGGATGAGTGGGAACGGCTGTCGGTGGAGCTGGAGGGCATGGAGCCATGAGGATCAGACTGGCCGTTTTGTTTGCACTGCTGGGCGTGATCTGCGTTGCGCTCCCGCTGCATATCGCCATGACCGGCGTGTGCTTCCTGGCGCTGGCCGCCGTTCTGACGGCGCTGCACCTCCTGCGGGGACACAGGCGCGAACGCCTCTGGCGCGCCGTGCTCATTGCGCTCTCATGCGTCTGTGCGGCCGCTGTGATCGGCGGCACGGGATATGTGATCGCCTCCGGCCGGTCTGACGTGCCGGATGCGGCCGACGCACCGGAATTTGTCGTCGTGCTCGGCGCACAGATCCATGGCGACCAGCCCTCCCGGACGCTGCGGGAACGGCTCGACCTGGCGCGGGAGTATCTTCTGGCCCATCCGGATGCGGTTTGCATCGTCTCCGGCGGGCAGGGACCCGATGAGCTTCAGACGGAGGCTTCCGTGATGAAGGCGTGGCTCGTCCGCAGCGGGATCGGGGAAGCACGCATCATTGAGGAGACGGAGGCGTCCAACACGCGGCAGAACCTGATCTTTTCCGAGCGTCTGGCGGCGCAGATGGGCGCGGATACAAGCCGCGTGCTCATCATCACGAGTGAATTCCATCTTTGCCGGGCAAAATATCTTGCCCGCAGGCTGGGCATGGAGCCGCGCGGGCTCGGAAGCCGGACCACGCCGTGGATCCTGATGGTCAACTACGCCGTCCGGGAGGTATTTGCCTTCGGAAAGGCGATGCTGATCCCGTAATGTTTGACTTTCCTGCAAAACATGGTACAATGATCGAAATACAGCATAAGGAGCTGAACCAAACATGAGTGAGTCCTGCAGCGGGAACTGCTCGTCCTGCGGCGAAACCTGTGCGAGCCGCGACCCCAAGAGCCTGCTTGCGCCTGCCAATGCGAAATCATCCATCAAAAAGGTCATAGCCGTCGTCAGCGGAAAGGGCGGCGTCGGAAAATCGACAGTCACCTCCATGCTGGCCGCCTCCATGCAGAAGCTCGGCTACCAGACTGCTATTCTGGATGCAGACATCACCGGCCCCTCCATCCCGAAGGCATTCGGCCTGCATGAGCAGGCGGTCGGGGACGGGGAGGGCATCTTCCCGGAGGAAAGCGCCGGCGGCGTGCGTGTCATGTCCATCAATCTGCTGCTTCCGAATGAAACGGACCCTGTCGTCTGGCGCGGCCCGGTCATCAACGGTGCGGTCAAGCAGTTCTGGACCGATGTGGTCTGGGGCGAGGTCGATTATATGTTTGTCGATATGCCGCCCGGAACCGGAGACGTGATGCTGACGGTGCTGCAGTCCCTGCCGGTCGACGGCGTGGTGTTGGTCACGTCGCCGCAGAGCCTGGTCTCCATGATCGTGGCAAAGGCGGTCAACATGACCCGCATCATGAATGTGCCCATCGCGGGCATCATAGAGAATTTCAGTTATTTTGCATGCCCGGATTGCGGCAAACGCCATGAGATCTTCGGCAAGAGCGGTTTGGAGGAGCTCGCGCAGGAATATGACCTGCCGGTCCTGGCCCGCCTGCCCATTGATCCGCAGACGGCGGCCGCCTTTGACGACGGCAGGATCGAGGACGCTGACCTGTCTGCGATCATGCCCGCCGCGGAGCAGCTTCTGAAGCTGTAACAAAAAACAGAACCGGCCTGCCGGAAACCATGCGGTTTCCGGCAGGCCGGTTTGTTTCAGCAGATGCTTATTTATGATAGCCCTTTTTGCGCAGGAGATCCAGAACGACGTCCGGATTGTTGCAGGTGATGAGTGTGGCGCCGGCCTGAATGGCTGCGTCGACCGTAGGCTCATCCTTGACGCTTGTGCCGGCCCACGGCTCCACGCCGAGAGAGGCCATGTGCGCAAATTCTTCGGGGGTGGCCATGCCGATGTCGCTGTAGAACGCGTTGAACATGCAGCAGCAGAACGCGTAGTCATACGGGTTGCGCGTCACACGGCCAAGATCATGAACCGGGAAGTAGACATGCTGGCGGACGGCCTTGCCGTACTTGTCGTTGACATACTCGTTCAGACGGCCGCTGAAGCTGTTGATGACATAACGGTCACGGAAGCCCATCTCATCGAGCATGGCGATGGTGCGGTCGCAGACCTGGAAGGAGGTCTCCTCATTGCCCGGGGTGGGGTAGACCTTGAGCTCAATGTCAAGGGTGAGCATGGGGTACTGTGCGGCAAGGGTGAGGAACTCGCGCAGCGTCGGGACGTAGGCGGTGCCGTCCTTGTCGGTGCGGAATTTGAGCGCCTGCAGCTCGGCCAGCGTCTTGGTCGCCACGCGTCCGGTGCCGTTGGTGACGCGGTCCACCGTCTCGTCATGGAACAGGACCAGCTCTCCGTCATAGCTCATGCGGATGTCGGTCTCGATCTGATCGACGCCGAGCTCCAGGGCTGCTCGGAAGGCCGGCATGGTGTTTTCCGGATATGCGCTGCTCCAGCCGCGGTGTGCCGCAACATAAATGTTCTGCTTGCTCTCCTGCCAATAATTCATATCGTGTGCCTCCTGTGCCGCCTCTGCAAGCGGCGGCCTGCAGTATTCGGCGAATCATCGCCGTTTGGATTATATCACCAGCACGACGATTTATCAACGGTGAACGTCAGACATCATACCAAAAAAGAGACGCTGCCGTGCGGCGTTCAAGAGCAGAACACTGCGAACCCGGCCCAAAGGCTTCCAGCGGGCCAAATGCGCTGCGTCTGTACCGCCGGTGATGGGGAGCATTGCACTTGTTTGGAAATAAAAAACGCCGTCGCGGACAATGGAAAGTCCGCGACGACGTGGTACGAATAGTGATAACGACAAACTTTATAACCCGCAAAAGGTTGGTAGCGACAGCGAGCCGTGGCGAGGGCGCTTGCAACTGAGCAGGCGAGCCGAGCGTGACCTTTTGCGGAAAGGAGGAGCGACGAAGTGAATGAGAGATGGCGTTTGCTTTGAAAAAGAAAACGCCGTCGCGAACGATACGAAGTCCGCGACGACGTGGTGCGCGAGGCGGGACAGGAGCCCGCACAGGCGGTCATGCCGACATTCCAGGAGGTGAACCGGCAGAGCTTCGCACAGAGCCACACGCTGCAGGGCACGGCGGAAAACGCCGGGGCCGGGAACGGAATTGCGCAAACCGAGAACGGAATCGCCCGAAGCGGTAACGAAATTGCTCAGATCGACAACAAAAACGCCCGCCCGGCGAGCGGGCAGGAGGAAAACAGCCGTCTTACAGACACGGATCTTCCGGAATACATTTCAACAGGGATAAAACAAACGGTTCGGAATGAAAAAGGAAAGATGCTCAAAGGCGGCGATTCTCCGATTTTGACGACGTCAGAAAGCATCAAGGCGTTTATAAGAAACGCTGTTTCAGGGAAGATCAAAAACACAATAAAGGGATACGGGAAAGTCGGGAGCCGGCTTGCAAACGCTGTAGCAAAAGCAGATGTAAAAATCAATGCAGAAAAAAACGGAGGAAACCCGATCAGAATAGACGGGTATTATCTTGAGCTCGAAGCCAACCATCTTACACATCTTGCAGATCACATAGAAACAGACTTGCAAGGGAGAAATATACCGCTCACCGAAAAACAAATTGAAAGCATCCCGGAGTATATAGACAATGCAACCGACGTAATTGACGTCATGAGAAGAAAAGACGGAAGTATTCGTGTTGAATTGGGCACAAAGGTCAACGGGTATTCCGTGATTATCGAGTGTGTATCGAAAGGCCGAAAATCTTTGCATCCGGTCACAGCCTGGGCAATGGATACCGTGACATACGAATCGAGATATAAAAATAAAAAGACCACCTCGGTTGATACATCCCACACACCATACGAAAAGGATGATGTGCGACACATGGATATAAACCGAAGTGATCTCAATGCCACTATACCATTCCCGGCGGCGTCTGTCAAGCTGCCGGAGCTGGAGACACGGAACACGCAGGAGCCGGTGCAGCCGGTACGGCTGGGAGAAGCGTTTGAACAAAACCAGAAAGGAGGAATGACAAATGGAGCTGAAGGGATTGAGCCTGCCGCGGCTGGAGCAGAAGCGCCCGGCGCGGTATCTGATGGAGGACGCGGACGGCTGGGCGGTGAGCGTGCCGGAGGACAGGCTGGAAGCCTGGACGCGCGCAGACCACAAAGCGCCGCTGAACAGCTCCGAGCGGCGAGCGCTCGACAGGCTGCGGCAAAAGCTGCTGGGCTCGGAAAGGTAAGCCCGCAGGAGCTTGGGATCCGGAACGGGACGCAGGACAGGACGAACACCGTGCTGCCGGAGCGGACCTGGGACGCGGAGCAGAGGCGCGTTGCGGACGAGGTGCGCCGGGCGACCGGGAAGAACGTGCAGTATGTGCTCGGGAAGATCGGAATCCGGACGAAGGACGGGACGCGGGCCGTGCGGGGCGTATGGACGCAGGACGGGATCATCCTGCAGGCGGACAACACGCGGGCGACGGTAAAGCAGATCGCGGACCATGAGCTCTATCACGACCTGGCGCAGAACAACCCGGGGCTGAACCGGGAGATCCGCAGGCGGGTGCAGGAGGCCATGGGAAAGGATCTCGACCGGACGATGGAACGGTACATCGAGAAGCTGCGCGGACTGATCGACATCCCGGAGAACGGGACGGAGCTGGAGATCGAACAGGCGGTGGACCAGATCGCGGAGGAGATCTTCGCGGACGCCTACGCCGGGATCAACAGCTTCGCGGCAGACGCGCCGAAGTATCAGCAGGCCGTGCAGAACAACCTGAGCGAGTGGGGCATGCTTCCGGAGAGCGAGACCGCAGCGGCAACGGAGCGGACCACCGGCCCGCCGGAGGAGCGGTTCAGCATTGAGACCCTGCCGAACGGGGATGAGTATGTCCGCGCGGACAGGCCGGTGATCTTCGGCAACGACC
>CADCOJ010000120.1 GCA_902803075.1 Oscillospiraceae bacterium | reverse complement strand
TCCGGGACAAGGAGGTCTGCGCGCGCGTGCGGAATCTGAGCGGCGCGGATCTGGAAAAGCGCGAGCCCTGGTGGCACCCGGAGTTCCAGGTCAAGGTCATGATGAACCCCCATCCCGTGCTCATCGCCACGCTCTTCACGCGCCTCAAGGCCGCCTCGGAGGCCGGGCGGAAGTTCTCCATGATCCTCGGAAACCCCGAGCCCGAGACCTACATCCCCCTGGCCCAGCTCATCAACTACTTCGGCGTCGACTGCTCGAAGGTTCACATCTTTGCCGAGGACGAATGGGCCGACGATCAGGGCCATGTGGCCCCGGAGACCTACGAGGCCGGCTTCGTCCACTCCATGATCAAATACCTCGTCATGCAGATCGACCCGAAGCTCCGCATGCCGATGGAGAACGTCCACTATCCGACGACGCAGAACATTGGCGACTACTCCAAGATCATCAACGACGTCACCGAGGGCGGCGCTGACATCATCTCCACCTCTCCCGGCTGGACCGGCCACGTGGCTTTCGTTGATCCCATCCCCGAGTTCGTCGGCAGCGGCGACATCGACGAGTGGCTGAGCCAGCCTGCGAAGATCGTGACGCTGCACCCGATGACGATCCTGCAGCACTCGCTGAACGGGACGTTCGGCCAGTCGGGCGACATCGCGAACGTGCCGCCGAAGGCGGCGACGATCGGCCCGATCGACGTGATGCGGGCGAAGGAGCGGATCGAGGTGCACGCGCTGGCGACAAACGGGACGTTCTCGAGCTGGCAGCGGATGACGAGCCGCCTCGTGACGCACGGCCCGGTGACGCCGTATGTGCCGAGCTCGATGCTGCAGACGAAGAAGACGCAGGTCTACATCTCGGACGAGCTGGCCGCCCCCTTTGCCTGCTGGGAAAAGGTCGGGTACTGATAGGAGAAAGTCATGATCGAATACAGCATCTACCCGGGCGGCAGACGCCGGATCGTCACCTTCAGCTACGACGACGGCCCGGAGCAGGATGCGCGGCTGATCGAACTGTTCAATCGATACGGCGTGAAGGGAACCTTCCATCTCAACGGGAAGCGATTGCTGAGGAGTACAGCCAAATGGGAAACTGGCCGATTGATATTACGATTTGAAGCATTCTTGCAAAATGTACAGAATAATAAAGAGGCCTGAAAAAAAAGAGGTCTGAAAGTATGCAAATTCAAAAGAAGCTGATGCAGAGAAAGCAGGTCGTCGGGCTGATCCTGCTTTTCATGTCTGTCTATTTCTGCAACTATCTGACGCGGCATAATTACGGCGTCGTCCTCGTCGAGATCCTTCGGAGCGAGAGCTTCTCAAAAACAGCAGCCTCCGCGGCGCTGACCGGCATGTTCGTTGCCTACGGCCTGAGCCAGCTTCTCAGCGGCTTCCTCGGAGACCGGATTGATCCGGTCCAGCTGATCGCCGTTGGCCTCGCAGGGTCCTCCGCGACGAATCTCCTTATCCCGCTTTGCAGAACGCCCACGGCCATGACCGCCGTCTGGTGCGTCAACGGCGTGTGTCAGGCGATGTGCTGGCCGCCGATGGTCCGGCTGGCTGCGGCGCTTCTGGAGGAACAGGACTATCGGACCGCAGTCGTGCGGATCGGCTGGGGCGGGTATCTGGGAACGATCTTCCTGTATCTCACGTCGCCGCTCGTGATCCGGCTTTCCGGTTGGAGGACGGTGTTCTTCCTCTGCGGCGGCGCGGGGATCGTGATGACGGCGGTCTGGCTGATCGGCTCGCACCAGATCTGCGCGGGACTGCTTCCAGCCGGACCGGTGCAAAAGCAGACGAGAGCGGAAGGAAAAAGCTCCGGCGGCGTCATCCCGCGCACGGTGCTCCCCGTAATGGGCGCGATCCTGCTGTCCATCGTCATGATGGGTATCCTCCGCGACGGCATCACGTCCTGGATGCCGACGTTCATCTCCGAACGCTTTGATCTCGGCAGCGACGTATCGATCCTGAGCGGCGTATTTGCGCCGATGCTGAGCATCTTCGTGGTGCAGTTCGCGGGGAAGGTGCAGCAGAAATGGGTGCGCAACGAGCTGCTCTGCGCAGCCGGGGCGTTTTCGCTCGCGGCGGGTGCCTGCGTGCTGCTGCGTCTGTTCTCCGGCAGCGGTCCGATCGTGTCGACCGCCCTGTTTGCTTGCGCGATCTGCTGCTCCCGGGCCGCAAGTCTGTATCTGACCTGCATGGTTCCGTATCATTTCGGGAAAACAGGCCGTGTGAGCGCGGTTTCCGGCATGCTGAACGCGGCGACGTACGTCGGCAGCGCGATCTCCAGCTACGGGCTTGCCGCCGTGACGGAGCGCGCGGGCTGGAACGCAACGCTGCTGGTCTGGCTTGCGGCGGCCTTGACAGGCGTTCTTCTGTGCGGGCTTGCGGTCCGAAAATGGGGACGGTTCACTGCCTGTGAAAACTGAGCTGTCTGAAAAAGGAGGCTTCACCATGCGTTATGAGATCATTCACCTGAAGGACGTGTTTCCCACGCTGGGAAAAAGCGGCTGCGACCCGACCGTGACAGCCTATCTGCCGGACAATCTGACCGAGATGAAGCGCGGCGAGCAGAGACATCCTTGCCTTGTGATCTGTCCCGGCGGCGGGTATCAGGGCTGCAGCCAGCGGGAGGCGGAGCCGATCGCGCTCCATTTTCTCCCGTATGGCTTTCATGTTTTTGTTTTGACCTATTCTACAGCGCCGAATGCCTACCCGACGCAGGTTCGGGAAGTCGCAGGAGCAATGGAGCTGATCCGGCAGCGTGCGAACGACTGGAAGAGCAATCCGTCGCGCATCGCGCTCATGGGCTTCTCGTCGGGCGGCCATCTTGCCGCGCACTATGCGACGAGCTGGGACAGCCCCGCAATCCGCGCCGTGTTCCCGGAGAGTCTGCCGGTGCAGGCGTCCGTGCTCTGCTATCCCGTCATCACGGCGGACGCGCCGTGGGCCCATTTCGGAAGCTTTCGCGTTTTGAGCGGCAAAAAGGAGCCCGCGCAGGAGGAGATCGACCGCTTTTCCTGCGAAAAGCTCGTGCGCGGCGACACGCCGCCGGCCTTCCTGTGGCATACATCCGAGGACTCCGGCGTTCCGGCCATGAACAGCCTTCTGTACGCGCAGGCGCTCGCCGCGCATCATATCCCGTTCGAGCTGCATATCTATCCCTTCGGAGCGCACGGACTTGCGACAAGCGATGCAATCACGAACCGCCCTGACGAGCTCGGCCCAGACGAGCAATACGACCGGACATGGCTTTATGCTGCGGGGAAATGGCTGCAAAGGATGCTTCTGGACGAATAGGAGGATAATAATGAAGCTGTTTGTGTTTCAGGGTGATTCTATCACCGACGCAGGACGCTCGCGCGAGCGACGTCTGAGCAGTTGGCTCGGAAGCGGTTACCCGACTATGGTGGCCGGGATGCTCCATCAGGAGTATCCTGGCCAATTCCACTTTCTGAATCGCGCAGTGGACGGCGACCGGAGCATCGATCTGTATGCGAGGGTGAAGCAGGACGCGATCAATCTGAAGCCGGATTATCTGAGCGTCCTGATCGGAGTCAACGACGTGTGGCATGAGTTTGACGGGCAAAACGGCTGCACTGCGGAGCAGTATGAGCGGAACTGCAGGATGTTCTATACAGAGGTCCTGGCCGCGCTGCCGAAAATCAGAATCTTTGTTCTGGAGCCGTTCGCCGCGAAGGGAACGGTCTACGAGGGCGAGCGGTGGACGTCGTTCCGGCGCGCGGTGGAGCAGAACGCCGCCGCGGCGCGGAAGCTCGCGGACGAGTTGGGGCTCATTTTTGTCCCGCTGCAGCAGCGGATCGACGCGTGTGCCGCGCTCCTCGGCGCGGAAGCCGTCACGAGAGAGGGCGTCCATCCGACTGACGTGGGTTACAGCCTGATCGCGGCCGCACTTGCCGAGAAGCTTGAGGAAGAGATTGCCCGTTAGGGACGTAGCAAGGCCATATAGGAAAAACATGCTGTAAGGAAGGTATGACGTGATGTCTTGCTCCAAAATCCCTGCTTTTCACGTAATAGACTGATAACAAGTCGGAAATATACGGTTACCATAAGGACGATACAGCACAAAACAGCGCAGAGCAAACGAAGCATTTGTTCTGCGCTGTTGTTTCTCAACAGGATCAATCTCGGATTACCGCCCGCTGCCGCGGACCTCCGCGTTTGAAGTTCTGAACCAGAAAGGACTTCAAATGAACGGAGGATACGATCATGTCCAGGCAAAAAACTGATGATGATACAAACAACGCGGAAAGAACGCGCACGATTCGAGTCAGCGGAACACCCGTCCAAGTCACACGGGAGATCTATGAGACCTATTATGCAATGGAACGCCGGCTGCGGACGTTGGAGGAAAAGGACGCCCGCAACGGCGTTATCCATATTCCGGACTACGGATGTCTGCGCGGGACATACCATGCTTTGGAGGATTCCTTGGAAGAACAGGTGCTTCGGAAGCTGGAATATGAGCGGCTGCATGAGAGTTTGCACATGCTGAGCGAACCGGAAGCTGAGCTGATCCGGGCGCTCTTTTTTTATGGAGAAACCGAACGCAGTTTTGCAGACCGCAAAAGGATCCCGCGCGCCACAGTCCACAATCAGAAAAAACGTGTTTTGAAAAAACTGAAAAAAATAATAGAAAACAGTTGCGCAAACAGGGCCTGAACTCGGCTTATAATCGGAAACTGTTTTGTACCTTCACAACCGAATTAACCCTTTGCGGAATACGTTCCTGCTGCTGCCCGGAAGGGCGAGCAGGTTGCCGGGAAAACACCCAGGCATGCCGGACGGCAGCTCCGTCCGGAATGCGATGACAGGCAGCAGGGATAATGATACTTCCGCCCAGTCTCAGGCCGAGCGCGAACAAACCGTCGCAGCCAAAGAGGGCGGCTCTGTGAGAACCACAGCTGGGGTTGGACTCCCATGAGATCGATACGCTGTCGATCGTTCCGCAAATGCCCTCAGCCGGGACGTCAGGGACAAAATGGCTGTAGAAAAAGAAACGAGCCGCAGGGACGCTGTTTCTTGCATCCCTGCGGCTCACCGACATACCGCCCGTCTCGGGCGGCAGTCAGGAAAGGATTTTCATGTATCTGAAATTCAGAACGAAATACGAGGTCAAAAACCGTCCGCCGAAGGAGCGTCCCGTGCGGCGGGAATGCAGGATCTATCCCCGTTGTATCGGATGTCCGTATTGTGCCTCCGGCTTTATCTGCTGGCACGAAAACGGCACCTGCATGGCGACGGATGTTCAGAATATCTGCGCCGTCAGGCGGAGGACAATGCGATGATCCGGCGGCAGGAATACCGCCGTGGAGACTTGTTCCTTGCAGATCTGGAGCCGCATTTTGGCTCCGAGCAGGGCGGCACACGACCGGTTGTCGTGCTGCAGAACAATATCGGAAACATCTATTGTCCGACAGTAATCGTCGCGCCGATGACGTCGCGCTGCTGGAAGAAACCGAGGCAGCCGACGCACTGCGTCCTTCGGGACGCCGAGGGCCTCTGCGAAGAAGTGATGGTGCTTGCCGAGCAGATCCGAACGCTGGACAAGGCGCGGCTGCGGCAGTATCTCGGTCATCTGACCGACGACCAGATGCAGAGCGTCAATGACGCTGTGATTTCCAGTCTGGGGCTGGAAATTCCCTGGGAGGTCGAAGCGCCATAAAACGATTGCATGACAACTTTGACGTGCATTCGGAGTTTGTATAGACTGAAGGTGTCAACGCATGATTCACTATTCAATCACAAAGAAAGATCTTGAAAACGCCTTTCACGGAAAGCCGTTCCATTGTGTTCAAACTACGGATTCAGCCTCGTTAACTGAATCCCGCACGGATCAGATTTTGCTCAAAATTCTGCTGAACATCTGTGCGGCCGAGGCAAAAGCAGAGGTAAAAACATAGGAGGCCATCAAACATGACACTTGTTGAAAAACTTCGAAACAGAGGTATCACGCCACGAGCATGCCTGTACGCCAGATTCTCATCCGATAATCAGAGAGAGGAATCCATTGAAGCACAACTTCGAGCCATGCATGACTTCTGTGACAGAAACAAGATCATTGTTGTCCGGGAATACTGTGACCGAGCGAAATCCGCAACAACGGATGATCGGCCCAGGTTCCAGGAAATGATTGCCGACTCAAAAGAAAAGAGCTTCGATTTTGCAATCGTCCATAAGCTTGATCGGTTCGCCCGCAATCGCTATGACAGTGCTTTTTATAAGCGAGAGTTGAAGAAAAATGGCGTGACTCTGCTTTCGGTTCTGGAACAGATGGACGATTCGCCGGAAAGCATCATTCTTGAATCTGTTTTGGAGGGCATGAGCGAGTACTATTCAAAAAACCTATCCCGAGAAGTCATGAAAGGGATGCGGGAATCTGCAATGCAGTGCAGATATACCGGAGGGATCGTTCCGTATGGCTTCTGCGTGAACAAACAGACTTATCATTTTGAAATAAACCCGCAGGAAGCAGCAGCCATTCGAACTGCATTTCAAATGGTTTCCGACGGTCATGGATATGGGGACGTCGTGACGTATCTCAATGAGCATGGCTATCGCACACGGCACGGGAATCTTTTTAATAAGAACGGCCTATATGAAATACTCCGTAATGAAAAATACAATGGTGTCTTCATTTTCAACCGCGCATCCTCCAAGACAGAATCCGGTACGCGAAACAATCATAAGTCCAAAGATCCGGCAGACGTCATTCGAATTCCCGGAGGGGTTCCGAAAATCGTTGATGACGAGGTGTTTGCTCGCGTTCAGCGTATAATGGGCGGACGCGTCCATTCCGGAAAAATCTGTAAAGAACGATACCTTTTATCCGGTAAAATTGTGTGTGGCCTTTGCGGAAAAATGTATAATGGCGGCTATTGCATGAGCGGCGCGAGAAAGACAAAACGTGTGTTCTATAAATGCCGGTCATGCCAGGCGTATGGATCGTTTGAACGCTGCAGAAACAGGGATATCTCACGAGATTATCTCGAAAGCTTCGTATTGAATGAAATCGAGAAAACCGTGTTCGATCCATCCCGTATACCCAATCTGATTGCTGCATACCAAGAATCCAGTACAATTCTTTCCGATGAAAGCACAGATCAAATCAGACTGCTAAAGCAAACACTGAAAACGATCGAGCAGAAGATTTCAAATATTGTCGGCGTCATCTCTAACACAGGAAGTCCGGCACTTAGCTCCGCTCTTGAAAAACTTGAGAAAGAAAAACTGGAATTGGAGCGTCAAATCGCCGTTCAAAAAGAAAGCCGGAAGGACATGCAGCTTGATGCTGATGCAATTCAGCGCGCCTTTCGGCAAGCGCAGCAACTCTTCGCAGCAAGAGAGCTTCCACAGATAAAACAACTGATCAATCTGTATGTGGATCGGATCGTTGTCTTCCCGGAGCATGTTGAAATCCTTCTGAACAATATTCCGAACAACCTGCTTCCTCCATCCGTTTCAGAAGACGTCCCCATGCTCGGGGACATACATATTCATTGGCAGCCGAAAACAAGCGATATCGGTTTCCTGTTCTTGGAAAAAACGAGGAAATCCATTGATAAGAAAGGGGTTTTCACGTGTTCCCATATAAAAGAATCTACTGTCGTTTTTTCAAACGACAGTAGAAAAAATGGTGGAGCTGAGGGGAATCGAACCCCTGTCCGAAAACAACTTGACAGGACCTTCTCCGGGCGCAGTTTGTTCTTTCCATTCCCTCGGCACGGCGTGAACAAACACACTCCGCACCTTGGTAGCTTCATGATTCATGGTACGCGCAAAGCTTAGCGTACGCACGGTCACCACTCAGATCACACCCTGTTCCGGCTCGTGGTCCTTCCGGAGAGGATGGGCGCCTAATTAGGCAGCCAGAGCAACTTTAGAGTTGTCAGTTAATTTGAAAAAATTGCCCGTTTTATGGAGGCCAGGCGCCTCCGCCCGCTTATCCGGCCTCACTGTCCCCGTCGAAACCAGTGCAGCCCCATAAAATGCAGCGCAATGCGCGCTGCGCGCAGGATCAGACGTGTGTTGCTTTCATCATCAGCTTCATGGGAAGCAGCTTCGCCACGAAGCGATAGAACTTATAAAACCGGGTCGGCGTATAAAACAGCCGTCCCTTTTTTGCTGCGCGGAGCGCGCCGGAGACGACTTGCTCCGGATCACACCACGGCAGGTTTCCAAAAAGATTCTTGTCGCCGACTTCTTCAAAGAACTCGGTTTTCATCGGGCCCGGGCAGACAGCCGTGACAGAGATGCCCTTTGGACGCAGCTCCTCCGAAAGGCCGCCGGAGAATGCGGAGACATACGCTTTGCTGGCGCTGTAGACCGTCATGCGGGGCGTGGGGCAGAAGCCCGCGATGGAGGAGATGTGGATGATCTTTGCACCGGCGGACATATAAGGGATCACCGCCGCCGTCACCAGCGTCAGCGCGCGCACGTTCAGATCGACGACGCGCATCAGCGCGCTCTGCGCCGTGTCGGCCACGTCGCCTGCGATGCCGCAGCCGGCGTTGCCCACGAGCAGACGCACGTCCGGCTTCTGCTCCTCCAGCTTGTCGGAAAGAAAGCGGAAGCTCCGCTCATCCGTAAGATCCAGGCCGATGCAGACGAATTTCTTCTCCGGCATTTGCTGGGCCAACTCCTCCAGCTTGCCGATGCGCCGCGCAATGAGCCAGAACTCCTCGATCTCCGGGAATTGCCGGGCGATCTGCCTGGTGAACTCCAGGCCAAGACCGGCGGATGCGCCGGTGATCAGTGCGGCTTTCATCTGTGGTAGGGGTCAGGGAGCTTCTGCGGCTCGGGATATGTCTCGCCCTTGGTATCGACACGGATGGAGGCAATCTTCTGCTCGGTGAGCGGACGGTCGGAGGCATTGGTACGGGTGGCGGCGATGCGGTCGACCACATCCATGCCCTCAAGCACCTTGCCGAATGCGGCATACTGCCCGTCCAGGAATTCGCCGTCCTCATGCATGATGAAGAACTGGCTGCCCGCGGAATTGGGTGCCTGCGCACGCGCCATGGAAAGCACGCCGCGCTTGTGGGAGAGGTTGTTTTTCACGCCGTTGAGCTTGAACTCGCCTTTGATGCAGTAGCCGGGGCCGCCCATGCCGGTCCCGTCCGGGCAGCCGCCCTGGATCATGAAGCCGGAGATGACGCGGTGGAAGATCAGGCCGTCATAAAAGCCTTTGTTTGCAAGAGAAATGAAATTGCGCACGCTTTCGGGCGCCTTATCCGGGAAAAGCTCACAGGTGATGGCGCCGCCGCCCTCCATGGTGATGACTGCAATGGGATTGTCCATAGTTCAATGTCCTTTCATTGCCCGGTCGATCTGCCGTTTGGCGTCCTTCCTGGCGGCGTCCTCGCGCTTGTCATAGAGCTTCTTGCCCCGTGCCAGCGCGATCTCCACCTTGACCAGAGATCCGCGGAAGTAGACCGAAAGCGGGATAATGGCATAGCCGTCCTGCCGGACCTTGCCGTAGAGACGGCTGATCTCGCGCTTGTGCATCAGAAGCCTGCGCGGGCGCAGAGGGTCCTTGTTGAAGATATTGCCCTGCTCATAGGGCGCAATGTGCATCTGCCGGATGAAGAGCTCGCCGTCCTTGACCTGACACCAGGCCTCCTTGAGGCTGAGCGTGCCGAGACGGACGGATTTGACTTCGGTGCCGGACAGCTCGATGCCGGCCTCGAATTTCTCCTCGATGAAGTATTCATGGTAGGCCTTCTGGTTTTTTGCAATGATCTTGACGCCATCTGCCACGGCACACGCCCCCTTCCCAGACACAGGCGCAACAGTGTACTATTATTATAGCAGACCTGTCAAGATGTGTACGCGGAAAAATGACGGTTTTTGCCGGCGGATGCACAGCGGAACGCGCAGCTGCATATCCTGATGCTATCTGACAGGGAACAGGAGGCAGATACGGTGGCAAGCACACGCTGTTTTCTCGGCGGAAATACCGCCGAAGGGTTTTTCTCTCTATATGACGGCTTCTGCGCCGGGGAAGAAGATTTTCTCTGGATCATCAAGGGCGGGCCCGGCTGCGGCAAATCGAGCTTTATGCGGACGGTCGGACGCGCCGCCGAGCAGGCCGGGCTGGATGTGGAATATGTGCTCTGCTCGGGCGACCCGGATTCCCTTGACGGAGTCTATCTCCCTGCGCTGCACACGGGCTATGTCGACGGCACGGCGCCGCATGCGCTGGAGGTGCGCCTGCCCGGTGCGGGCGGGTCTTATCTGGATCTTGGGCAGTTTTATGACCGGGCGGCGCTGCACGTCCTGCGCAAAGAACTGGCCGCGCTCTTTGTGCGGTACCGCGCATGTTATGCGGAAGTTTACCGCATCCTTGCGCCGCTGACGCCGCCGGAGGGACTTCCGGCATGTTCCGCGGGCTGCCGCAGGCGCTTTGCGCGCGCTGTGACATGCCGGGGCATCGTCCAGGCGGAGCCCGCGCCTGCGCGGACGCTTACAAAGGCGGAGCTGACAGAGCTTCTGGCGCAGCCGGACACGGTGCGGCTGCAGCATCCGCTTTTTCCGCAGCTGACTGAGGGCGTGCAGCTTGGCCGGGACTTCTGCCTGCTTCCGCCGGTCCCGACGGACGGCGCGCAGGCGGCAGTGGCAAAGCTGCGCGAGGCAAAGGCGCTGCATGACGAGCTGGAGGCGCTTTATAATCCGCATGTGGATTTTTCCGGCGTTTATGCCCTCGCGCAGGCCCATGCGGCGCGGCTGCAAAATGAAAATCCTGTTGTCATGCGGCCGGAAATGTAGTAAAATACAGACAATATTGCAAATGTAAACCATCTGGAGGTAACCACTTATGAAAAAACCGATTGTTCTTGTTATCATGGACGGCGTCGGACGCGGCGACGGCGGCCCCGGCGATGCGGTGAAGCAGGCCAGCACGCCGGTGCTCGACCATCTGATGGCAACCTGCCCCATGACCTGGCTCAAGGCGCACGGCACCGCCGTGGGCCTGCCCACCGACGACGATATGGGCAACTCCGAGGTCGGCCACAATGCCCTTGGCTGCGGCCAGGTTTATTCGCAGGGCGCGAAGCTCGTCGGGGAGTCCATCGAAAGCGGTTCGCTCTTCCGCTCGAAAACCTGGATGGATCTGACGGACAACTGCCTGAAAAACGGCAAGGCGCTCCACTTCCTCGGCCTGCTGTCCGACGGAAACGTCCATTCGAACATCAACCATCTTTTTGCGCTGCTGCGCAAGGCGCGCGAGCTGGATCTGCCGCGTGTTTACTGCCATATCCTGCTTGACGGCCGCGACGTCCCGGCGACGTCCGCGCTGGAGTATGTGGACCAGCTCGAAGACGTCCTGGCTGAGCTGTCTGACAGCACGCATTCTTATAAGATCGCCTCCGGCGGCGGCAGAATGGTCATCACCATGGACCGCTACGAGGCCAACTGGGGCATGGTCGAAAAGGGCTGGCAGACGCATGTGCAGGCCATCGGGCGCCAGTTCCCCTCTGCGCGCGCGGCCATTGAGACGTACCGCGCGGAGAACCCCGGCATGATCGACCAGGATCTGCTGCCCTTCGTCATCGGCACGGACGGCACACCCGTCGCGCGCATCGAAAACGGCGACAGCGTCATCCTCTACAACTTCCGCGGCGACCGCGCGCAGGAGATCTCCCTCGCCTTCGACCGCAAGGACTTCACCCACTTCGACCGCGGCGACTACACGGGCGTGCACTTTGCAGGCATGCTGGAGTACGACGGCGATCTCAAGATCCCCGAGCACTATCTGGTTCAGCCGCCCGTCATCCGCAACACGCTGACCGAGGTGCTGTGCAAGGCCGGCATCCACGAGTACGCCCTCTCCGAGACGCAGAAATACGGCCACGTCACATACTTCTGGAACGGCAACCGCTCCGGCAAGGTCGACGAGTCGCTCGAGGTCTA
>CADCOJ010000119.1 GCA_902803075.1 Oscillospiraceae bacterium | reverse complement strand
GCGTTCCACATGACCATGCCCCCCAAGGCTTACCGCTACGCCATCCCCACCAAGTACTACACCGAGGATCGTCTGCGCCGCTACGGCTTCCACGGCACCTCTCACCGCTTCGTTTCCAAGCGCTGCATCGAGCTCATGGGCAAGAAGCCTGAGGATCTGAAGATCATCGTCTGCCACCTCGGCAACGGCTCCTCCCTCTCCGCCGTCAAGGACGGCAAGTGCCAGGATACCTCCATGGGCCTGAGCCCGCTCGCAGGCGTTCCCATGGGCACCCGCGCCGGTGACATCGACACCTGCGTGGCGCAGTATATGATGAACCACGACCATCTGACGGCCGACGAGTGCCTGACCATCCTCAACAAGAAGTCCGGCATGCTGGCCATGTCCGGTGTCTCCTCGGACTTCCGCGACATCGAAGCGGCCGCCGCCAAGGGCAACGCCGACTGCCGCCTGGCGCTCGACAAGTTCGCATACGAAGTCAAAAAGTATATCGGCGCCTACACCACCGTTCTCGGCGGGCTCGATTGCCTGGTCTTTACCGCCGGCGTCGGTGAGAACTCCGGCCCGATGCGCGCAGCCATCTGCGAGGGACTGGAGTATCTCGGCATCAAGCTCGACCCCGAGAAGAACAAGCTCCGCGGCGAAGAGGTCGTCATCTCCGCGCCCGATTCCAAGGTCACGGTCTGGGTCATCCCCACCAACGAGGAGCTCATGATCGCGCAGGATACCGCTGCGCTGACCAGATAACGCCGGAAGCCGGACGGCAGCGCCGTCCGGCTTTTCATCGCCCGGCCGCGCCGCGGCCGCACCATCATGATGGAAAAGGAGTATTTCCATGACAGTTGTCGAACGGTTTCTGAAGCTTGTATCTTTTCCGACCACCTCGGATGAGGCGTCGGATACCTGCCCCTCCACCCCCGGCCAGCGGACGCTGGCAGAAGAGCTTGTGCGGCAGATGCGGGAGCTCGGCCTTGCCGATGCGCATGTGGATGCGGACGGCTACGTCTACGGTACCGTCCCCGCAAACTGCGCGCAGGCCGTGCCCGTGATGGGGCTCATCGCCCACATGGACACCTCGCCCGACGCGTGCGGCGAGAACATCCGTGCGCGCATCACGGAGCCCTATGACGGCGGGGACGTGGTGCTGAATGAAGAAAAACAGATCGTGCTGTCCCCGAAGGACTATCCCCAGCTCAAAAATGCCGTCGGCAAACGGCTGATCGTCACCGACGGCACGACGCTCCTGGGTGCGGACGACAAGGCAGGCGTCGCGGAGATCCTTTCGGCCTGCGCGCTGCTGCTTGGCTCCGACCGGCCCCATGGCACTGTCCGCGTGGCGTTCACGCCCGACGAGGAGATCGGCCGCGGCGCGGACCGGTTCGACGTGGCGGGCTTCGGCGCGGACTATGCCTACACCGTTGACGGCGGGGCCCTGGGCGAGCTTGAGTATGAGAATTTCAACGCCGCCTCCGCCGTTGTGCGGATCACGGGCCGGTCGATCCATCCGGGCTCGGCCAAGGATAAGATGGTGAACGCTTCGCTGGTGGCGATGGAGCTCAACGCGCTGCTGCCGGCAATGGACCGGCCCGAGCACACCGAGGGGTATGAGGGCTTTTTCCACCTGACCGCCGTCCGCGGCGAGACGGAAACGGCGGAGCTGCACTATATCATCCGCGACCATGACCGGGTGAAATTTGAAGCGCGCAAAGCGCTGATGCAGAAGGTCTGCGGCGAGATCGACCGCCGCTACGGCGCGGGCACCGCCGCGCTCACCCTGCGCGACAGCTACTACAATATGAAAGAAAAGATCGAGCCGTGCATGTTCCTCATCGAGAATGCAAAAAAGGCCATGCGCAGCCTCGGCATCGAGCCGGTGGTGGTGCCCATCCGCGGCGGCACAGACGGCGCGCGCCTGTCCTTTGAGGGGCTGCCGTGCCCGAATCTCTGCACGGGCGGCGAAAACTTCCATGGGCGGTTTGAATATATCCCGGCGGAGGATATGGAACGCATCACGCAGCTGCTGGCCAAGCTGATGTGGGACCTGGCGGAGAACAGGTGAAAAAGAAGCCCCGCTGCGCGGGGCTTTTTCTATGCGCTGAAATGTGCTACAATATTCAATATAGTATTTTTTCGGCTGCGAAAAGAAAGCGGGATGCAGATGCAGGCAATGCTGATGCCGATGGAACTGTCGGTGAAAATGGTGCTGATCGTGGCGGTGGGGGTGTTCCTGGCGTCACTGGTGGACGGGATGGCCGGCGGCGGGGGGATCATCTCCGTGCCGACCTATCTGCTGGCCGGGCTGCCGGTCCATCTGGCGCTGGGCACGAACAAGCTCTCGGCGTGCATCGGCACGACATTCTCAACGGCGCGGTTCATCCGCGGCGGCTATGTGGACTGGAAGCTGGGCGTGCCGTCGATCCTGCTGGCGCTGCTGGGCTCACACCTGGGGACAAAGCTCCAGCTCGCCATCAGCGAGCAGTATCTCAAATGGCTGCTGCTGGCGGTGCTGCCGGTGGTGGCGGTGGTGGTGCTGCGGCAGCGGACGCTCCCGGAGGAACGCGGCGAGATCGACCCGCGGCGGCAGGCGGCCATCGTCCTGTCGGCTGCGTTCGCGGTCGGCGCGTACGACGGCTTTTACGGCCCGGGCACGGGCACGTTCCTGATCCTGATTTTCTGCGGACTTGCAAAGATGGACCTGCGTACCGCCTCCGGCAATGTCAAGCTCGTGAACCTTTCCAGCAACATCGGCTCGCTCCTCACGTCCATGCTGAGCGGGAAGGTCTTTCTGACGCTCGGGCTGCTCGGCGCGGCGTCCTCCATTGCGGGCCACTGGCTCGGCGCAGGGCTCGCCATCCGCGGCGGCTCCCGGCTCGTCAAGCCGGTGATCCTGCTGGTGCTGGCGCTGCTGGCGGTGAAGGTGGTCTCCGAGCTGCTCTGAGCGCACAGAAGCCGGGACTGTTTTTTTGAAAACAAGGGGCCGCTGCAGCCTGCAGCGGCCCCGGATGTTTTTTGTTTATCGCATGCCCGTTGGCGGGAAACGGATCACTTCTTGAGCGCCAGCGCCTGCTTGACCTTGGCGACGATGCCGTCGGCGTTCACGCCGTAGGCGTCCAGCACGGCCTGCGCCTTGCCGCTGCGGCCGAACACATCGTTCACGCCGTGGCGCACAACGGGCACCGGGCAGGTCTCGGCCACGTACTCCGCCACAGCGGCGCCCAGGCCGCCGAGAACGGTGGCTTCCTCGGTCGTGACGATGGCGCCGGTCTCCTGCGCGGCCTTGCGCACAAGCGCCTCATCCAGCGGCTTGATGGTGTGCATGTCGATCACGCGGGCCGAAATGCCTTCCGCGGCCAGCTTTTCCGCGGCAGCCAACGCCATCTGCACGTTCATGCCCACGGCGATGATGGTGACGTCGGAGCCGTCGCGCAGGGTGACGCCCTTGCCGATCTCGAACTTGTAGCCGTCGATGGCGTCGGTCACGGTCTCAACGGCGAGTCTGCCCAGGCGCATGTAGGCCGGGCCGTCGTAGTCCAGCAGCGCCTTGACGGCCAGGCGCATCTCGTTGCCGTCGCAGGCGCACAGGACCGTCATGCCCGGGATCGCGCGCATGATGGCAAAGTCTTCGATGCACTGGTGGGTCGCGCCGTCCTCACCCACGGACAGGCCGCCGTGGCTGCCGATGACCTTGACGTTCAGGCGCGGATAGCAGACGGTGTTGCGGACCTGCTCCCAGGCGCGGCCGGAGGCGAAGATGGCGAAGGTGTTGACAAACGGCTTGAAGCCGACAAGGGACATGCCCGCCGCAACGCCGACCATGTCGGCCTCGGCGATACCCATGTCAAAGAACCGCTCAGGGCAGGCCTTTTTGAAGAAATCGGACTTGGTGGCGCCGGCCAGGTCGGCGTCCAGCACAACAAGCTCCGGGCAGGTGTCGGCGAGGGCGGCAAGCGCTTTGCCGTAAGCCTCGCGGGTTGCAATTTTTTCAGCCATCGTTTAACCCTCCAGTTCCTTGATCGCAGCCTCGAGCTCCTGACGGGCCTGCTCAAACTGCTCGTCGTTGGGCGCCTTGCCGTGCCAGCCGACCTGGTTCTCCATGAAGCTGACGCCCTTGCCCTTGACGGTCTTCGCAAGGATCATGGTGGGCTGCCCCTTGGTGGCGGCGGCTTCGGCGTAGGCGGCTTCGATCTGCTCGAAGTCATGGCCGTCGATCTTGATGACGTGCCAGCCGAACGCTTCGAATTTCTGATCCAGCGGCTCGGTGGGCATGACGTCCTTCGTTGCGCCGTCGATCTGCAGGCCGTTGACGTCCACGCAGGCGCAGAGATTGTCGAGATGATACTTGTTGGCGGCCATCATGGCCTCCCAGACCTGGCCCTCAGCCAGCTCGCCGTCGCCGAGAATGGCGTAGACGCGGAAGTCCCTGCCCTTCTGCTTGGCGCCCAGCGCCATGCCGACAGCGACGGAAATGCCCTGGCCCAGAGAGCCCGTGGACATATCGACGCCGGGGACATGCCGCATCTCGACGTGGCCGGACATGTGGCCGTCGATGCGGCGGAACATTTTGAGATCTTCAACCGGGAAGAAGCCCCGCAGCGCGAGCACCGGATACAGCGCCGGAGAGCAGTGACCCTTGGACATCACGAAGCGGTCCCGATCGGGATCGGCCGGATTTTTCGGATCAATGCGCATCTGGCTGAAGTACAGATCCGTCAGCACATCCATGCAGCTCAGCGAGCCGCCCGGATGGCCGGAGGCTGCGTCATGCACCATCTGCACGCCCAGCAGACGCGCTCTGGCGGCTTGCAGCTTCAGCTGCTGCAGTTTGGTTTTTTCCATACGTTTTCCTTCCTTTGCTGTGTATTGTCTTCCGCGCGCGCCGGCTTGTGTTGGTTTCCGTGGTTTCTTTTTGCCTGCGCCTGCGAAAGAGGGTTTGCTTTGTGTTGGTTTCCTCTGTATATCATACCGTATCCGGACGCATTTTTCCAGTGTTATTTGAAAAAAAGCACAGAAAAAACACGCGGGAGCTTCGATGCGCCCGTTCACATTTTTTGCCGAATTTGTTCACAAATTATTTATGCGCGCAGGGCTTGACATCTCGCCCCTGCGGTGATACACTTCGTTTAGCACTCGGGGGCAATGAGTGCTAAACTGTTGCGGAGGAGGCGCGGCATGGAGCTTTCCGACCGAAAAAAGAAGATCCTGCGGGCGATCGTGGATCAGTATATCCGCACGGCCGAGCCTGTGGCGTCCAAGACCATCGCGCAGATGCCCGACATGGATTTCTCCTCCGCCACCATCCGCAACGAGATGGCGGATCTGACCAGCCTCGGCTATCTGGAGCAGCCGCATACCTCTGCCGGGCGCGTTCCCAGCGCCGCGGGCTACCGGCTGTATGTCGATGAGCTGATGCAGAACTACCGCCTGTCGGTGGATGAGACCAAGAGCATCAACCAGGCCATGGAGCTCAAGCTCCAGGAGCTGGACAAGGTCATGTCCCAGGTGGGGAAGATGGTCTCCAAGATCACGAATCTCCCGGCCTACGCCATTGCGGCGCGCTCCGGCGGGCTGACCGTCCGGCGCTTCGACCTCATCCTGGCCGACAAGAACAGCTTCATCCTCGTGGTGATGCTGAGCGACAACTCCGTGAAAAACAAGCTCATCCGCCTGCCGGTGGATGTGGGCGACGCGGAGCTGAAGCTCCTGGCCGCCGCGCTCAACGCGGGCGTCACCGACCTGACCGCCGACCGCTTCACGCCGGAGCTTCTGGCGCGCGTGCAGCGCAGCGCGGACGGTGCGGCCGGGCTCGTGCCCGTCATCATGGATTTTGTGACCGGGCTCCTGCAGGATCAGCAGGAGGAGGTCTTCATGACCGGCCAGGCCAAGCTGCTCGGCCATCCGGAATACCACGATCTGGAGAAGGCACAGAAGGTGCTCTCTACGCTGGATGAGGGCGTGATCTCCGGGCTGCCGGCGGCGCTTTCCTCCGACAGCCGGACGCAGATCCTGGTGGGCCCGGAAAATGTTTCGCGCGAGCTGCGCGACACCAGCGTCGTCATGACGAAGTTCGACATCGGCGACGGCATGCAGGGCATGATCGGCGTGGTCGGCCCCACGCGCATGGACTACGCGCAGATCACCGCAAGACTGAGCTATTTTGCCGAAAATCTCGGCCGCATGTTCCAGAAGAACCAGACGCCCGCCCTGCAGGGGCCGGGCGAACACAACGATTCGCCGGAGGATACCGATCATGAATAACAACGAAGAACACAAGCCTGTCACAGAGGACGAGGCCGCCGTGCAGCCGGAGACGGCGCAGGACCAGGCCGCCCCCGCAGCCGAACAGGACAGCGCAGCAGAGCAGCCCGCGGCCGACGCCGCGCCGGATGCCGCCTGCGAGCTCGACACCGCAAAGGCAGACCTTGCCAGGGAGCACGAAGCGTACCTGCGCCTGGCTGCAGAATACGACAACTACCGCAAGCGCACCCAGAAGGAGCGCGACGCGCTCTATGCCGACATCAAGGCCGAGACCGCGGAGAAATTCCTTCCGGTCTATGATAACCTTGAGCGCGCCCTCGCCCAGCAGACGGCGGACGAGGCGTACAAGAAGGGCGTGGAGATGACGATGAACCAGCTCATCGGCGTGATGGAAAAGCTGGGCGTGACGCGCTACGGCGAGACCGGCGAGACCTTCGATCCGCAGATCCACAACGCCGTCATGCACATTGAGGACGATTCGCTGGAGGCGAACGTCATTGCGGAGGTCTTCCAGAAGGGCTTCCGGCTCGGCGAAAAGGTCATCCGCTTCGCCATGGTAAAAGTAGCAAACTGAGCAGGAAACTGCCAGATTTCATATACTTTGTAAATCATTCGTTTCGATATAGGAGGAAAACATTATGAGTAAGATCATCGGCATCGACCTTGGCACCACCAACAGCTGCGTGGCCGTTATGGAAGGCGGCGAGCCCGTCG
>CADCOJ010000118.1 GCA_902803075.1 Oscillospiraceae bacterium | reverse complement strand
TGCAGCGGAAAATGAAGGAGCTCATCTTCCATGACGAGCTGCTGACGGAAGGCATGAGCTATGTGGACGGATCGCTGTACTGCGACTGCTACAACGCCAACCTCAGCCGGATCCGGACGGTCTATCACTATGCGCCGGACATCAGCGGGAGCTCGGTCCTGGATGCGGACGCGCACGATTTCCTGTGGTACTCCGGCGACAGCGAGCCGTACACCACGCTTTATGAATATGCGCAGCACGTCACCATCGGCGGCGGCACGACGGACAGCGTATCGCGCCTTGTGTTCCGCTATCAGGTGCAGGTGGACAAGACCTCTCCCGCGTTCCAGACGTCCGCGCAGCAGATTGAACTGCAGAACCGCGCGCGGCTGACCGGCATCATGCCGGACGGCGCCCCCTACGATTCCGGCCCCGCGGAGTGCTCCGTGTACTATCCCAACGACTATCTTTCCAAGGAAGTCGAGCATGCCGAGGGCAGCGACCGTGCGGAATTCACCATCACGCTCAATCCTGCGGGCTTCGATCTGATCGACGGCGCATCCACCATGACGGTGATCGATACCATGTCCGCCAATCTTCAGCCGGTCCTGCGGACCATCCGCATCCTCCAAAAGGTCGGGGATGCATGGCAGGAGCTTCCCGCGGATTATCTCTACGACCCGGATGCGAACACGCTTACCTTCACCCTGCCGGACGACGTTCCGCTGCAGATCACCTATACCACGCTGATCACAGAGACCGGCGAGGCCGTGGGCGTCAACAACCTGGTGGAGATCAGCGGCTTTGCCGAATACAGCTCCGTTGTGGATACGACCTTCCAGGTGTATGAATCGGGCGGCGCCGCCCATGCGGACAGCTTCCGGCTCACGCTTCTGAAGCAGGCGTCGGACAGCCACCGTCCGCTCCCGAACGCGGTCTTTGCGCTCTACGGCCCGCAGAACAGCGAGCGGCAGGGCACGCCGCCGGCGGGCACGCCGGAGACCGTGACGGTGGAAGGGCAGACGCTCTGGTACTACACGAGCTATACGACCGGTGCGGACGGCACCGTGGACATCTCCGCGAATGACGCGGGACTTGTCCTGTTCTCCACGCAGGGCTTGTATGCGCTGAAGGAGATCACCGCGCCGGAGGGCTACCAGCGGATCGACACGCTCATCTGCTTCTATGCAGAGGAGCGGCCGGAGGACGGCCTGCAGCAGGTCACAATTCTTGCGTCCGACTCGCCGGTGGTCGTGGCAAACGAACCGCTGAAGGTGGTCCTGCCCAACACGGGCGGAAGCGGCCGGAAGGCGCTGTATGCGGGCGGCGTGCTGCTGCTCGCCGTGGGCTGCGTATGCCTGCTGCTGCGCAGGAAAAAGGAAGAGTTCTGATTTTCCGGATCCGCCGGGAAATATGAATGAAAAACAATTGTGTGAGAAAGGAAAAACGACATGAAACGAATGAGAAAGCTGCTGTCAGTGCTGTGCGCGCTCTCGCTGCTCGTATGCCTGGCGGTCTTTGCCGCGGCAGACGGCACCACCTGCACGCTCACGCTGAACAACTCCGGCGCGACCGCGCACACCTTTGAGGTCTATCAGATCTTCACCGGCGATCTCTCCGTCAATGATGCGGGCGGGAAGGTCCTGGCCAACATCGTCTGGGGCAGCGGCGTGACCGCTGACGGCCAGACTGCAATGGGCAATGCCGCAGAAAAGGCGGAGAGCATTACAACGGAAGCGGAGGCTGCGGCCTTTGCCAACGATCTGGTTGCCAACGGGTACCTCACCGGCGCAGCCAGCGTGACCGTGGCGGCAGGCGCCAGCGGAAGCGTTGCGGATCTTGCCCCCGGCTACTACCTGGTCAAGGACGTGGACGGCACGCAGGATCTGGAGAACGGCGCCTATACGGCCTATCTCCTGCAGGTCGTGGGCGACGTCACGGCCACCACGAAGCTGGATACTCCCTCTGTTGAAAAGAAGGTCAAGGACATCAACGATTCCGAGGACGCCGACATCTCCGACAACGCCTGGCAGGATTCTGCCGACCATGACATCGGGGACATCATCCCGTATCAGCTCACCGGCACGCTGCCCGGCAACTTAGCCAGCTATGAGACGTACACCTATCAGTTCACCGATGAGCTCAGCGGCGGCCTGACCTATCAGGCGGACGCGAAGGTGTACCTGGTGAACGGCGAAACGGAGACGGACATCACCTCCTATGCCGCCATCGCACCGGCCGCAGCGACTGCCGGCGCAACGCTGACTGTCTCGTTCGAGGATCTCAAGACGGTCCCCGGCGTTACGGCCACCAGCAAGATCGTCGTGCGCTATACGGCGGAGCTCAATGAGAACGCCGTCATCGGCGCAGCGGGCAACCCCAACACCGTTTACCTTACCTATTCCAACAACCCGAACCCCAACGGCACCGGAACCGGAACGACGCCCAAGGACAAGGTCATCGTCTTCACCTATGAGCTCCATGTCGACAAGGTCGACGAGAACGAAGAAGCGCTTCCCGGCGCAGGCTTCAGCCTTTACAAGAAGACGCCTGCCGGCGAATGGGAGCTTGTCAGGGAGATCGCCGCGGGCAGCGGTACGAGCTTCACCTTCAGCGGTCTGGACGACGGCGAATACAAGCTCGTGGAGAGCACGGTCCCGGTGGGCTACAACAAGATCGAGGATGTGATCTTCACCATCACCGCCGATCATGAGACCGAGTCTGCCGATCCGCAGCTCATCACGCTCACGGCCATGCAGGAGGCCACCATCGACGACGGCACCATCGCTCTGTCCGTCGTCAATAAGGGCGGCTCCATCCTTCCGTCCACCGGCGGCGCCGGCACGCGGATGCTCTATCTTCTCGGCGGTCTGCTGTGCGTCGGCGCGGTGGTCCTTCTGGTCACGAAAAAACGCATGCGGGCGGAGGACTGACCTGCCTGAGGGATGAAAAAACATCTGTCGACCCTGCTCCTTGCGGCGGTGTTCCTTGTGGGCATCGGGCTGCTGCTCTATCCTTCCGTCAGCGACTACTGGAACTCGCTCCATCAGTCAAAGGCCATTGCGGGCTATGTGCAGTCCGTGGCCGGAACGGATATGCAGAAATATGAGTCCGTGCTCCGCGATGCGGAGGCGTACAACGAACAGCTGGCAGAAACAGGCGTGAATCTCCTTCCGTCTGAGCAGGAGCTCGCGGAGTATTACAAAAAGCTGGACATCGACGGGACCGGGATCATGGGCTACATCGAGATCCCGAGCATCGGCTGCAGCCTGCCTGTCTATCATGGAACGGATGAGGCAGTCCTGCAGATCGCCGTCGGCCATATTGCCGGCACATCGCTGCCCATCGGCGGGCAGAGCACGCACTGCGCGCTCTCCGGCCACCGGGGGCTGCCGTCGGCAAGGATCTTCACGGATCTGGACCGGCTCGTACCGGGCGATACCTTCGTCATCCGCACGCTGGATGAGGTGCTGACCTATGAAGTGGATCAGACACAGATCGTCCTGCCGACCGACGGCAGTGCGCTTGCCATTGAGCCGGGCCGGGATCTGTGCACACTGGTGACCTGCACGCCCTACGGCGTCAACTCGCACCGGCTGCTGGTCCGCGGACACCGCATCGCCGGCACAAAGGCGCAGACCATCCGGGTCAGCTCCGACGCGATGATCCTGGACAAGGAGCTGGCGGCCCCGCTGCTTGCGCTGCCGCTGCTTGTGCTCGCGCTGATCTGGCTGATCGCAGATACCAACAGACGAACCAAACGAAATGCAGTCCGCAGGAAGCTGGGCTTGAAACCGTGAATGCGTTTGAAGGAATGTGGAACACATGGGACATAAACTACAATTAAAACGAGCCGTGCTTTGCGCGCTCTGCGCAATGCTCGTGCTGCTGTCTGCCGCACCCGGAGCAGCTGCGGCGGATGCTGCTCCGGATCTGGACCGGCTGTGTTCTCTGGAGCTCACGATGAAGACGGCGTCCGGCAGGATCATACCGGGCGGCAGCGCGGCGATCTATCGTGTTGCCGCGTGGACGCTGGATGAGGACGGCTATACATGGACCTATACCTCCGCATACGCGGACTGCGGGATCCCGTATCGCCGCCTGCTGAGCAGCGCGGCCTCGCTGGCACGGTATACGGCCGTGCACGCCGTCCAGGGGCTCGAGGTTCAGATCGACCGAAACGGGAAAGCGCTGTTCCAGGATCTTCCGTCCGGACTTTACCTGGTCGTACAGACACAGGCTGCGCCGGACTACCTGGCCTTTTCTCCGTTCCTGCTCACACTGCCGCTGTATTCTGAGACGGAAGGCCGGTATATCTACGGCGTCCGGGCCGCTCCGAAAACGGAGACGATCCCCGTTGTCACGCCGCCTGTGCCGGATCGGCCCACCCCGAAGCCGCCCCCCGTTATCCCGCCAAGCGGAGATCTGCCCAGGACCGGGCAGCTCTGGTGGCCGGTGCCGCTGCTGGCGGCGTGCGGTCTGGCGCTGCTTCTGCTGTCGCAGGTATTGCGGAAGGAAGAGCGGGAATGAGCTTGCGCGCGAGCCGTGCCTGCCTGCTCCTCGGAGTCCTGATGCTTGCCGCGGCGCTCGGCCTGCTCCTTCATAACAAATTTGAAGACAGCCGGGCGGCAGATGCGTCGCAGACGGTTTTGCAGGAGCTCCGGGAGCAGATCGCCCCGGCGGCTCCGGCGCCGGCCGTACCTGCGCAGCAGCTGCCGGAGACGGAGCAGGCGCTGCTGCCCGTGCAGGCAGAGGAGCCTGCCGCCGCAGATACGCAGGCATCTGCGCACACCGTGTGCGTGGATGGGCTGAATTACCTGGGTTATCTCTCCATCCCGTCGCTTGGCCTGTGCCTTCCCGTGGTGGAGCAGATGAGCGAGAGCAATCTCCGCATTGCTCCGTGCTGTTATTCAGGCTCTCTGGAGGGCGGGGATCTGGTGATCGCCGGGCACAACTATCAGGCGCATTTCAGCGCGCTGCATACGCTGCGCCCGGGCGACGCAGTCGTGTTTACGGCCGCGGACGGCACCGAGGTTTCTTTCCTTGTGGACTGCATGGAATCACTGGAGCCCTGGCAGACCGCAGAGATGACAGCCGGAGACTGGCCGCTGACGCTGTTTACGTGCAACGTGTCGGCCAGTGCGCGGGTCACGGTCCGGTGCGTCCTGAACGAACCGGCCGTACAGCGCGGCGCCTGACGTTCAGGACCGGAACGGATTGAGAGCCCCCGGCGTGACCTTGGCTGTCACGCCGGGGGCTCTTTGGTCTTCGTCGTAATAGGCGCATAGCGCGGCGGGCAGATCGCCCCGGGTTTCTGCGCGTGGGATCTGAAACTCTGAGAAGAAATACTTGAAGCAAACATGATAATCTGTTATGATATATAGAATTAAAGGTGGGACTTTGCCGCCGCGGGAGCTCCCGCTGTTTTGCATGCCTCTGCATGCGCGGGAAGCGGCGGCACGGCAGGCACACAGGCAGGCGTCCGGGTGCGTTCCGGCCTTTGATCCGCGAAAACGATGATGGAAAAGGATTTCTGGAATGGCGATGGAAACACATCGAAACGGCATAGACGGCGTGCTCTGTCTTTCCAGATGCGCGCTGAACGGTGAGACGCCGTCAAAGGAAACGGTCGCCGGGCTGGATCTGGATGCAGTGTATCAGGCGGCCCAGTGGCACTCCGTGACGGCGATCGTGGCCGTGGCGCTGGGGGACGCGCAGGTGCACGACGAGCGGTTCCGCAAGGCGTATGCCGCCGCGATGCGCAAGACGATGGTGCTCGACGCTGAGCGAAAGGCCGTGTTTCAGAAGCTGGACGAGGC
>CADCOJ010000117.1 GCA_902803075.1 Oscillospiraceae bacterium | reverse complement strand
CTGCAGCTCGGCGGCGCGGGCTTTCAGTTCGGCCTGCTCCTGCTCATAATCAGCGGACAGCTCCGTAAACCGTTCATCCGTGATCCGCTCCGATAGGAAAAAGGCGATTTTGCAAAACTTCTCCCCTTCTGCTAATACAACACCGGCGACGCCTCCGTTTGCTCACGTCCGGCCAAACTTTTCATTTTTCTTTTCGCCACTACTACGGCGGGCATTGTTTTGCCAAATGCGCCGGTGCTTTTCTGCATGTTTTCCTTTCACTCCTTACTACAATCGCTTTTTTGAAATGCCAAAAATGGGCGCAAAAAAGCAGCAAATCTTTTTCAGGACTTGCTGCTTCGTGTGCCGTTGCGCTGTGCGGCTGTTATTCAGTTTTCATGGGGAGAGGGCGGCAGCACTCTTGACTGTCGCCCTCTTGATTACAGCTTATTCTTTTTTGGAAAGCGGAATCCAAAGCTCCATCTTATAATCGGGGCTGTACATATCCCCCTCGGCATACACCTCAAAGTCAGGTGTTCCCGCGTGCATATAGCCCTGCTCCGGCAAGAACACTTCCATAGCGTATTTCCAGCCCTCGTGAATGCAGGTAGGAACAGGCCCCTTTAGCGACAGAATAGCATACTCTGCATCCTTGATCTCCCTGACTTCAAGCCCCATTTCCCTTGCCTTGGAAACGTCGCTGACATGGTAGCATGCCATATAGTTGATCCTGCTTGGATTTTCTACATCAAAGCACATCCCGTAGCTTTGGCCGTTTCCCAAACGGGAAAGGGTGTCGAGATCGTACTTTTCAAAAAGCTGATCCCAAACCGCCGGGCAAGACGATGACTCGATATTGTCCAGTTTGACCCCGGCTACAGCAAATCCGTGCTTCTTTTGGATCTTCACGTCCATGTGTTTTCCTCCTTTTACGCTGAGTGTTAGTTGAATGGGAGAAACGACCCGGTATGCTTCTCCATTTCGTACTTCCGTAGGCGTAACGTGATGAAAACTCTTAAATGCATTCGTGAAGGAATCCGGCGATTCGTAGCCGTACTTCATGGCAATGTCAATGATTTTTGCGCCTGTTTCATTGATCTCCATGGCAGCTTTCGTCAGTTTCCTGAGCCGGATATATTCCGACAGCGTCATGTTCGTCAGAATGGAAAACAACCTGCTGAACATGGCGTAGGAATAACTTGACAGCACGGCAACTCGACCTTCATCAATCTCACCATCCAATTCGCTTTCGATATAGCGGATGGTTTCGTTGAATGCTTTAATCATCTGCATAACATTACCTCCTACGACACAGATTGTAGCTGAGTTTTATGAGAAATGCCCGACATTCTCCGTACTAAAATAATAGTATTGGAACACGCTTGGGTTTTGACTGTTATGGGGTCTCCTATACTTTGGATTGTGTATTATTTCTTTCTTGCCACGATATAAAATCTATGGATGCTTCCCTCAAACACTCCGGTCTTTTCAAGGACTTCCTGTATCTTTGCGCTGGTTGTTACTCATTATCGAGATCGTTGCCTGGCTCGGATATTATTTCATTTATTCTTCTACTGTAAAAACATCTTCGATGGAAGTATTAAATACTTTGGCAATTTTCCAAGCGAGAACAAGAGATGGATTATATCGGCCTTTCTCAAGATTTCCTATAGTCTCGCGCCGCACGCCGACCTTCTCGGCAAGATCTTCCTGTTTCATATCAAACTTCGCACGATATTCCTTAATTCTGTTCTTAATCATTGCCGACACCTTGCTGCTCTTTCCATTCTAAAACCACCAAAATGATAGTGAAAGAAAATATAGCAACTGCAAAGCTGATTCCAAACGCAGTTGGAATAAATCTATTTCTTTCAAGCAACAAAGAACAAATAAACGTTGACGGGATAAGGGCGATCATTTCCAAAAGAAACGCTGTGGTTGCGGCTTTTTGGATATTAGCGATGAAAGCCTCGTCAGGAATAACCCAAAAATATCGGAGATAATACAAGAAGCCCAAGAAGCCATACCAGCCGCTATTGCCTGTTGTTTTCCCCAAAATGGCCAGTAACGATAGAATTGACAAAAAGCCAATGATATTGATTTTCTTTTTCACAGAACATCATCCTCCTTCAAAATGTGGTATATTTCGCTCTTTATGATAAAAATATACCACATTTCTTTTTATAAGTCAATCATTTGTAGGCTGTTTGGGAGTTAATACTGTGGAATAGCGAGGCTTTCTGTCTATCATTTTGTAGTCTGCTTCTTTATCATACACAAGCATTGGCCCCGGATATAAAACAGTGTGCCGGATCGCTGGAATCTCCAACGATCCGGCACACTGCGCATGGAGGAGCACCTATGCGCGCACGCTGCTTCCGTCGGGCAGACGGGTCCGGAGCCACGCGTCGTCATACTTCTGATAGGGGAACTTTGCGGCGGCGGCTTCATCGATGTCGATGCCCAGTCCGGGGCGGTCGTTTGCATAGAGATAGCCGCCGCGCACCTCCGGGCAGCCGGGGAAGACGGCCTTTTCGTTGTCCGAGAAGCCGGCAAATTCCTGGATGCCGAAGGAGGGGGAGGTGAGATCGACGTGCAGATGCGCTGCAACGCCGATGGGCGTGATGTCGTTCGGGCCATGCCAGGCGGTGCGGACGCCGAACATCTCGCAGGTGGAGGCGAGCTTCTTTGCCGGCGTCAGTCCGCCGATCTGGCTGATGTGCACGCGGATGAAATCGATCAGCCGGTTGGAGATCAGCGGCGTCCATTCGTTGGCGTTGTTGAACAGCTCGCCCATGGCCAGCGGAGTTGCGCATTGCTGCCGCACCATACGGAACCAGTCGATCTGCTCCGGCGCGAACAGATCCTCCAGGAAAAAGAGCTTGTATTGCTCCATCTCTTTTGCGAAGCCGACCGCGTCGATGGGCGCGAGGCGCTCATGCACGTCGTGCAGCAGCTCGATCTGCCAGCCGACACGGCTGCGGATATGGTCAAACAGGCGCAGCGTGATGCGCATATATTCTTTGGGATCGAAATACGCGCCTGCCAGCGCGCCCTCCGGCGTATGGAACTGCCGGGCGGTTTCCGCGTCAGCCAGCGGGCTGTCCATGCTGCTGTTTCTTGACGCGCCGTACACGCCCTGCTGCACGCGGACATAGCGGTAGCCCTCCTCCATGAACCGGCGGAGACCGTCCTCCACCTCCTCCGGCGAGCAGCCGCTGCAGTGGCGGTAGACCGGCACGCCCATGCGCACCCTGCCGCCCAGCAGCTCATATACGGGCATGTTGGCCATTTTGCCCTTGATGTCCCAGAGCGCCTCGTCCACGCCGGAAATGGCGTTGTTCAGCACGGGCCCGTTGCGCCAGTAGGAATTGCCGTAGAGGAACTGCCAGATCTCCTCGATCTGGCTGACATCCCGACCGATCAGCAGCGGCTTCAGATAGTCCTCCACAGCCTTGACCACAACAGTTGCGCGCTGTGTAAAGGTCGCGCAGCCCACACCGTAGAGACCTGGCTCGCTGGTCTCCACCTTCACCGCAACGAGATTGACCTTGCCGGGGCAGGTCAGGATCGCGCGGACGTCCCGAATGGTAACTGACAACTCGATCGCCTCCTGAAATTATGGTTTGTCCTGCGTGCCGCCTGTGCGTTTGATCTTTACAGACCGCCAGTCGCCCGGGCGCAGACCGTCAACGAGGTATTCCGGCATGCCGGGCAGGATCAGCCCGCCGTCTACGCGAATCGTCATGCCGGTGACGTAAGAGGCCCGGTCCGAGGCCAGGAACGCCACCATGTTTCCCACATCCTCCGGCAGGCCGGAGCGGCCCAGCGGGATGCGTGTGCCCACTTCGTCCCAGAATTCGCCCAGATCCGGGCGGCCCAAAGCGGCCAGCTCCGCCTCGCTCCGGATGCGGATGGCGCCGGGCGCCACATTGTTGACGCGGATGCCGAAGTCGCCCACATCCAGCGCAAAGGATTCGATGGCGCGGTTCAGCCCGGCCTTGAGCCCGCCGTAGATGCCGTCGCCCGGGTAGGCCCGTTCGCCCCGGCTGGAGGTGATGTTGACGATGTTTCCGTGGATCCCGCGGTCGATCATATAGCGGGCCGCGTAGTTCATCATCAGCAGATAGGTGCGGAAGTCCAGCTCCATCAGCAAATCGAGCGTCTGCTCGGTCAGCTCGCCCAGCGGTTCAAAGGATGTGACGCCGGCGTTGTTGACCAGCAGATCCAGCCCGCCCAGGTCTTCAACAGCCCGATCAAAGAGCTTCCGGGCCTCCCCGCGTCTGTCCAGTGACGCCTGGCTGCAGAAGACCCGCACGCCGTATGTATCCTGCAGATGCGCAGCCACAGCCGCAGCTTCCTCCGCCTGCGTCGCATAGGAGATCGCCAGATCGTATCCTTCTGCGGCCAGCGCCGCGGCAATGCCCCGGCCGATGCCGCGGCTTGCCCCGGTAACGATCGCTTTTCTGCTCATGCACAATTCGCCTCATTTCCCGGTTTTCCGTGCGCCGGGACGGCACACGGGTGAGCCTGTCTGAAAACAGGTACCTTTCAGCAGCAATGGTATCAAAAAAGAGAACCTTTGTCAACAGCGTAAAACTATTTATAATACAGGGAAAAACACAAATAGGAAACAGAAAATCAATACAAAACATCTCTGTTTTTCTTGACAAAGAGAATGTTTACGGATATACTTTTCCTATATTTCAGATTTCCCTGAAGGAGATGATGTCCGTTGGCAAAAAAGTATCAGAAGGTCTATGAGCGGCTGAAGGCCGATCTGTATACCAGGTACCCGGTGGGCACGCTCCTGCCCACGGAAAGCGAGCTGATGCAGCTCTATGGTGCCAGCCGGACGACCGTGCGCCATGCGGTGGCTCTGCTGAAGGCAGAGCGGCTGGTAGACGTGCGGCAGGGCCGCGGCACACAGGTGCTGATCGAGGGGCAGACGATCACCGGCCGTGCGCGGCCCGGCTTTTTCCACAACGTCACGGGCGTGATCGAACAGCTCGTGACAGGGGAGGAGCGGCAGCCCTTTGAGATCCGCGGCGGCATCATTGATACGATCCCCGCCCCTGCCTCCATTGCCGGCCAGCTGCAGGTGGAGCCGGGCACGATGATCTACCGCCTGGAGCGCATCCTCTGCGCGCAGCAGACGCCGGCGGCGTATGTGAAAAACTATTACCGCTGCGACCTGATCCCGGGCTTTGAGCGCTTTTCGGGTGACCTGGAGGCGCTGAAAAACGTATATTGGCTGCTTGAGAACGAATACCATGTGTATTTTTTCTCCGGGCAGGAATATATCTCCGCCCAGCTGTCCGGTTTTTTTGATTCCGGCCTGCTGGAGCTCAAGCCGGGAACGCCCCTGCTGGTGTTCCGACGCACGGCCTATACCGCCGACATGCAGACGCTGGAATACTGCGAGCGGCTCGCGCGCCCCGACATGATCCAGCTTGTTGTGTCCATGAGCGGGGCGCCCCATTATGAGGCCGGCTGCTTCCGCCGCGGCGGAGCGTGCGTCTGAAACAGAAGGGAGGCATTCACATGATCCAGACGATCCGGACCGGGGGGATCTCCTGCCTGGAGCACCTGCCCGGCAGCAGAGGCTGGTACTGGGGCACGGATTTCACCTCCGGCGATCTCTATGAGGCCGAGGAGCTCTTTTGCAGCGGCCACCGCATCTGCCGGAACCGGGTGATCCTGGTCCATTGGCCGGAGGGCCGCGTGTGGGAGCCGGTGCAGGCCAAGGACGGGCAGTATTTTGGCCGTCCTGTGTATGACGGCGCGCCTGTGCTGCTGCTGGCGGACTTTCCTGCCGGGGAGATCCGCCTGCTCCGCTGTGACGAGGCCGACGGAGGGGCCGTGCCCATCGCGACGCTGCCGCGCGCTGCTGTGGCGGACTGCTATAACCTGATGCTCCATCTTTCGCCGCTGACGCTGACACGCCAGACGGCCGACCGCTTCCAGGTCGTCTGGCCGGAGCAGGCGGATTTCGCCATCCACCCGGCGGAGACGTTCTGCTTCCGGAGCGGCAGCAGGCTGTATTTCAGCCGCTGGTATGAGGATCCGGATTACCGGGAGGAGGTCGTCGTGCGCCGGATGCCGACCGGGGAGATCGTCGACTCCTTCCGCGGCTCGCTGCGCGAGATGCCCGACGGGCGTCAGTGGCTGCTGACGGACTGACGCGCATTCCATCTGCAAGCTGCCCGGGAACGCCGGAATGCGGATTGCACGGCAGGTGAAACTATGGTATACTGTCCGTGTCCGCAAAGAGCGGAAGAACGCAAAGGGAGGATATCATGCGCCGTCGTCTGCCGTTGTATGTCTGGGCCAGCCTGGGGCTCATGCTGAGCGTCCAAATGCTTGTGTTCTATGGAACGCGGCTGGCGCTGCCGTATCTGACGCTGCGGGATCTGTCCGTGCCGCTGGATGCGCAGATCCCGTTTATCCCCGCGTGGGTGACGGTCTATTTTTCCTGTTTTGTTCTCTGGCTGGTCAACGCCCTTTGGATCCTTTCGGAGAGCCGCGCCCACGCCTTCCGCTTTGCCTGCGCGTACCTGATCGCGCTGGCCATATCCGCAGCATGCTTTCTGCTTCTGCCCTGCACCATGGAGCGCCCGGCGGTTACCGGGGACGGCCTGTTTGCCGCATGGATGCGGTTTCTCTATCGCGCGGACACGCCCACGAACCTCTGCCCGTCGCTGCATGTGGTGGTGACGTATTTCTGCTGGCGCGGCACCATGGGCTGCACAAAGATCCCGCGCTGGTACCGCTGGTTCAGCTTTGCCGCGCTGATCCTTGTATGCTTGTCCATTCTGTTCGTGAAGCAGCACGTCCTGATCGACATCCCGGCGGCGATAGCCGTGTCGGAGCTGTCGCTGCAGCTGGCGCGCAGCCTGCGGGCGGAGCGGCTGCTCTTTGCGCTCAGCCGGCGCATCAAACACCGATAGGAGGAGTTCTTATGCGTCTGAATCCCGAGGCATGGATCGTACATCCGTTCAACGGCGTGTTCTGCGCTGCAGCGGCGTTTTTTTTACTGCTGCTCACGCTCGGGAGCCTGCTCATGCGCGGGCGAGCGGCACGCACAAAGCGGATCGTGCTTGCGGCAGCCTGTGTGTTGACGCTGACCGGTTTTTTCGTCTATAAATACTGCCTGTCCCTGGATCGGGCCTACAGCGCCATCACCCAGGACATGGGCGGCTTCAACTGGTGGGGCGAGCTGCCGCTGCAGCTGTGCAACATCAACATGATCCTCATCCCGGTGGCTGTGCTGTGGAACAAACGGCCGCTCATGAGCTTCTGCTTTTTCGTGGGCGCGCTGTGCGCGTCCATGGCTCTGGTTATGCCCGGCAACGGCTTCGACGGGTACTCGCTGCTGCTGCCGCGCATGCTCGGCTACTATGGCACCCACTTCATGATCGTCATCGAGGCGCTGGCCATCGTCACCTTCGGGCTTTATCGCCCGCGCCTGCGCGATCTGCCGCCGACGCTTCTGACCATCTTTGCCATCAGCCTGGCTGTGTTCGGCGTCAATCTGATCCTGCGGGCGGCGGAGCTGCACCCCCATGCAAACTACTTTTTCTCCGTGGAGACGGAGGGCAACCCCCTGCTGGAGCTCTTTTACAGCTGGATCCCCGTGCCGTTCCTGTATCTGCTGCCGTGCGTCGTCATCCTGGGCGTCTATATGGCTGCGGTCACGCTTGCCTTTTCTTTGACCGACCGCCTCCGTGTGCGGAAGCAGTGCGTCTGATCTGATCCCGTGCGCCGCGAAGCCATTCGCGGCGCACGCTGCATCATGGACTTGACAAATACCCCACTGGGGTATATGATGATGCCAAAGAATCATCGGCGGAGCGATCCGACCGGGAGGAGGGACCCACATGGATCAATATACGATCACAGGCATGAGCTGCGCGGCATGCAGCGCCCGCGTGGAAAAGGCCGTTTCCAAGGTGCCGGGCGTCACATCCTGTGCGGTGAGTCTGCTGACGAACTCCATGGGCGTGGAGGGCACGGCTGATCCTGCCAGCATCATCGCCGCCGTGGAGCAGGCGGGCTATGGCGCGCAGCGCAAGGGCGCGCAGCCCGCGGCCGATGCGGCTGCGGAGCCGCTGGCCGACCGGCAGACGCCGAAGCTCATGAAGCGGCTCATTGCGTCGGTGTGCGTGCTGCTGGTCCTGATGTATTTCTCCATGGGCCACATGATGTGGAACTGGCCGGTGCCGGCGTGGATGGAAGGCAATCATGCCGCCATGGGCGTGGTGCAGATGCTGCTGGCTGGCATCGTGATGGTCATCAACCAGCGCTTTTTTATCAGCGGCGCCCAGAGCGCGCTCCATGGCGCGCCCAATATGGACACGCTCGTGTCCATGGGCTCGGCAGCCTCATATCTGTGGAGCGTCTGCGCGCTGCTGGCGCTGACGGCTGCGCAGCTGCGCGGAGACAGCGACGCCGTCATGGGCTGGATGGAGCAGTTCTATTTTGAATCTGCCGCCATGATCCTCACGCTCATCACAGTCGGCAAGCTCCTGGAGGCGCGCTCCAAGGGCAGGACCACCGACGCGCTCAAGAGCCTCATGCGCCTTGCGCCGCAGACAGCCTGCGTCCTGCGCGGCGGAAGCGAGATCACAGTCCCGATCGCGGACGTGCGCATCGGCGACCGGTTTGTCGTCCGCCCGGGCGAGAGCATCCCTGTGGACGGGCGCGTGCTCACCGGCGCGAGCGCCGTCAATGAGGCCGCGCTCACCGGCGAGAGCATCCCTGTTGACAAGCAGCCTGGCGACGCCGTCAGTGCGGCCACGGTCAATCAGTCGGGCTTTCTGACATGTGAAGCCACGCGCGTCGGGGAGGATACCACGCTCTCCAAGATCATCCGGATGGTTTCCGACGCCGCCGCGACCAAAGCGCCCATTGCCAAGATCGCAGACAGGGTCTCCGGTATTTTTGTGCCGCTTGTCCTTGCCATCGCTGCAGTCACCACCGTCGTCTGGCTCATTGCAGGGGAATCTTTCGGCTATGCGCTTGCGCGCGGCATCTCGGTGCTCGTCATCTCCTGCCCGTG
>CADCOJ010000116.1 GCA_902803075.1 Oscillospiraceae bacterium | reverse complement strand
GATCAGGTAGGCGTCACAGCCCCGGAAACAGCGCTTGGTGCGCGCATAGTCCTCCTGATTCGGGACGATAATGGCGTCTGTCATACCCGAAAGGATCTTTTCCACCGGGTAATAGACCAGCCAGTTGACCAATGGAGCACCCTTGAAAAAATGATACCCATGGGCCATATAGACGACCTTTGTGCCGCTGCGCCTTGCGGTGCGCGCCGCAATGCGGGCCGCCAGCCCGCCCACCGGCGTGTGGCAGTACACAATATCATAGTGCCCGGTCCGGATGATGTCCTTCAGCTCCCCGATCCCGCGCAGCAGCGCGAGATTGAACGGAGAACGCTTGTAGGACATGCGGTACTGATGGTCGCAGTACGGGATCGGTTCATCGCCCGCACACGCTACATCCACATACCAGCCTTTCTCCTTCAGCATTTTGATCGTCGGGACATGAAATTTGAGTACATGCTCCTTTGCAACATTCGCAACCAGCAGCAGCCGAGGCTGTCTGCCCGCACATTGCTCCATTTGCCTGCTCGCTCCTCAATTCTCTGTTTCTGATCTTTCCCTCGGCGGTCTGTCCACCTGCTGCAGAGCCTTCTTTGCGGAGGCCCGATGCAGCTCTTCTGAAAAACGCTTCAGACTGAATACGCAGCGGATCCTCTCTTCCGGACGCATCGTCTGTGCGGTGTTTCCCTTCGCCGCACCCGATGCTCTGCATTCGGCCCGTTATGACTGTTTCTTTGCTTCTTTGCGTTCCTTTTCGGAAGATTTATGTTTTTCAGATCCGTAATAACCATAGCCGTAGCCATAGCCGTATTTACTCTTCCGATATCCGTAATAGCCATAGGTCCCGGTGCGGGAATGGCCGCCGTTGAGGATACAGCCAACCAGCGGCGCGTCCGATGCACGCAGCTCCTCCAGGCCCTTGACGATATAGCGTCTGCGGGCAAAGTCGCTCATGATGACATACGCCACCGCATCCACATGGCGAACGAGCATCATCGCATCAACGAGCAGCGCAGACGGCGGCGTGTCGAGAATCACGATATCTGCACGCCTGTGCAGTTCCGCAATGAGATCGCTCATGGCGGAGCTTCCAAGGATCTCCACCAGGTTGGAGTCCTTTTTGCCGCCGGGCATCAGCGTCAGACCGATGGGCTCGCCATTGTCCTTCACCTCATAAAGTGCGTCTTCCAGCGCAGTCTGGCCGCGCAGGACAGAGACAAGGCCGGGATAGTTTTCATCCAGCCCGAAGATCCCGCCGACAGAGGGATTGCGCAGGTCGCAGTCGACCAGCATGACGCGCTTTCCCTTCAGCGCCATGGAGATCGCCAGGTTGGACGCGACTGTGGTCTTCCCTTCTCCGGAGATGGAGCTTGTGACCATCAGGATCTGTTTGTCTGCCATCTGGCGTTCCAGTCTTGTGCGGATCAGCCGCATGGCTTCCATATAGTCCGAGCGGTCGGAATCGGTGAGGATATTGATGACCGTTCCCTTGCTCTTGCGGCGTTTTTTTGTCTGTCGGAACGGGATCGTCCCAAGGCAGGGCACATTCACCACAGCGCGCAGCTCCGACTCCGAACGGATGGTGCGGAACGTTGCCATGTGCAGCATCACCAGAAGAAGTCCTGCGATACAGCCGATCACCGCGCCTCTGCGCACGGAACCGCGCAGGACGGCTGTACGGCCCGTATCAACAGGGATGCCGCTGTCATCGATCACCGTCAGCGCTGTCTGGCCGACAACGAACTGCGCGACCTCCGGGTAGTTTTTCAGCACGGACTGCAGGATATCGTAGGCATAGTTTGCGTTTGAAGAAGAAACATCGATCGTCAGCAGGTTCGTGCCCTTGATGCAGTTGACGCTGATCCAGCCCGGGACGCTGTCCATGCCAAGGTCTGAGGCGATCACATCGGAAAGTGCGCCGCTTGTCAGGATATAGGGGAAAATCTGTCCCATCTGCTCGGCGGTGTTCCGGTTGGAATACGCTTCGCCGTTGACGATCTCAACGGAGACCGTGGCCTCCGCAACATAGACAGGCGAATAACTGGTGCTGACGCGGAAATAAAACGCCAGCGCCCCCAGCACCGTCAGCACCGCAACGACCCACCAGAGTCTTTTGAAGTGGTGCAGATAATCGTTCAGAAACGATACGACGTCCAGCTTTTCCGGTTCCGAATGCTTGTTTGATTCTGTTTCGTTCATGCCTGTTCCTCGCTCTTGATCGGGTGTTCACGCATTATTCCGTGTGCTCCCCGTAATGGCCATAATGGCCGTACCGGCTGTAAACGCCGTAGCGTCCGTAGCCGCCGTAGCCGCCGATCACACGCTGGGAGCCCGGCAATGTGCGGACCATATTCAGGATACAGCCTGCAAACGATGCATGGCAGTCCCGCAGCGCGTCGATGGCATCGTTGAGATCCTGCGCCAAAACTCTGTCGTAGGCCACAACGAGCATGCTCATATCCGCGAGGTTCGCAAGGACCTCCGCGTCCGCCATCAGCGACATCGGGGGCGAGTCGATGATGATATAGTCAAAGTACTTTCTGATTGCCTGGATCAGCTCTTCCATGTTCTCCGAGGAAACAATATCCGTCGAATTGGGGACGTTGTACTTGTTGAGAAGAAGGTAGAGGTTCTGTTTTTTTTGGCGAATGATCGCCTTGCTCAGGCTGACCTCACCCTCCAGCAGTTCCGTCAGCGACGCATGGATCCCGTCCTTCTGCTCAAAGAGCTTGTCCAGCGTCGGGCGGCGCAGGTCGCCGTCAATAAGAAGCACGCGGTAGGACTGCTGCTCCAGCGTGAGCGCAAGGTTGGCCGAAACCGTAGATTTCCCCTCGTGCTCCCGCACGGATGTGATCAAAATGACCTTGGCGTTCCGTTTCCGGGCTTCGCCGGACACATGCGCGGCGATCTTCTTAAAGCGCTCAACATACTCAAATCTGCAGGAAAGATCCGTAACGAGATGTTTGCGCTTCTGTCGCTTGAAAAGGTCGGAAACGCTGGAGAAGCGCGCGTCATAGTGCAGCATGCCGAGCGATTTCGCATCGAGCTTGTTCTCCAGGTCCTTTTCGCTCTTGATCGTCTCCTTGCGGTAGGACAGATACATAAACGCAAGCGTCAGGCCGACAGCGGCAAACACGAACATCCGCAGCGACTGCTGCCTTGCGGAAAACGAGGCGTCCGCACCAAGCGGGACCGGAGGCTCCTGCAGCACCTCCAGGATCATATCGCCGGAGACATATTGCGTCAGATCTGAAATATTGGACATGATCGAGCGGATGATCTGATAGGTATTGCGCGGGGTGTCCGCCGTCACCTTGAGCGTCAGCAGGTTTGTCCCGATGATAACGCTGGCATCAGCCGTGGCCTGGAACGAATCCATCCCCAGGTCGCGGCAGACCTCCTTTTTCAGAAGGTTGCTGTTGAGGATATTCGTAAAGCTCGCGGCCATGGTCGAGGCGGCGGAGAGATTGCTGTAAGTCCGGTTGCTGGCCGTTTTGGACGTGACGGCAAAGGTCGCCATCGTCGTATATGTGCTGCGGAATTCCGCGCGGACCATCATGTTGACGGCCAAAGCAGCCGCCAGCGCGCCCAGCAGGATCACCCAAAGGTTACGCAGCGCATCGCGCAGCATACTGTACAGGTCGATCTTTTCCAGCAGCGGAGCAAGGACCTGTTTGTTTTCTTCCATGTTTATTCCTCCACGACCACGATCATGGTCGCCGTACCGGGCTCTGTCTGTGTTTTTCCGGCCTTGTCCCCCACGCGCAGGAGCTGGAAGGTCGCGGTGTAAACGCCGGGGGAATTGTATCTGACCGTGCTGTCGAGCACGCGGATATCCCCGGACGGGTCAAGCTCCATATCCGAAAAGCTCCGGACACTGCCAGCGCTCCAGATCCCCTGCAGATACGAATGGTAATCCGGCCGCTCCCCTTTCTGCACATAGATGATATATGCGCTGAGTGCGGGGGCAGGCTGATTGAAGGTCGTATAGTCCTCAAAGGTCGCCGTCAACTCCAGGTCTGCGCTGTCGCCGGCGCTGTTGGTCACAAGCAGGTTGAGCTTCTGTGCAGAGACGGTATCGCTGATCGGCTGCAGCTGGCCGAAGGTGATCTTGATCTGGCGGGTCAGATCTCCGTCCAGGCAGTCGTCTGCGCGGACGCTGCGGAGAAAGTCCACCGTCTCGCCGTTGAGAAAGCGCATCGGCTGACTGATGCTGAAATGCGGAGAGCGGTAATCCGTATAGGTGATGGTGCGGGAATACGCGCCAACATTGTTGTTCCGGTCAAACGCGGCGTAGTTGACGCGGCGCGTCCGGTCCGAAATGAATTTTGTTTTGGACACCACCACAAGCGTATCTGTCACATCGCCGTCCAGATTGTCCGTCGCCTGCATCCCGGCCAGAAGATCCTCCTCGGTAGCGGACACGCTGATCTCCAGATAGTCCTCATCCGCTGTGATCACAGGCGCGGTGCTGTCAGACGTGATGCGGTCCCTGACCGCGCGGAACAGAAAAACCGCGATGACTGCGGCAGAAACAGCAAGAACGAGAATGCGAAATTTTTTCACGAAGAGTCTCCTCCCGATTTTTTCCTGCAGGCGCTGCTCAGAATTCCATGGCCAGGCGGCTCGATTCCTCGGCGCTCAGCTCACGCACGTCTCCATCCGACACGCGGTAGACTCTCCGGCACATGCTCAGGACAGTCGGGCGATGCGTGGTTACGATACATGTTCTGTTCGGACACTGCCTGATCACACTGCGCAGCACCTGCCGCTCTGTGGCGACATCAAGCGCGGAGGTCGCCTCGTCCAGCAGCAGCACCGGCGCGTCGCGCAGCAACGCGCGCGCAATGGCAATGCGCTGCGCCTGTCCCTCGGACAGGCCTCTGCCGCGCTCACCGAGCCTGCTGTGGATGCCGTCCGGCAGCTTGCTGACAAATTCCCAGGCGCAGGCCGTTTTGAGCGCCTGCTCCAGCTCCTCGTCCGTGGCGTCCTCGCGCACCATCCGCAGATTCTCCGCAATGGTGCCGGCCAGGATCGCATTGCCCTGGGGAACGTAAGAAAACAGATACCGGCTGTCTGCGTTCATCTCCACCTCGGTGCCGTTCCGGGCGCGCAGATACGCACGTCCCTTCTCCGGGCGGACAAGCCCGAGCATGAGGCGGATCATTGTGGTCTTGCCCTCACCGGACGGTCCGACCAGCGCGACGATCTCCCCCGGCGACGCGCAAAAATCCGCGCCGCATACAACCGGGCGATCCTCCCGATAGCCAAAGTCCACACCGCTCATGCAGACCTCAACGCCGTCTTTTGCGTGCGCACCGAGCTGTGCGCTGGCGCCGAGGTGCGATTCCCGCGGCAGGTCAATGAGCTCCCGGATCCTGTGCGCGGATACGGAGCTGGCCAGGAACGACGGGATGATGCCGACCACATTGTTGAACGCGCCGGACAGGCGCACCCGCTGCTCAAGAAAGAGCGTCATCGTGCCATAGGTGATCCGGCGTCCCCAGAGGAGGAACAGGCAATAGCCGAACGCGGCGTATTGGACGATCAGCCCAAGCACAGACATGAATACGTTGGTCTTGATGGTGAACAGGTTATATTCCAGGCTGATGGACCGCAGCTTCTGCTGCCAGGCACGGAGCCTCTGCCCGAAGACCTGCATAACGCCGAAGGATTTGACAGACTCGATGTTGCTGAAAGCCTCGACCTCGAACCCCATCATCTCGCTGCCGGTCTGCTTGACGCGGGCTGCATAGTCACGCTGCCTGCCGATGAAATACTTGGACATGAGCAGCATGGCCGGCGCGCTTGCAAAGGCAAGCAGGGACATCACGCGATTATAGTGCCAGATGAGGATGAACGTGGCAGCAAAGCTGTAGACGGCGATGATGACGGAGGGCAGCCAGCTGACCGCATTCCTGCTGACCGTGCCGACGTCGCTGCTGAAGCGGCTGAGCAGATCCCCGCTCGTGTACCGGCCGAGCGCTTTCCAGTCCACATCCATGATCTGATCAAAAATATCCGCCTGGATATCGTTGTTGATGTCGATGCTGATCTTTGCGGAGATGCGGCTGATCACATTGGAGAACGCCAGGCTGAACACGGCGCTGCCGATCATGATGGCAATCAGCAGAGCAAGTCTGCTGGTCTGATAGCCGGTAATGATGTCGATCGCATATTTCCCTGCCACACTGGCAACAAGGCCGAGCGTTGTACTGACGATGCCGAGCAGCGTATAGAAAATGACGGCAAGCCTGTATCGCTTTGTATAGGTAAAAATCCAGCGCCAGTCGTTCAGAATTTCGGAAAACGTTCCGTCCTTCCACCGGAGGCGCAGCGTATGGAGCGATTGAAACAGCTCTTTTTTTCCGGCCGGTGTCTTGTCCATGGGCGCATGCACTCCGTTGGCAGGTTTTTGCCAAAACCCGCGTCTGATAGAACAACTATCCTATATCATAGTATAACAAGTTATATTATATCAGTCATTTCCTTCTTTTGCAACAATAGAACGTTTGTTTTTTCACTATGATTTCCTTGTAAATGGAATCCATTTATGTAAAATAGACAGACGGAGAACCGGTACGCCGCATACGGCGTACCGGTTAAAGCTCCCATGCTCTGCGTCCCAGTCTGCGCAGCTCCAGCGTATAAAGGATGAACAGCAGCAGATTGTGGCCGATCATGCAGCCCCACGCGGAAACAAGGCCCATGCCAAGCAGCTGCGTGCAGATGAACGTCCCGACGATCCGTACGCCCCACATGCCGGCCAGATTGAATACAAACGGTGCGACCGTGCGCCCTGCCCCCTGCATCATGCCTTCGATGACGATGGACACACCATAGAACGGTTCCGAGCAGGCAACCATCCGCAGAACAGTGCTCCCGAGCAGGATGACCGCCGCATCCCGGGTGAAGATCCCCGCCATGGCCGGTGCAAAGGCGAACAGCAGCCCGCCGGAAACGACCATCATTGCGACCTCGCATACGATGATGACGCGCGCAAGACCGCGCATACGCGCCGGGTCCTTTGCTCCCAGTGCGTTTCCGGTGAGCGTCGCAGCCGCAGCCATCATACCGTAGGCCGGGATATAAAACGCAGACTCCACCGTGTTGGCAATGGTATGCGCTGCAGTGGACAGCTCGCCCAGCGCATTGATCATGGAGGCAAAGGCCACATAACCGAAGGATGTGCCGAAGCGCTGCAGCATGTTGGGCAGCGCCACTCTGAGGCATGGCAGGAGGATCGTTTTATCCGGCCGCAGCCGAAGACCGCGCGGCGAGATTTCCGGGTGGCGCCAGAGGCACAGCGTGATTGCAATGCCGCCGCATGTAAACGCAGCGGCGCTTGCCGCCGCAGCGCCTGTCACGCCCATCCCCGCACCCCACAGGTACAGCGAATGCCCAAAAAGACGGACGCTGCGCGGACTGTAGATCAGCAGCGCGTTCAGGATCACGTTGATCAGATTGACGCCGACGCCGATGCGCATAGGCGTTTTTGTGTCGCCGGCAGCGCGCAGGACCGTTCCGAAAAGGATCGTTGCCGTCCGCGGCAGCATCGGCAGGTACAGGATGCAGAAATAGCGTGCGGCAAGCGCGCGGATGGATGGATCGACGCGCATCCAGACAGGTACCTGCTCGCTGAGCGCAACGGTCACAGCCGTCGTACACACGCCCAGGATCAGGGCCGCCAGCACCGCTTGGGCGGCAGCCCGGCGTGCCTTCTCCCGCTCCCCCGCGCCGCAGGCCTGCGAAATAAATGCCAGGAACCCGACGCCGAATGCAGAGAGCGTGCTGCTGAGCAGCCAGTTGACCGTTGTTGTTGCACCGACAGCGGCTGTCGCGGCGGTCCCCAACGCGCCGACCATCGCCGTATCGATATACTGCACGGCGGTGCTCATCGTCTGCTCCAGCATCGTCGGCCACGCAAGCGCAAAGATCACCGGCAGCAGTGTCCGGTCGTCCGCAGCGCGCGTCTGCGATCCCAGCCTCTTTTGATCCATAGCACCCTCCGTCTTTCTTACACTGTGCTCTCCAGCGCATAGCTCCGGATAAATTGCTCCGGGTCTGCACCGCCCTCCAGATAGCGCAGCAGGATCTGCGCGCAGGCACGGCTGTCGCTGCCGGCATGGTGATGCTGAAGCTCGATGCCATAGTGACTGCACAGCACGTCCAGCCGGCGGCTCATGTTCGGCAATAGCCGACGACCCATCTGCACCGTGCACAGATACGGTACGCTTCTCTTCCAGCGGATGCCGTATCCCTGCAGGCAGCGCTTCAGAACGCCCAGATCAAACACTGCGTTATGCGCGGTCAGGATGCCTCTGCACATCAGCGGCTCGATCCGTGCCCAAAGCTCCGGGAAGGTCGGCGCGCCGCAGACGAGCTCCTCGCTGATCCCGGTCAGCCAGACATTGAAGGGATCGAAGCCGCTCTCCGGATCGACCAACGAATATACTTCCTCCGCGATGCGTCCGTCCTCCACGACGGCAATGCCGATCGCGCTCATGCGGTTGTTCATCCGGTTCGGTGTTTCCACGTCGAACGCCACATAGCAGCTCACGTCTCTGCCTCTCCCTGCGCCGGCATCGGTGTGCCCACTTCGATCAGATTGCCGTCCGGATCATAAAAACGAACGACACGCTGGCCCCAGCTGTGCGTCATCATCCGGTTGACATAATTCACATCCGGATACAGCTGCTCCAGCTTTTGGACAAATGCGTCCAGCTCCAGCTCCTCAAAATACAGCTCGCATGAATTGCTTTGCGGGTAAATCGGCCTGCCAAGGAAAGCGCTCCAGATCCCGGCGTCTTGGAGCACAACGCCCTCGGACAGGATCATATTTCCGTCATTATCCTGAAGCAGCGAGAGGCCGAACAGCTCCTGGTAAAACCTCCGGGCGCGTTCCATGTCGCGCACGACGATCAGCGTGTTCTTCAGTTTCATATTCTGTCCTCCATCGCCCTATGGACCGTCAGAAAATGAGCCCGCGGGGATTCACCTGCAGGCTCAGATATGCGTGCAGCTGTATCCATGCGCTGCTCCGCGCGGCTTTGCTCTGATTATATCATGTCTGTCAATCTGAAGCCAGTCCCTTCTGACGTTCAGGCTTGATGCGCAGGACTCCTGCTGCCGGGCCCGGCAAAGGCGTGCTCCGCGGCGGCGAACTGAATGCGCAATACGGGTGGGAATCTTTCGCAAGACGCGGTCAGTGATACTTTTCCCGACATACATTTGCTCCTTCAAGTTCTTGACCGGAATCATCATATCCACTTCCATCTTTCTTCATTTTGCAGTTATTTTTTTCTTTTATCATGCATTTTTTGTCAAGAAGTTGATTGTATATTGTCATGTTGTTTTTCCCATGTTAGAGTATGCCTGTTCGTGTTTATTCGCCCGATCGTGAATAGAAAGGAAAGACTCATGAGGAAACACTGGAAACAGGTATACTGTTTACATGGAATAAGGTGTCCGCCAACTATGCTGAATTGCATATTTTAGATACTTTGGGAAATGAGACAGAAATTGTTTTTGAAAAAACATCAACCACGGAAAAG
>CADCOJ010000115.1 GCA_902803075.1 Oscillospiraceae bacterium | reverse complement strand
CGTTATGTAACGACAATTATAATATACAGGCTTTTCCGTGCTTTGTCAATGCAAACATCAAAAAGACACCCGGTTTTTCCGAGCGCCTGAATACAAAGGCCAAAGGGAGGCAGGACCTTTTTCTGCCTGCTGCCGTTGTGAAAAAGAGTTGAGAAAAACACAGAGTTATTGTAAAATAAACGGAACAAAGGGGATCTCACGTCCGCGTGCCGGCTGCCCGGAGTGCAGAACACGCGGAACGATAGAACGCATAACGGAAAGAGAGTGATCCGCGTCCATGGAAAAACGGGCCGGAACTGCAAAAACAGAGCTGTTTGAAACCATGCCGGTCCCGGCTGCGCTGGCCAGGATGGCCGTGCCGACGATCGTCAGCCAGCTCATCACACTGATCTACAACATGGCGGACACCTGGTTCATCGGGCGCACGCAGAACCCGTACATGGTGGGCGCGTCGTCGCTGGTTCTGACCATCTACATGGTGTCGGTGGCGCTGTCGAACCTGTTCGGCGTGGGCGGCGGGAGCACCGTCGTCCGTCTGCTGGGCAGTCGCCGGGAGGACGAGGCAAGGAAGGTCGCTTCCTGGAGCCTGGTGATGGCGGCCGCGTCCGCGCTGGTGTATGGACTTCTCTGCTTTGTGCTGATGGACCCGTTGCTGCGCCTGCTGGGTGCGAGCGGCAACACCATCGGTTTTGCACGGCAGTATCTGCTTTTCGTGGTCGTGATCGGCGCAGTCCCGACAGTCGTTTCCATCACAATGGCGTCATTGCTGCGGAACGTGGGCTATTCGCGCGAGGCGGCCTTCGGCCTGGGTATGGGCGGCGTGCTGAATATCGCGCTGGACCCGCTGTTCATGTTCGTCCTGCTTCCGGACGGACTGCAGGTGATGGGCGCCGGCATTGCGACCATGCTCTCGAACGTGATCGTGATGGTCTATTTTATCCCGGTGTTCCGGCGTGTGCAGAGCACGAGCGTGCTCGGCCTGCCGCGACGCGTGGAGCGGATCGGACGTGACTCCGCGCGCTCGGTCTTTTCCGTCGGGATCCCGGCGGCGCTGAGTCTGTTCCTTTATGATCTGACAAATATTGTTATCAACCGCCTCTCGGCCGCGCACGGCGACATTGAGCTTGCAGCCATCGGGATCGTCCTGAAGGTGGAGCGGCTGCCCCTGAACATCGGCATCGGCATCTGCCTCGGCATGATCCCGCTTGTGGCGTACAACTACGCCGCAAAGAATGAGACGCGGATGAAAGCGTTCTTCTCCGCCGCGCGGCTGGCCGGGCTGGCTGTGTCGCTGGCGTGCGTGGTGCTCTACCGCGTGTTTGCCCGGCAGATCGTCTATGCGTTCATCCGGGATGCGCAGACCGTGCGCTTCGGCACGGCCTTTCTGAAGATCCGCTGCTTCGCACCGCCGTTCATGTTCCTGAGCTTCCACATGGTGCACTTCATGCAGGCGATCGACCGGGGGAAGACGTCGTTCTGCCTGGCGCTCATCCGCCAGCTTGCGCTGAATATTCCGCTGCTTCTGATCCTGGACCGGCTGTTCGGCATGGAGGGGATCGTCTGGACCCAGGCGACCGCCGATCTGGTCAACGTCATCATTTCCTATGTCATCTTCTGGGCAGTCATGAAGCGGCTGCACGGCAATGGGAGGGACTGCACATGTACGAACTGATCCGTGTCACCCCGACGTGCGGTTACGTGGAATCGCCTGCAAAGGTCGGCGTGATCGCCCTTCCGGACGGCGGCGCCGCGTTGATCGACAGCGGCAGCGACAAGGACGCCGCAAAGAAGCTGCGCCGCCATCTGGAGGCCAACGGCTGGCCGCTGCGCATGATCCTCTGCACCCATTCCCACGCCGATCACATCGGCGGGAACCGTTATCTGCAGGAGCTCACCGGCTGCCGGATCTTTGCCCCCGGCATCGAGTGTGCTTTCACAAACCATCCGCTGCTGGAGCCTGCGTATCTCTATGGCGGGAACCCGCCCGCGGAGCTGCGCGGGAAGTTCCTCATGGCGAAGCCGAGCTGCGCTGAGCCGCTGACGGACGCATCGCTTCCGGCAGGAGTGGAAGCGATCCCGCTGCCCGGCCACAGCTTCGCTATGACGGGCTTCCGTGTGGACAGACGCGTGGTCTTTCTGGCCGACTGCCTGGCGTCCGCCCGCACGCTGGAAAAATACCAGGTCAGCTTTCTTGTGGACGTGCAGGCGTATCTGGATACGCTTGAAAGGGTCCGGAGCATGGAGGCGGAGTGCTTCATCCCGTCGCATGCCGAGGCGACCGGCGACATTGCGCCTTTGGCGCAGATGAACATCGCCAAGGTGCATGAGATCGGGGATACCGTTGTGGCGCTCCTTTCGGAGCCCTGCTGCTTTGAGATGCTGCTGCAGAGGCTGTTTGCGCACTTTTCGCTGACCATGACCTTTGAACAGTATGCGCTGGTGGGCAGCACGCTGCGCGCGTATTTGACATGGCTGCGGGAGAACGGACGCATCGAGGCGTTTTTTGAAAACGGTCTGCTGTGCTGGCGCGCGGTATGAGCGGGGGCACAGCATGGATGACAGAGGTGCGGGACATGGACGTCATTGACCTTGTCACACAGGAGGACCTGCGGGAGCTGACCGCGCTCCACCGGCAGATTCATCAGCACCCGGAGCTCGGTTCAGACCTTCCGAACACAGTCTCTGTGGTTTCCACATGCCTGCGGAGTCTCGGGATCGAGCCTGTTTTTGCATACGGGCGGTGCAGCGCGGCAGCTTATATCGGCCCGGAGTCCGCAAAAACGACGGTCGCCATCCGCGCAGAGATGGACGCGCTGCCGATCACGGAAGAGACCGGCCTGGCCTATGCGTCTCAGATCCCCGGGCGGATGCACGCCTGCGGCCATGACGCGCACACAGCGATCCTGCTGACCGTCGCGCGTGTGCTCAGGCGACACGTACGTGAGCTGCCATGCAGGGTCAAGCTGCTCTTTCAGCCGGGCAAAGCGGGCGGCGAGAGCGGCGCGAAGCGGATGGCGGACAACGGAGCTGTGGACGATGCAGACCTTGTGCTTGGCACACAGGTGGAGAACACCATCGAGGCCGGCTGCATCGGCGTCCGCGCGGGCAGCCACATGGCCGCGCGCGACAGCGCCGTTGTCACCTTTCACGCCGGAGGAGCCGGCGCGGATGCCATGCAGATGGCTGTGCGCGCCCGTGCAGGGCTGGAGACGCTTGTCCCGGAGCTTTGCGGCGGCGAAGCGTACACCTTCCGCACAGAAAGCCCCCGTGCGGAGGATCCGGGCGGCGCCGGGCTGGAACTCACGTTCAGCTGCCATCATGATGCGCTGCGTGAGCACGTGCGCGCGAAGTGCGCGCAGCTGTGCAGCGCGGTCGCATCGGATCTGGGCGGCAGCGCGGAGACGGACTGGCAGCTGCGCGTGCCTGCTGTGTTCAATGACGAGCATCTCACAGCCGCCTTCTGCCGCAGTGTCGCACGGGTCCTGCCCGGCGCGCTCCGCCAGGCGCCGCTGTGCGGCGAAAGCAACGATTTTGCGTTTCTCCTGCGCAGAAAACCGGGTCTGATCTTTCTCACCGGCACGCGCAATGAGGCGCTGGGCTGCACGTCGCCCGCCGGCCGGAGCGATTTCCGGATCGACGAGGCCGGCATGAGGCAGGCGGTCTATGCGCTGCTGCAATTCCTGCTTGACCGGCACGGGTGACGGGACCAAAGCGCCGCGCAGATCACGATCAGAGAACAACGCTCCCGGCAGACATGGATAACATGTCTGCCGGGAGCGTTGCTTCGGAGCGGTCACTCCGGGGACTGCCAGAGCTGCATACGGTCAAGAATGTCATAGAGCGGGAGGTATGGATCGGGGATCATACCCTGCGTCTGACCGAACTCCATGACCATCCCGCTGCCGTCGGCCTGCTGCCAGGCGGGCAGGCCCGGCGTGCCGCCGGAGGCAAAGGACGCGAAGCATGCGCAGAACAGATCGCTGAGGGCCCGGTCGTCGTCGTCATACAGACGCGAGCCGTCCGGGATATTCCCGTAACAGTAGACCTCCTCGCCGCTGTGCCATGCGCCGAGACGGCCGTTGTCCTTGGAGAAATAGTATTCGTAGACGGGCACGCCGCAGGCAAGCGCCTGCCGTGTCCAGCAGTAGTGGCCATAGGAGAACAGCACGGCAGAATCGATGTCGGCCCAGTTCTGCTTCGCTTCCGCATCCGTCGCGGCGGGGTAGAGGGCAAGCACCTCGTCGGCGTAGTCCCCAAACACAGAGCGGATCTTCTGTTCATAGTTTTTCAGATTGGCCTGCGAAAAGAGGATGAACGGCGCCGACTCCTGTGCGTTGAAGCCGTGCAGCAGCGCCTGCTCGTTGTGCTCGCCCTTTTGGTATGCCGCATAGGGCGTCTGGGTCAGGACGTATCCGTCGATGGTGATATGGTGGTTCGTGTCGGCAGCCGCGGCGAGCGACTCGGCCGGGATCGCCCGGAGCTCGTCCATCGTGGCTGCGCCGAAGCGTTCCAACGTTGCGCGGCCGGTCTCAAGCGCTTCGTCCAGCGCGCGGAATGAATGCGCCGGCAGCGGCGCGCTGACGCTGGAGCTCTCCGCGATGGCGCGGACAAAAAGGCCCTTTGCCAGCGGCGATGTGCACAGTGCGCTCACGCAGGCGGAGCCTGCGGATTCGCCCGCCAGCGTCACATTGGACGGGTCGCCGCCGAAGGCGGCAATGTTCTCCTGCACCCAGCGCAGCGCCTGGATCTGGTCCAGAAGCCCATAGTTGCCGGTCGTGCCGTTGGGGCTCTCGGCAGCCAGCGCCTCTGTGGCCAGGAATCCGAACACGCCCAGCCGGTAGCCCATGTTCACAACGATTACGCCGCGGCGCGCCAGCCCCTCGCCGCTGTAATCGGCATACCAGGGCTGGCCGGTCTGCAGGGAGCCGCCGTGGATGTAGACGAGCACGGGAAGATCCTCCTGCGCGCCGGCGGGCTTCCAGATGTTGAGATAGAGCGCATCCTCGCTGACCGCGTCCCGGAAGTTGTCCGACAGTGAGATCCGGTAGTCGTGGTAGCCGATGATCTGCGTAAGCGAATCATAGAGCCGGGAGTTGCGCGGCTGCATGGCCATCGGCGCGAAGCGGTCCGCCGCAAAAACTCCGTCCCACGGCTCCGGGTCCTGGGGCTCACGCCAGCGCAGCGCGCCCACAGGCGGCTTTGCATAGGGAATGCCGGCATAGACCTCCACGGCGCCGTCCGCTGTGCAGAGCCCCGTGAGCTGCCCCTGCTGAACCGTGACGATGTCCGTCACGGCGGGATTTTTCGCATCCACAGCCGGGCGGCGCTTTACGGGGCCAACCGTTACCTTTCCGATAAGGCCCAGCAGGATCACCAGCAGCACGAACGCACCCGCCCGCAGCAGCCACGGCCGCCCCGCCAGCGCACGCATGCGCATGACTGCGTATGCCGTCAGCAGCACAGACGCCGCCAGCCAGCCCCAGAGCGTGTTCTTGTTGAGCTCGAGCACCGCAAAGCATGCGAGCGCTGTCAGGATCAGCAGCACCCATGCCCCGGCCCTCATTCCGGCCCGTTTTTTCTTCATGAGATCACATCCTGTTGATTGATACGTCCATTGTCTGCGGGAAGAGGCGATTTGTCAAGGGCAAGCTTTTGCGGCTCCCGCCGGGAAACATGACGGGTCCGGCGCGCTGTGCGCCGGAAGGGAATGCGAAGTTTTTTACACGATTTCCAAAATATCTCTTGACTTCAGCGATTTTAAGTGCTAAAGTATGCGGCAGCAGGACGTGTGTGCTGCAGAAGGGAAGAAAGAGATATGCTGATTAAGATCTTGATGCTGGTCGTTTTTTTCGGGCTCATGGTGGGCATCGGCCTCTATTGCCGGCGCAACGCGACAAATGTAGACGGCTTCGTGCTCGGCGGGCGCTCGGTCGGCCCGTGGCTGACCGCTTTTGCCTATGGCACGTCATATTTTTCAGCTGTGATTTTTGTCGGGTATGCCGGGCAGTTCGGCTGGAAGTATGGCATTGCGGCCACATGGGTCGGCATCGGGAATGCGCTTGTCGGTTCGCTTCTGGCGTGGGCTGTGCTCGGCCGCCGCACGCGCATCATGACGCAGCACCTCTCCAGCGCAACCATGCCGGAATTCTTCGGCAGGCGGTGTGACTCCAGGGCGCTGAAGATCACCGCTTCCGCAATCATTTTCGTGTTCCTCATTCCGTACACCGCCAGCCTGTATAACGGCCTGAGCCGCCTGTTCGGTATGGCCTTCTCCATCGACTATTCCGTTTGTGTCATCGCCATGGCCGTGCTTACGGGCATCTATGTCATCGCCGGCGGATATATGGCCACGGCCATCAACGATTTTATCCAGGGCATCATCATGATCTTCGGCATCCTTGCGGTCATCGCTGCGGTGCTTGCCAGGCAGGGCGGCTTCGTGGCCGCGCTGAACGGCCTTGCCGCCGTCCGTGATCCGAACACCTCGGACGTCCCGGGCGTGTTCAACTCGTTCTTTGGCCCGGATCCCCTGAACCTGCTGGGCGTTGTGATCCTGACGTCCCTCGGCACCTGGGGCCTGCCGCAGATGGTCCAGAAATACTACGCCATCAAAAGTGAGGCGGCCATCAACAAGGGCATGATCATCTCCACGGTGTTCGCGTTTATCGTGGCGGGCGGATGCTATTTCCTCGGAGGCTTCGGCCGGCTGTTCAGCGATGTGGTCGGCGTGACGGAAACAGGCGCGCCTGTGGGCGGCTTCGACGCGGTGATCCCGTCCATGCTCTCCGGCCTGCCGGAGATCCTGATCGCCATTGTTGTGATCCTTGTTTTGTCTGCGTCCATGAGCACGCTTTCGTCGCTGGTGCTGGCGTCGTCGTCCACGCTGACGCTGGATCTGCTCAAGGACAATGTCATCCGGAATATGGATGAAAAGAAGCAGGTCCGCGTCATGCGCGGGCTGATCGTGGTGTTCATTGCTATCTCGGTGGTGCTCGCCATCATCCAGTACCGCAGCAGCGTCACCTTTATCGCGCAGCTTATGGGCGTCAGCTGGGGCGCGCTGGCGGGTGCGTTCCTCGCCCCGTTCCTCTATGGCCTGTACTGGAAGCGCACCACCAAGACAGCCTGCTGGGTCAGCTTCGCATTCTCCACCGTG
>CADCOJ010000114.1 GCA_902803075.1 Oscillospiraceae bacterium | reverse complement strand
GAAATGTGCGCTTGATTTTTTGTTCCGGCCCCCATTATAACAAAAAAGTGCGCAGCCGAAGCTGCGCACGAAAAACGCACAGCTCCAATTGCTGCCACACAATTCCTTGACAAACACAGAGAATGCCAAAGTAGAGAGTGCGTTTTTACCAATGAAAAACACATTCTCTGCATCTGTCTGATATGGAATTGTGTGGCACTTTCATTTTATCACGTCAAGAAAAAGAACGCAACTGTTTTGAAAAAACAGAAAGATACAACATGCGGCTCAAACTGTGCTGTTCCAACAAAAAGAATTTGAAAAACAAAGCCGCTGCCTTTTGGCAGCGGCCTTGTTCGGTTCAAACCATCCGGCAGGACTCGCAGCTGGTTTCGCTGGGGAACTTGCTACGGTCGTAGGGGATGTTGTTTTTCTCATAATAGTCCTGGATGGCGGACTTGACGGCCTCCTCAGCCAGGACGGAGCAGTGCAGATTGTGTGCGGGAAGTCCGCCGAGTGCGTCGACGACCTCCTTGTTCGTCAGCGCCAGCGCCTCCTCAAGCGTCTTGCCCTTGATCATCTCCGTGGCCATGGAGCTGGAAGCGATCGCGCTGCCGCAGCCAAAGGTCTCGAAGCGGACGTCCTCAATGCGGTCGTCTTTGATTTTGAGGTACATCTTCATGATGTCGCCGCACTTCGCGTTGCCGACCTCACCGACGCCGTCGGCGTCCTGGAGCTCTCCGACGTTCCGCGGGTTCATGAAGTGGTCCATCACCGTATCCGTATAAAGTGCCATGGTGCAGCCTCCTTACAGCATGAAAGACTTTTTGCCGGAAACAAGATCCTTCCAGACCGGAGAAATGGAACGCAGATACTCCACGACCGGCGGGATCTGGGCAAGCAGATAATCGACCTCTGCGTCGGTATTGTCCGCGCAGAGCGACAGACGCAGCGATCCGTGCGCCACCTCGTGCGGCCGTCCGATGGCCAGCAGCACATGGCTCGGATCGAGCGAGCCGGAGGTGCAGGCAGAGCCGGAGGATGCGCTGATGCCCTTGGCGTCAAGCAGCAGCAGAAGGCTTTCGCCTTCGATGCCCTCAAAACAGAAGTTGACGTTCCCGGGCAGGCGCGGCGACCGCGCGCCGTTGAGCGCGCAGTGCGGGATCCGGGACAGCCCGTCGATGAGCCGGTCGCGCAGGCGTGTGACCGCCTCCGTGTTTTCCTCCAGATGCGCGCAGGCGTCCTTCAGCGCGGCCGCCATGGCGGCGATGCCGGGGACGTTCTCCGTACCGGCGCGTTTGCCGCGCTCCTGTGCGCCGCCGGCGATGAGCGGCGTCAGAAGGATGCCGCGGCGTGCATAGAGCATGCCGACGCCCTTGGGCCCATGGAATTTGTGTGCGGAGATGCTCAGCATGTCGATGTTCTGCGCGGCAACGTCGATGGCCAGGTGCCCCGCGGCCTGAACGGCGTCGGTGTGGAACAGCACGCCCTTTTCCCGGCACACGGCGCCGATCTCCGCGATGGGCTGGATGGTTCCGATCTCATTGTTGGCGAACATGATCGTGACGAGGCAGGTGTCCGGCCGGATGGCCGCTGCGACCTGATCGGCTGTGACGAGCCCGTCCGCGTGGACGTCCAGCAGCGTGATCTCAAAGCCCTGGGCCTTCAGCTTGTCCAGCGCGTGCAGGACGGCGTGGTGCTCAAAGGCGGTGGAGACGATATGTTTTTTGCCCTTTTTCGCGCCGAGCGCGGCGGCGGAGGTGATGGCGAGGTTGTCTGCTTCGCTGCCGCCGGAGGTGAAATAGATCTCGCGCGGCTGCGCGCCGAAGCAGGCGGCAACGTCCTGCCGCGCCTGCTCAAGCACCTCTTTGGCGTCCTGCCCGATGGTATAGAGGCTTGAGGGATTGCCGAATGTGTGGGAAATATGATAGACCATGGCGTCGATGGCTGCATCGTGCATCATCGTGGTCGCGGCATTGTCCGCATAGACCTTCATGGCGGTCAGCTCCTTCTGTCCTGGATTGGTCAGGTTGAGGATATCATATATTCCCTACAAAGTCAATAGGTTAATACGGACAGCGGAGCGCTTCACAAAATCTTAAGAGGACGGGCGCGGTTTTTCACTTGTGCTGAGGTGGATTTGCGTGTATGATAGAACAAAAAACGGAAGGGATGTGCGTCGGATGGCGAATCTTCTCGATTATCTGGACTGGCGCGGCGATCTGACGCTGGCGGAACGGCCGTTCAATGAGGTGGACAATCTGCTCCTGGCGGAGCTGAGCTATCTGGAGTTTGGCGGCGCCGTTCCGGATCACTTCTCGCAAAGCGTTACGCTGCGCGAGGCTGTGGACAAATATGATGCGCAGCGCCCCTCGGACGAGATGGGCGTGCTGGTCCCGGATCAGATCCCGCTGCTTGCGCGGCGGATGGCGGCCAGCGCGCGCTTCGGCGGGATGCGGCTGTGCGGCTACCGCTCCGAGATCGACGGCGAGATGCAGATGCAGTTTTCGGCGGTCAGCGCCATACTGCCGGACGGCCGCGTATATGCGGCGTTCCGCGGTACGGATGATACCATCGTCGGCTGGAAGGAGGACTTCAACCTGGCGTTCCTGCCGGTCGTTCCGGCGCAGGTCAAGGCGCGCGGATACCTGCAGGAGGCTGCTGCAGCTTTCTCCGCGCGCCGGATGATGGTCGGCGGACACTCCAAGGGCGGCAATCTGGCGGTCTATGCGGCCGTATTCTGCGGCGAGCCTGTGCAGGACCGCATCGACGCCGTGTTCAACAACGACGGCCCCGGCTTTTCGTTCCCGCTTCTGGAGCGGCCGGAGCATGCGCGCATCGCTGCGCGCATCCGGACGATCATCCCCGAGTCGTCCGTCATTGGCATGCTCCTGGAGCATGAAGAGACTTATGAGGTCGTGCGCAGCACCCAGAGCGGGCTCATGCAGCATGACGGCTTCTCCTGGCAGGTGCGCAGCAGCCAGTTTGAGCGCTTGCCCGGCCAGAGTCTCGGCGGGCGCATGATCGACCAGACGCTGCACCGGTTCATCTGTGCGCTTTCGGAGGAGCAGCGCGTGATGTTTGTGGACGCGCTGTTCGAGATCCTTACCTGCACCGACGCCGACACGCTCACAGATCTCCAGGAGGGCGGCCTGCGCACGGCGCTGGCCATGATCCGGAAATACCGAACGCTCGACAAGCCCGCGCGCCAGGCGCTGGCAGGTACGCTGCAGCTGTTTGTCCGCGCAGGCGCGCGGACGGCGGCGAACGAGCTGCATCCGCTCACAAAGCTTTATGCAAAGCTGCCGCTGCAGAAGCTGGCGGATGCCCTGTCCCAGGATTAACAACAAGCGAGGCGTGATAACCATGCTCAAGACGTTCCTGTTCTGTCTGCTTTTGTCCATGGCGCCCGTGTCGGAGCTGCGCGGCGCGATCCCATACGGTCTTACAAACGACATCCCGGCCGCGCTGCTCTATCCGTCGTGCGTGCTGGCGAACCTGGTGCCCGTGCCGTTTGTGATCCTCTTTCTCCGGCAGATCCTGCAGTTCATGCAGCGCTGCGGCGGCGTGCTGAAAAAAGCCGCCGACTGGCTTGAATCCAGAGGACGGAAGAAATCGCAGCTGGTCAAAAAATATGAGATGCTCGGCCTGTTCCTGCTGGTGGCTGTTCCGCTGCCCGGCACCGGCGCGTGGACCGGCGCGCTGGTGGCGGCGCTGCTCGGCCGGCGGATCCGCAATTCCATGCTCGTCATCAGCGGCGGCGTAGCCGTGGCCGGGCTCATCACGTTGCTCGTCTGCAAGGGGGTCATCCATATTGCAGGGCTCTGAGCGGCATATCCGGAAGCAGAACACAGCCCCGGAGCGCGTAATGCGCCTTCGGGGCTTCGCTTTGTGCCGATCCGGTCTTGCAGATCCTGCCTGATATGATAGAATAGAGAAAAACAGGAAAGGTGATGGGTTCAGATGCTGACGTACAGACTCACGCAGGACAACGGACAGCCGAAGTATTACCGGCTTTACAGCTGTATCCGCGAGGATATCCTGTCCGGCGTGCTGCGCCCGGGCGAAAAGCTCCCGTCCAGACGCGCATTGGCCGAGCATCTGTCCGTCAGCGTCGTCACGGTCTCCACGGCCTATGAGATGCTGACAGACGAGGGCTATCTTTCCGCGCGTGCGCGCAGCGGATTCTATGTGAATGCGCTGGCGCCCGCGCCGCAGCTTCCGGCGGAAAGCGGGCCGCTGCGCCTGCTCGAAACCGGGCATGCCGCGGCGGATCCGGCCGGCGGCTATGGCTTCCGGTACAGCGCGCTCACCAGGCTCATGCGCGAGGTCATCACCGACTGCGGCGCGTCGCTGCTGGAAAAGCCCGCGCCCTTCGGCTGCGCCGAGCTGCGCAACGCGATCTCGGAGTATCTGCTGCGCTTCCGGGGCATCGTTGCCCAGCCGGAGTGCATGATCATCGGTTCCGGCGCGGAGTATCTGTACGGCCTGATCGTGCAGCTGCTCGGGCGGGAGCGTGTGTACGGTTTGGAGGACCCGTCCTATGAGCGCATCCGGCAGGTCTATGAGGCGAACGGAGCGTCGTGCGAGCTGCTGCCGCTGGGCCCGGACGGGATCGTTTCCTCCGCGCTTGCGCGGTCGCACGCGGATGTTCTGCATGTCACGCCGTTCCACAGCTATCCAACCGGCATCACAACGTCTGCAGCCAAGCGCAGCGAGTATCTGGCCTGGGCGGCGGAACGGAACGCGATCCTGATCGAGGACGATTTCGATTCAGAGTTCTCCACCAGCAAAAAACCGCTGGAGCCGCTGTTCGGCATGGACAGGCGCGGCTGCGTCATCTATCTCAACACGTTTTCCCATTCGCTTGCGCCGTCGATGCGTCTTGGATATATGGTCCTGCCGCCGGAGCTTGCGCGGCAGTTCCGGGAAAAGCTCGGTTTTTATGCCTGCTCTGTGCCGCTGTTCGATCAGTATGTGCTTGCGCGGTTCATTGCGCGGGGATATTTTGAACGGCATATCAACCGTGTGCGCCGCCGGCTCAAGCGCGCGGAGGCCGGGCCGCTCACGCCGGAGCGGCCATGACTGCGCAGCGCAGCACAGACAGCATCACATCCCACCAGGTGAGCGCCGCCACAGCCTCCGGCGCGATCAACGGGATCTGCGCCAGCTCGCGCTCGCCGGCCATAACGCGCATCTGCCCAAGCTGCTGCCCCTGTGCAACGGGGGCCTTTACCTCCGGCTCCACCTCCAGCGTGACGCGGACCGTGTTCACCAGCGACTTGTCGGTGAGGATCGGCGCGGCGGCCGCAGGGATCGGCGTGACGGATGTCTGCGTCCCGAGCACGACGGGGACGGAGGGAACAGGCCCCTCCGGGACCGGCGCAAAGAGCGCATAGGAGGCGAAGCCGTAGTTGAGCAGCGCCTTTGCCGATTCAAAGCGGTCCGTGGAGCTCGCGCAGTGGAGGACGACGGCGATGAGTTCCATGCCGTCGCGCAGTGCGGAGGCGGACAGGCAGTAGCCTGCCGCGGAGGTATAGCCTGTTTTCAGACCGGTGGTCCCGCGGTAAAAGCGGACGAGCTTGTTGGTGTTTGAAAGGCCGAAGGCGCCGTCCCGGACGGTGTCCATCCAGATGGTCGTGAATTCGCGGATCTCCGGATGCGTCAGCAGCTCGCGCGACATGAGCGCGATGTCGTAGGCCGAGGAGAGATGGCTGTCTGCGTCCGGACTGTCGTCCAGACCGGTGCAGTTGACAAAATGCGTGTCCTGCATGCCAAGCTCCGCCGCCCGCGCGTTCATCATCTCCACAAAGGCCGCTTCGCTTCCGGCCACATGCTCTGCCAGCGCGCACGCGCAGTCGTTGGCGGAGGCAACAGCCACAGACTTTATCATTTCCCGGATGGGAAGCTGCTCATTTTCCTCCAGATAGATCTGACTGCCGCCCTTGGCTGCGGCAGCAGCAGAGGTGGTGACGCTGTCGTCCCAGCTGATGCGTCCATCGTCCAGCGCTTCCATCACAAGCAGCAGCGTCATGATCTTTGTGACGCTTGCCGGACGGAGCGGCTCGTGGCTGTCGTGCTCATAGAGGACCGTTCCGGTTGCGGCCTCCATCAGGATCGACGACGGCGCCGGGAGCTCCAGCTCAGCCGCCGCAGCCGGCTGCAGCCAGGCCAGCGGCAAAACAGACGCCAGAAGCACAGGAATCCATCGTTTGCACATAAAAAATCACCCTTCCGTTTCAGCTTGGTACAAGCGTATGAAACGAAAGGGCGGAATATCACAGGGCTGTCCGGTCAGCCTTCCCCGGCACAGAGGAACGGACGGATCTGCGCCATCAGAAGCGTTTCGTCGGCACGCGCAGGGATGCGGACGGTGATCGGCTCGCGCAGCGGCAGACAGCACATGCTCAGGATGGACTTCGCGTCCGCGTCCGCGCTGCCATAGAGAAAGTGGACCGGGAAAGGAAGTCGGTTCGCGGCGACCGTAAAATCGGCAATCTCGCTGACAGAATGGAACATCACGGTGTATTCTTTCACGGAAAAACCTCCTCCTTCGGTCTGTACAATCCGGCGTGCGCCGGATATAATATAACAATAGAAAACGTATAAATATTTTCAAAAAAGAATAAATCGAGTATAAACGAAAACGGTACCTGATGCAATCCGCAAAACGGAACAAACATTTTTCATACAATATCTGTTGCTTTGGTGGTTTTACCTATGAAATTCGCATTCTTTACACTCGGATGCAAGGTCAATCAATATGAGACGCAGGCCATGGAGCAGATGCTCACGGCAGAGGGCCATACGCTCGGAAGCTTCGACGAGCCCTGCGACGGCTATATCATCAATACCTGCACCGTTACAGCCGTTTCCGACAAGAAATCACGCAATGCCATCCGCCGCGCACGCCGCTGCAATCCGCATGCGATCATCGGCGTCTGCGGATGCTATGCGCAGGCGGAGCCGGATCAGCTCCGGGCGCTGGAGGTGGATGTGCTGTCCGGTACGGACGGCCGGGCTGAATTCATCTGGCATGTGATCCGGGCCGCGCAGGAGCGGATCCGGTGGGAGCACGTGGAGGATGCCGGTCTGCCGCGCAGCTTTGAGATCCTGCCTGCCGGCGGACTTGCCGCGCGCACGCGCGCGCTGCTGAAGATCGAGGACGGCTGCAACAATTTCTGTACTTATTGCAAGATCCCGTATGTCCGGGGACGTGTGCGTTCCATGCCGCTTGCGGAAGCGGTGCGCCAGGCGCAGCAGCTTGCGCGCGAGGGTTACCGCGAGATTGTTGTCAACGGCATTGAGATCTCCTCCTGGGGCGCGGAACGGAAAGACGGAAGCTGTCTGCGCCAGCTTCTGGAGGCGGTGCTGCGCGCGGTGCCGTCGGTGCGCATCCGGCTGGGGTCGCTTGAGCCGCGTACCATTGACGAGGAATTTTGCCGGACGCTTTGCGGTTTTGACAATCTCTGCCCGCAGTTCCACCTGAGCCTGCAGTCAGGCAGCGACAGCGTCCTGAAACGGATGCACCGGAAATATGATACGGCGCGGTACCTGCAAAGCGTGGAGCTGCTGCGCAGATACTTCCCGGGCTGCGCTGTCACGACCGATCTGATCGTGGGCTTCCCGGGGGAGACGGAGGAGGAATTCCGCCAGTCGCTTGCGTTTGTGAAAACCTGCGCGATCTCTGCGTTCCATATTTTTCCGTATTCCCGGCGCGCGGGGACCGCGGCATCGTCGATGGGCGGGCAGCTGACCCAGGCGGTCAAGGAATCCCGTGCGGCGCAGGCCGCGGAGATCGCGGATGCGTTGGAGCAGGCATATCTGCGCGCCCAGGTCGGCACAGAGCAGGAGGTGCTGTTTGAACAGGAGCAGGACGGATTGTTTGTAGGCCATGCAAAAAACTATGTCAGAGTCTATGCCGAGGGGCGCGCATTGCAGAACATGGTGCGCACGGTGCGCGTCACATCGCTCTTCCGTGACGGCGTCCGGGGCGAGCTTCTGCCTGTGCAGACGGATGCGGGCTGAAAAAGCATTGAAAATACAAAGTTTTCGGTTGACAAACAGCCGAAAATCCAGTATAATGCATTGTGCCGTGAGAATCGGCACCGAATGGCGGCATAGCTCAGTTGGTAGAGCATTCGGTTCATACCCGGAGTGTCATCTGTTCGAGTCAGATTGCCGCTACCAGGCCCGTT
>CADCOJ010000113.1 GCA_902803075.1 Oscillospiraceae bacterium | reverse complement strand
TCACGCCCGCCCTTGGCAAAGACATGGAACACACCGTCGACGCGCTTGACGTCCGCCGAGAGCACCACGCACTGGTCACCGTAGAGCTTTGCAGCCCGGCCAATGAGCGAGGGGTCCCGGATGGCGCCGGAGTTGACGCTGACCTTGTCCGCGCCGCATTGCAGCACCCGTTCAAAGTCGGCAGTGCTGGAGATGCCGCCGCCCACTGTCAGCGGAATGAACACATGCTGCGCCGTCTCGCGCAGAATATCCGTGAAGAGTTTGCGACCGTCTGAGGAGGCGGTGATGTCATAAAAAACCAGCTCGTCCGCGCCGCAGCTGCTGTAATACTCTGCAAGCGCCACAGGGGAGGAGATCTCCCGCAGCCCGGCGAAGTGTATGCCCTTGACCACCTGGCCGTCGCGGACGTCCAGGCAGGGTATGATGCGTTTCGTGATCATGACGCCACCTCAATGGCCTGCGCCAGGTCGATGGCGCCGGTATAGTATGCCTTGCCAATGATCGCCCCGTACAAGCCGATCCCGCGCAGCGCACGAATATCATCGAGCGTCGAGACGCCGCCCGAGGCAATGATCTGCATGGAGAAGCGTTCGTGGAGCGCACTGTAGAGAGCGCGGTTGGTGCCGCCCATTGCGCCGTCCTTTGCAATGTCTGTGCAGATGATCGTGCGGACGCCTGCCTGCTCCATCCGACTGAAAAAGTCCATGGCACTGAGGGAGGTTGCCTCGGTCCAGCCACGGATGGCGGCAAAGCCGTCACGGAGGTCGATGCCGACGGCGATCTTGGCGCCAAAGGCTGCAACGGCCTGCGTCAACAGATCCGGATCTGTCACGGCCGCCGTGCCGAGGATGACGCGGTCGATGCCTGCAGATAGATACTGATCAATGGTCTGCAGACTCCGGATGCCGCCGCCGACCTCGCAGAACAGCCCTGTTTCCCGCTTGATGCGGGCAATGCAGGCAAAGTTCGGCGTAGACCCCTCTTTTGCGCCCTCAAGATCAACCAGATGGATCTGACCGGCGCCGCATGCGGAAAAGGTTTGTGCGACCTGAACGGGGTCGCTGCTGTATACCGTTTTTTGTGCATAGTCGCCGCGCAGCAGACGAACAGCCTGCCCTTCAAGCAGATCGATCGCAGGATAGATCAGCATATCGTTGCCGCCTCCATTCTACAAAATGACCGCAGGATCTGCAAGCCTGCGTCTCCGCTTTTTTCCGGATGGAACTGGCAGCCCATCACGTTGCCGTTTGCGGCCGCAGCAGTCAGCGGCGCGCCGTATTCTGCGGTGGCAGTCACATATTCCGCTCCGCATTCGGCAAAGAAGGAATGCACGAAATAGACGCACTCTCCGCTGCGAATACTGCGGAACAGCGGATGCACAGGCGCAGAAAGCTCCAAAGCATTCCAACCCATGTGCGGGATCTTCAGTCCGGCTGGGATCACATCGGAGATCGGGATGACTCTGCCCGGAATCAGGCCGAGACCGGCATGTCTGCCATACTCCATGCTGACATCAAACAGCAGCTGCATACCAAGGCAGATCCCCAGCAAGGGCGTGCCGCGTCCGGCCAGCTCCACAAGCACGCGATCCAGACCCGTCCCGCGCAGCTTTGCTGCAGCGTCCGCAAATGCGCCGACACCGGGCAGGATGATCCGATCCGCGCGTGCAAGCATGTCCGTGTCGCCGGTCACAACGGATTCCGCGCCGATGGCGCGCAGGGAGCTTTGCAGTGAAAACAAGTTTCCAACGCCGTAATCAACAATCGCGATCATTACAGTACCCCTTTGGTCGACGGGATCTGCCCGCAGAGTGCAGGATCGATTTCCACCGCGCTGCGCAGGCTCCGTGCGACGGACTTGAACGCGCCCTCAATGATGTGGTGGGAGTTTTTACCTGCGAGCATCCGGATATGCAGCGCACACTGTGCCTGCCGCACGAATGCAAGCCAGAATTCCTCCACCAGCTCCGTGTCGAACGTGCCGACCTTCTGCGCCGGGATCTGCAGATCATAGCCGAGCCAGCTTCGTCCGGAAAAATCAACGGCGGTCAGGATGAGCGCCTCGTCCATCGGCAGGATGGTGTCGCCGTAACGGCGGATGCCGTGCCGGTCGCCGAGCGCATCGCTGAAGGCCCTTCCAAGGCAGATGCCGATGTCTTCCACAGTGTGGTGGTCGTCTACCTGCGTGTCGCCGCAGCAGGTAAGCTCCAGATCAAAGCGTCCATGCGCGGCAAGGAGCGTGAGCATGTGGTCCAGAAAACCGCAGCCGCTGTCAACGGCGCTTTTGCCAGTGCCGTCCAGCGTGAGCCGCAGGCATATATCGGTCTCGGCTGTTTTTCGGTTGACAGATGCAGTTCTCATGCATGTTCCTCCAGGATCTGCGCAAGAATGCGCAGAAACGTTTCCATTTGTTCTTCGCTTCCGATGGTGATGCGGTTGAAGTCGCGCAGGCGCGGTGTCTCGAAGTGACGCACGAGCACGCCGCGCTCCTTGAGCGCAAGGTAGAGTGCTTCGCCGCCCATGCGCGCATGAGCAGCAAACAGGAAATTCGCTGTGGAATCGGTCATCCGGAAGCCCAGCTCCCGCAGACGCTGCGCAGTCATCCGGCGCACACGCGCGATCTCAGCACAGTTTTTTCGGAAGTATGCGTCGTCGGCCAGCGCGCCGATGCCGGCGGCCATGGTCATACGGTTGACACTGTATGGGTTGGTGGAATACTTGATGGTATTGAGGTCCCGGATCAGTGCGGCGTCCGCAATGGCGAAGCCGAGACGCCCGCCGGCCATCGACCGGGATTTGGAGAACGTCTGTATGACGAGCAGGTTCGGATGCTCGCGGAACAGGCCGACGGCGCTCTCCGCGCCGAAGTCCACATAGGCTTCATCAACAACTACGACATTGTCCGGATTGGCAGCTGCGATCTGCGCGATCTGGCTGCGTGTCAGCGCAATGCCGGTCGGCGCGTTGGGGTTTGCAAGGAAGATCGTCCCGCCGACCCCGAGATAGTCCTCCACACGGACCGTGAAATCCTCGCACAGCGGGATCTGTGTGTATGGAATATGGTTCAGCGCTGCAAAAACAGGATAAAACCCGTATGTGACGTCCGGGAACACAGCCGGATGGGCACTGTCGCAGAAGGCCATGAATGCAAAATTGAGCGTCTCATCCGAGCTGTTGGTGAAGATGATCTCATTTTCTGCAATATCGAAGGTTTCTGCTGCGACCTTCGTCAGCGTACGGCAGACAGGATCAGAATAGAGCTGCAGAATGCCTGCGGCCTGCCGGGCAAGACTCTGCGCCATGGGAGACGGCGGGAAAGGGGACTCGTTGGTATTGAGCTTGAGATATGTTCGCTCCTGTGGCTGTTCGCCGGGTGTATACGGCGTCAGGTTCGCATATTTCTGGCTGAAAAACCGGCTCATGCTTTCTCCTCCGTTCGGATACGCGCGCTTCTTGCGTGCGCGCTGAGACCCTCTGTCTCGGCAAACGCTGCAATGCTCCCGGCGACTGCCCGGAGCGCATCGGCAGAATAATAGGTGAATTGTGATTTCTTGACGAAGTCATCCACGCTCAGCGGGCTGGAGAACCGCGCCGTGCCGCCGGTCGGGAGCGTGTGGTTTGGCCCGGCCAGATAGTCGCCCAGCGCTTCCGGGCAGCTCCGGCCGAGGAATACCGAACCGGCCGACTTCACACGCGCGAGCCAGTCAAAGGGGGCGTCCACGCAGAGCTCCAGATGCTCCGGCGCGAGGGCGTTGGAAAGTGCAATGGCTTCCTCCAGGGAAGGGACAAGGATGATTTTTCCGTTGCTGTCGATGGAGGCGCGGGCGATCTCGCAGCGC
>CADCOJ010000112.1 GCA_902803075.1 Oscillospiraceae bacterium | reverse complement strand
TATGCTCCGCGCGGGCATAAAAGAACGCCGCCTGCGGTCTTGCGATCGCAGGCGGCAAGGAGTTTCCGGGGATCATTCCGCAAAGGTGCGCAACGCGGCGGTATCGAGCCGGTCGAACTGCGCAAGGAACGGCGCGAGCTCCCGCGCGATGGTCCGGACGCCGCCGGTGCTGTCCGACTCGATGTTGAGCGGCATCAGCGGATCATGCAGGCTCATGCGCAGCAGGAACCAGCCGTCGCCGTGGGCGCGGTCAAGGTTGACGCGGACGCCCTCATAATTGCTCGGCGCAAGACTCCAGCCGGGCTGCGTCTGCGCGTAAGCCTCCAGCTTTGCAATGACGTCCTTTCCGTAGGGCTGGAAGTCCGGCAGCAGCAGGTCCATGCGGAACTCGCGGCTTTCTGCCGGTTCCTGCAGGTCGGCAATGAGGGAATGGAGCGTATAGCCCTCCTTCCGGCCGCGGGAAAGCTCAATGAGCAGCCGCGTGACAAGATATGCGCCGTCGTCCAGGAAATAATTCTCCTTCAGTGCGCCGTGGCCCGAGGTCTCCATGGCCAGCTGGCTGTCGTGGCCCTCGGCATTGAGGCGGATGGACTCGTTGATGACGTTGCGGTAGCCGCGCTTGAAGCGGTGATGAACGCCGCCGTGCGCCCGGATAAAGGCGGCCAGGCCCGTGGAGGTGATGGAGTCGGTGACGATGGTGGTGCCGGGATGCTCCCGCAGGAGGATCGCCGCCATCATGGCAATGATGCGGTTGCGGTTGAGCTCGCTCCCGTCGCTGAGCACGGCGCCCGCGCGGTCCACATCGGTATCGAAAATGATGCCCAGATCCGCGTGGTTCTGCACCACCGCTTCCGTAATGGCCGCCATGGCCGTCTCATTTTCGGGGTTCGGGATATGGTTCGGGAAGGTGCCGTCCGGGTCCAGATAGCGCGAGCCCTCGGTGTCCGCGCCCAGGGGCTGCAGCACCTGGCTGACATAGAACCCGCCCGCGCCGTTGCCGGCGTCCACCACGATGCGGAAGCCCTCCAGCGGACGCTCCAGACCGGTGGCCTGCTGCACGCGGCGGCGCAGGATGGCCGCATACTCCGCCATGAACGCGCCCTGCGTCACCTGTGCGGCGGGCAGGCCCGTGCGGCGGTCGGACGCGGCCAGGGCAAGGATCGCCTTGATGTCCTGTTTTTCCAGACCGCCGTCCCTGGTGAAGAATTTATAGCCGTTGCGGTTGAAGGGCAGGTGGCTGGCCGTGACCATCACGGCGGCGTCGAAGGCATAGCCCTCCGTCACGGTGGTCATGAACATGGCGGGCGTGGAGGCCAGGCCGATGTCCGTCACGCTGACGCCTTCTTCTGCCAGCGCTTCGCTGATCCAGCCCAGCAGCGCCGGGCCGGACAGACGCGAATCGCGTCCCACAGCCACGCGCAGCGCCGCCTTGCCGAGACGCTCATGCAGCCACAGGGCAAAGCCGCGGCCAATATCGCGGCAGGCCTGCTCCGTCAGGTTGACCGGCTGGCCGGCGATCCCCTCCAGCGCAACGCCGCGGATGTCGCTGCCGTTCTGTAAGCTCGAATAATCCATAGATGATCCCTCCGAACGTGTTGTTTGCATGCTTCCGGCTCCATGATACCACCGAAAACCACAAAATGCAACAGGGCACAGGCCGGAAAAACCGGGCGTGCCGCAGCCTTGCGGCACGCCCGGAGGACAGACGGTCCCGGTCCGGGTCATTCCCCGGCCATACGCATGAGGATGGTGGCGATCTCGGCGCGGGTGAGCCGGCCCAGCGGGTTGAAGCGTCCGCCGCCGGCGCCCTGCAGGAGCCCCAGCTCCGTGCACATGCCGACGCCCTCCCTGGCCCAGCCGGAGATGCGCGCCGCGTCCGTATAGCGCTCGACGGAGCCTTCGGCATAGACGCCGCGCATCTGCATATAGCGCGCAAGGATGGTGGCCATCTGCTCGCGCGTGAGCGTATCGTCCGGATGGAAGGTGCTGTCGGGGTAGCCGATGATCAGCCCGGCGCCGCAGGCCCAGCTGATATAGGGCGCGTTCACGCAGTCGGCGGGAACGTCGGTGAACTGGAGGGCGAGGTCAGCCGGATAGAGATCCTGGATCCCGCTGAAGCGGGCAAAGGCGGCGGCAAATTCCTGCCGCGTCACCCAGACATCGGGGAGCCATCTGCCCTCCGCGTCCGGCTCCAGCCAGCCGCGGCACATGCAGAAGTCCATGGCCGCATAGCCCCAGTGCGATTCCAGCTGTGTCTCGTCAAAATAGCCCTGGCCGCCCTGGCCGGCGGGGAGATTGACGCCGTTGTTGGGGGCGCTGGTATAGACCACGCCCGGCTGCGGATCGACGCCGCGGCGATAAAACAGCTCCTGGACGGTGACGAACTCATAGCCCATGGCCATCAGGTCGTCCACGGCCATCAGCGCCCCGGGGATGCTGGTGGCATGGATGTCGTGGCAGAGGATGATGGCGCCGTCATGCGCGCCGGCGACGATATTCTGCCGGACGGTGGCGGCGTTGCGGTATTTCCAGTCCACGGGATCCACCGACCAGTTGATGAGCGGCGCGGGCGCAGCCGCGCGGACGGCGGCATTGATGCTGCCGTAGGGCGCGCGGATATAGGCCGGGTCGTCGCCGCCGGCTTCGGTGATGAGCGTCTGGACGGCGCTGATCTCCCGGGCGATGGAATCGGAGGAGAGGGAGGTCAGCTCCTTGTGGTTATAGGTATGGTTGGCGAGCTGATGGCCCTCGTCCACGATGCGGCGGAGCGTGTCGGGATAGAGCGAGGCGTTGACGCCGTTGACGAAGAACGTCGCATGGACGCCGCGGGCGGCAAGCTCATCGAGCAGGCCGTCGGTATAGATGCTCGGGCCGTCGTCGAAGGTAAGGGCAAGAAGCTTTGCGCCGCAGTCGGTCCCGCTGTCGGCCGAAACGGCCGGGAGCAGGGAGGTCAGCAGCAGCGCGGCAAGCAGCAGCGCGCAGAGTCTGCGGATACGGTTCATGGCATATCCCCCTTTTCCGCATCATCATACCAGATTTTTCATGGTTTGGCAACGGGCTTCGACTGTTTTCGCGCGGCATGCCCCGGCGCGTCCGATCCACATCCCCGCGGCTCAGGGGGAAGCGCCGCCTGCGGGCAAAAGGAGACCATCCGCGGGCCCGGCGGAGCGGGCATAAAAAAGCCGCGTGCGGTCGAATGACCGCACGCGGAGAGGAGAAGCCGCGAAGCACAGACGCGGAAGCGGCGGAGGCATAAGCCCCGCCGCTTTCATGAAGCGCAGCCGATCATCCCGGCAAACTGCCTGCCGATCTCTGCCACAGACTTCAGCAGGACCGGGACGACC
>CADCOJ010000111.1 GCA_902803075.1 Oscillospiraceae bacterium | reverse complement strand
CTACATCGCAGACTATATCGAGCCGACGCGCAGCTTCCCGGGAGTGGAAGCGCTTCGCCGGACGGTGGACCGGGATCTCGACGAGGGCGTGCTGCTCGGCATCAATATGACGCTGCAGCTGCTGGCCGAGCGGTCACAGCCGGCCTGTGAAGACTCTCTCGCGGCGCGCGAATGGCTCAGGAACGGTGAAAGGGATTCCAAACTGTAAATGAGACTGTTCGGCACAAGACCCAACGCAGCGTTTTCCAAACATCCACGCAGCAGCCGCGCGCGTCTGGCGCGCTGCATCCTCCCCGCGCTCGCGCTGAGCGCAGTGTTTTCCGTCGGCACGCTGGCCGTCCGCCGTCAGGCGCCCTGCACCGGGCGTGCGCCGTCGGACGCGTGCCCGCCGCAGACGGCTGCGGCGCCCCGGGCACAGCCGGCCGGGACAAAGCGCCCCGCGGCGTATGACATCCTCCTGTGCGGCACGGACGCCGACGGCGTCCGCACCGACACGATCATCCTTGCACATCTCGATTGCGCGCGCCACCGCGCCGCGCTCCTGAGCCTGCCGCGCGACACGCCCATCCGGGCGGAGGGCGGGGGGCTGCAGAAGCTCAACGCCGTCTATGCAGGCGGCGGTGCGGAGGGCATGCAGGCGCTGTGCCGGGCGGTGCGGAGGCTGGTGGGCATCCGGCCGGACGGCTATGTGCTCATCGACCTCACAGCGTTCTGCCGTGCGGTGGACGCTTTGGGCGGCGTGGAGTTCGACGTCCCCATGGACATGGACTATGACGACCCGGCGCAGGATCTTTCCATCCATCTGAAAAAGGGCCGCGCCCGGCTGACGGGCAGCGAGGCCATGGGCCTTGTGCGGTTCCGCTCGGGCTATGCAACGCAGGACATCCGGCGCACGCAGGTGCAGCAGGCATTTCTGAAGGAGGCGGCGAAGCAGTGCCTCTCCGCCTCGACGCTTCCGCGGCTCGGGGAGCTGATGCGCCTTTTGAGCGGCCATGTGACGACAGATCTCCGGGTGGGGACGGTCCTGGCGTGCGGCGCGGAGCTTCTGCGCTGCGATCTGGACGCGGTGCAGACCGCGACCGTGCAGGGCGAGGGCGTCACGGTGAACGGCGTGTCCTATTATGCGCTTTATGACTGGAGCGTCATCGACATCGTCAACGATTCGTTCCTCCCGGCCGGGCAGAGGCTCACGCAGGAGGATCTGGACGTTCTCACACCGGCAATGGTGCGCCGGATGGACGGATAAAGGCACGGTTCAGCCATGGGCCATTTCATGCAGCAGAATATGTAATATAGTAATATAATGTAAATACAGGAAACCGGACCAGACAGAAAGAAAGGAAGAACCAGATGACAACAGCAAAGCAGGCAGCTGCCGTGGCGGCAAAGGCACTCGGCGACAAGATGGGCGAGGACGTCCGGCTGATCGGCATCTCCGACGTCTCCACGCTCGCGGACTATTTTCTCATCTGCACAGCCACAAGCTCCACGCATGTCAAGACGCTCTGCGACGCGGTGGAGCTGGCCATGGAGCAGGCCGGCGAGCCGCTTCTGAACCGGGAGGGCCATCGCGCGGGCACATGGGTGCTGCTGGATTTCGGCAGTGTGGTCGTGCATGTATTCACACAGGAGAGCCGCGCGTTCTATGGCCTGGAGCGCCTGTGGCAGGACGGCGTGCAGATCGATCTGAGCGCGATTTTGACGCCCGACGCTTGACAAACCGCGCTTTCACTCGTACAATACGGAAGGAAAACGGCAATGATGGGGATCATCCGCCCGCGCGCCGCGCAGAGAGCCGGCGGTCGGTGCAAGCCGGCGGGCACGCTGCGGATCACTCACCCCGGAGCTTTCCGCCTCAGCACATGCAGGGCGGGACGGCTGACCGCGTTACAGGTCTCAAGGGCTGCTCCATGCAGCCGAAGCAGGGTGGTACCGCGTCTTATCACGCCCCTGACCGGACAGGTCGGGGGCGTTTTTTTGAGAATACCGTATGGAAAAAGGAGAAGACGATGAAATACGATTTTACGGCCATTGAGCACAAATGGCAGGCCAGATGGGAGAAGGACAAACCCTATGCCGCCGTGACCGGCGATCCGCGCCCGAAATTCTACGGGCTGATCGAGTTCCCATATCCCTCCGGGCAGGGCCTGCATGTCGGCCATCCGCGCCCGTTCACCGCAATGGACATCATCTGCCGCAAAAAGCGCATGGAGGGCTACAACGTTCTGTTCCCCATCGGCTTTGACGCCTTTGGCCTGCCGACGGAGAACTATGCCATCCGCAATCATGTCCATCCCGCGGTCGTCACGAAGAAGAACATCGAGAATTTCACGAAGCAGCTCAAGATGCTGGGTTACAGCTTCGACTGGGACCGCGCCGTGGATACCACCGATCCCGATTACTACAAGTGGACGCAGTGGATCTTTCTGCAGCTCTATAAACACGGCCTTGCCTATAAATCCACCATGCCGGTCAACTGGTGCACGAGCTGCAAGTGCGTGCTGGCCAACGAAGAGGTCGTCAACGGCTTCTGCGAGCGCTGCGGCGCCCCTGTCGTGCGCAGGGAAAAGAGCCAGTGGATGCTGCGCATCACAAAATATGCCCAGCGTCTGATCGACGATCTGGACGACGTAGACTACATCGAGCGCGTCAAGCTTCAGCAGCGCAACTGGATCGGCCGTTCCACCGGCGCGGAGGTCACCTTCCGCACCACCGCCGGCGACGACCTGCTCGTCTATACCACGCGTCCTGACACGCTCTTCGGCGCAACCTATATGGTCCTTGCGCCGGAGCATCCGCTCGTTGCAAAGTGGAAAGACCGCATCGCCAACTGGGATGAGGCCGCCGCTTATGTGGAGGCCGCGGCGCACAAATCAGACTTTGAGCGTTCCGAGCTCAACAAGGAAAAGACCGGCGTGCGCATTGAGGGCGTGCGCGCCGTCAACCCCGTGACGGGCAAGGAGATCCCCATCTTCATCTCCGACTATGTCCTTGTGACCTATGGTACCGGCGCCATCATGGCAGTCCCGGCGCATGACGACCGCGACTGGGCGTTCGCAAAGAAGTTCGGCTGCGAGATCATCGAGGTCGTCAAGGGCGGGGACATCGAGAAGGAAGCCTTCACCCTCAAGGACGATACCGGCATCATGGTCAACTCCGGCTTCCTGGACGGCCTGACTGTCCGCCAGGCGATCCCTGCGATGAAGGAATACCTGGAAAAGACCGGCATCGGCCATGAAAAGGTCAATTACAAGCTGCGCGACTGGGTCTTCTCCCGCCAGCGCTATTGGGGCGAGCCCATCCCCATGGTCTCCTGCCCGAAGTGCGGCTGGGTGCCCCTGCCCGAGGATCAGCTGCCGCTGCGCCTGCCGAATGTCGATAACTATGAGCCCACCGACGACGGCGAAAGCCCCATCTCCAAGATGACGGACTGGGTGAACACCACCTGCCCCTGCTGCGGCGGACCCGCAAAGCGCGAGACCGACACCATGCCCCAGTGGGCCGGCTCCAGCTGGTATTACCTGCGCTATGCCGACCCGCACAACGACAAGGCGCTGGCCTCGAAGGAGGCGCTGGAATACTGGACGCCGGTCGATTGGTACAACGGCGGCATGGAGCATACGACGCTGCACCTGCTCTATTCCCGCTTCTGGCACAAGTTCCTCTATGACATCGGCGTCGTGCCGACGAAGGAGCCCTATCAGAAGCGCACGAGCCACGGCATGATCCTGGGCGAGAACGGCGAAAAGATGTCGAAGTCCCGCGGCAATGTCATCAACCCGGACGACATCGTCAATGAGTT
>CADCOJ010000110.1 GCA_902803075.1 Oscillospiraceae bacterium | reverse complement strand
GCGATCCGTCCCAAAATGCGCAGCGGCGCCGCCGCTCCCCGCAGCGCGGGGGCGGCAGCGCCGAAGTATCCGATATGGTCGAGCGTCATGGCCGCCAGGGCGATCCGCTTGATGGCGGCGCCGCTCAGTCCGCGCGTCGCGCGCTCAGTCTTCAACCGGCTCATAGTAGACGCTCAGCAGCAGCTCCAGGAACCCCTGCTCGTCAATGTAAAACTCCGCAAAGCTGTCCTCATTCAGGCGCACGGAGCCGGGGATCCCCATCACGTCCCCCGTCACCTTCATCTTGGCCGCCGTGGCGCTCAGATAGAGGATGTCGCTCAGGTCAAGATCCGTGACAACGTCGCCCTTGACAGCGTTGTAGACGCGCATGGCCGTGCCTGTGTCCTTGCGCACGGAGGCGAGCATCTGCCGCACGAGCGCCTTGAAATACTGTTTTTCGCGTTCCATGCGGATCAGATTGCCCTCCACCGTATACTGCCGGGAGCGGATATAGAGCTCGGCCTCCCGGGCGTTGAGCGTGACGGTCCTGCCCTGCTCCAGATAGACGTCGTCCGCGCGGATGGTCTCCAGCGGCTCGAGCGTAACGCCGCCCACGGCGTCGTTGAGCGCGCCCAGCCCGTCCAGATACAGCGCCGAGCACGAATAGATCGGCAGGTTCCCAAGCAGCGCGCTGACAGCGTTTTTCGTCAGCTCCAGGCTTTTCTGCCCGCCGTCGCCGTAGGAGAACGCAAGGGCAAGCTGCGCGGTGGTCTGGCCGTAGACGTTCCCATCGGGATCCAGCAGCGGGAACTGGCACATGGCGTCGCGGGAGAGCGTCATGAAGGAGATCCGCCGGTTGTGATAATCCAGCGCGGCCAGCATGATGACGTCCGAGAACGCCTCGACGTTATAGACGCCGTTCGTGTCCTCGGGGCGGCGGCTGTCGATGCCGAGCAGGAGAAAGGTGACGATGTCGTCGTTGAAGCGGTAATGCTGTCCCTTGTAGATGATGTCTCCGCTTTCAGGCAGCTGCTCCACCTCCAGCGGCTCCTCCTTCTCCTCATCTTCCGTCTCCTGCTGCGGCCGCACCACAGACGGCAGCTGCGGCGCCGGCGTCTGCGTCCCGCGGCGCATGGAGCGCCCGCGCAGCGCGACTGTCAGCGCGAAAGAGCCCATCGTGACGGCCAGAAGCAGCAGCACGCACAGCACGATCCATGCTGCGCGGCTTTTTTTCTTCTGCTTTGCATTTGCAGATTCCTGTGCGGCCGGAGCCTGCTCCGGCGCAGGAAGCTCCGGAGCTTCCTGTCCGGCTGCGTCCGGAGCGGCCGTCCCTGCAGCCAGCTCCTCTGCCGCGGGCTGCTCCGCAGCAGTCCGGCGCCGGTCTGCGCCGGCCTCAAAATGTCCTTTGTAACGTGTCAATCAGGGTACCTCCGCAGCAGCCGGCGCGATCCCTGTCAGTACGCCGGTGATCAGATAGCGCTGGCTCTTGTCCGGCGCGTAGCAGGTCGAGAGCGTGAGCAGCCTGTCCCCGAACTCGGGCGCGATCTCCGGATCGGTGTGGTCGCAGCTGCGCGCCGGGTCGGCCAGATGCTCAAAGTAGTAATCGAAGTACGCCTCGTTGGAAAAATCGTAGTAGTGCAGGATATGCTCGTTGTTGTGCACCGTGGCGGCATAGACCGTATAGACGAACATGTTCTCCGGCGTATAGATGATGATCTGGCGGTGCTCGTCAAAATACGCCTGATCGGCGTAGCTGTTGAGCTCGACGAATGTGCCGGGCTGGCCATAGACGGTGCTGTGGCCATAGAGGAACGTCATGGGGTCCTCAAAGGTTTTGGTGTTGTAGGTCTTCTGGGAAAAGACCGCGCCGAGGATGAAGTATTTCCCGTCCGCGCCGTGGCTGTTATAGAAAAGATCGTCCGTTTCGCTCTGCGCAACGGGGAAATCCAGCTCCGTGCCGGGCACCGTCACCCAGGCGTAGATCTCGGGGTTGATCGCATGCAGGGCGTCAAAATCCACGGGGATCTGAACGGGATCGAGCTGCGCCACGCGCGGCTGCTCGGTATCCTCCGGCCGCGGCGGGATCTCCGACCGGTCGCTGGTATCGGCAGGCGGGCGGGTGACGGTGGTTTCCGGCTGCTGCCCGGCAGGCTCCGGCTGCTGCGGTTCCGCCTGCGCCTGCGGCACACGCGCCTGCTCAATGAGCTCGCTGCTGCGCCTGAGGCCGAGATAGTACCGGCCAAGGAACACGCCGCTCACTGCGCAGACAGCCACGCACAAAACCGCGACGACGATCCAGATCGTTTTTTTCATAGCAATGCCATTCTCCTAAAAAACAAGCGCCCCAAATTGTTCATTCAGGGCGCTGTTTGCACAATATTGGTTGTAAGCGAAGTTATCTGACGGAGACTTTTCTGAGCGTAACAACAGCTGCAAACATCGCAACGCACATCACAACTGCGACGATCACGAGGCTGCCGCCCATGCCGGTCTGCGGAGAAGTAACATCAGGCTGCACCGGGGGAGTAACCTGACCCTGAGGGCTGACAACTCCTGCTGCAAAAGCGCTGACAGAAAGCAGGCAGAGCACCATAGCGCAAACAATCAACAATGCGGCGAATCTTTTCATGAAAATACCTCCTTCCATGTCAATGGATAATTATCGCCTATGCGGTCATTATAGTTGACCTTTCCGCAGTTGTCAAGTGCAGATGCAGGAAAAAAGATTCTGCACACAAGAAAAAATGGGACTCTTGATGGGGCTCTTGACTTTTTTTCCGTTTCGGATAGTATGGATTCAGAAGCATTTCCAAATGCTGCGGCCGGAGAAAGGAGCACTGTCTGTGATCGATATCCACTGCCATATCCTGCCCGGGGTCGACGACGGCTCGGACAGTCTGGAGACCTCGCTTGCCATGGCGGAAATGGCCGCCGCCTCCGGTGTGGAGGCCATTGCAGCCACGCCGCACTGCAACATCCCCGGTCTGGAGGGAAACTATGCCGACCGCGCCCTGCTGGAGGCGGTCCTTGCGCTCAGAGCCGCCGTGAAGCAGGCGGGCATCGGCCTGCAGATCTTCGCCGGCGCGGAGATCTTCTATACGCCTGAGGTGCCGGACCTGATCGACGCGCGGCGGCTGCCCACGCTCAACGCCAGCCGCTATCTGCTGGTGGAGTTCCCGTTCGACGCGCCCGCGGACTATATGACCGACGGGCTCGATGCCATCCGCGCGCGCGGCCTCACGCCTGTCGTCGCCCATCCGGAGCGCTATTTCGCCGTCCAGCTGGACCCGGAGCTTTTTGCCATGTGGTTCTCCTCCGGCTTTATCCTCCAGCTCAACAAGGACAGCATCCTGGGCCGGCTCGGCGCCCGCGCGCAGGCCGCCGCCCACTGGGCGCTGCAGCGCGGTCTGGCCCACGCCGTGGCCAGCGACGCCCACGGCGCGCAGGCGCGCACGCCTGCGCTCGCATCCGTGTTTGACGCGCTGTGCGCGCAGTATGGGGCGCCGTATGCCTCTCTCCTGCTCGACGGCAACCCGCGCAGGCTCCTGAACGACCGGCCGCCAGCCGCGGTATGACCCCGGCGGCGTTTCTCTGCATGAGCTGCATACACACGCAGATCCGCAGGCGCTGTGCGCCTGCGGATCGTTTTTTTCATTTGCGCGTCCGGTCAGCCCATGAGCTTGTCGAAAAAGCTCTTGCGCTTGGGCTGGGCCTCGTCGCTGATGGAGGACTCCAGCTTTTTCAGCAGCTCCTTCTGCTCGCGGGTGAGCTTGGTGGGCGTCTCGACGACGACGGTGACGAACTGGTCGCCGCGCGTCTTGTAGCCCACATAAGGGATGCCCTTGCCGCGCAGGCGGAAGGTCGTTCCGGTCTGCGTGCCCTCGGGGATCTGGTAGCGCACCTTGCCGTCCAGCGTCGGGACCTCGATGGAGGCGCCCAGCGCGGCCTGCGAGAATGAAACCGGCATCTGGCACAGGACGTTCGCGCCGTCGCGCGTGAAGATCGGGTGCTTGCGTACCGTCACCGTCACAAGCAGGTCGCCGTTCGGGCCGCCGTTGGAGCCGGCGCTGCCCTCATCGCGGATGCGGAAGGACTGACCGTCGTCGATGCCTGCGGGGATCTTTGCCTTGATGGTCTTGGTCCTGCGGACCTTGCCCTTGCCCTTGCAGACGGTGCACGGGTCCTTGATGATGGTGCCCGCGCCGCCGCACTTCGGGCACGGCTGCGTGGACTGCATGGTCATGCCCATGAAGTTCTGCTGCGTGCGCACCGTTCCGCGACCGCCGCAATACGAGCACGTTTCGGGCCTGGAGCCCTCCTTCGCGCCGGTTCCGTGGCAGGTGTTGCAGGTCTCGATGCGGGAATATGTGATCTCGCGTTCGCAGCCGAAGGCCGCGTCCTCGAAGCTGATCTCGATCTCGGAGACGACATTCTGTCCCTTGGCAGGGCCGTTTCTGCGCGCGGAGGAGGAAGCCCCGCCGCCGAAGAAATCGCCGAAGATGTCGCCCAGGTCGCCGAAGCCGCCAAAGCCTCCGAAGCCGCCGCCGAAGCCGGCGCCCGCGTTTGGGTTGAAGTTCGGGTCGACGCCCGCGAAGCCGTACTGGTCATAGAGCGACTTCTTTTCCGGCGTGGAGAGCACCTCGTAAGCCTCGTTGATCTCCTTGAACTTTTCCTCGGCCGACTTGTCGCCCGGATTGCGGTCCGGGTGATATTTCATGGCGAGCTTGCGGTAGCTTTTCTTGATCTCCTCGGCGGAGGCGTTTTTCTCGACGCCGAGCACCTCATAATAATCGCGCTTGTTCTGTGTGTCCATTCTGCTTCACCTCATTCCGGGTGCCGGGAAACAGCCGGCCGGGGCGGAGATGCTCCGCCCCATGTCCGGCTGAACGGTCAGTTGTCCTTGACCTCTTCGTAGTCCGCGTCCACGACACCGTCGTCCGGCTGGCCGCCCTGCGCGCCGGCCTGCGGGCCGGCCTGCTGTGCGCCCTCCTGCGGAGCGGCGTTCTTATAGAGCTTCTCGGAGATGGCGTAGAACGCCTTCTGCAGCTCGTCGGTCGCCTGCTTGATGGCCTCGGTGTCCGTGCCCTTCTGGAGCTCCTTCAGCTTTTCAATGGCCGCCTTGACCGGCGCCTTGTCGCTCTCGGAGACCTTGTCGCCCATTTCACCCAGTGTCTTTTCCGCCTGGTAGACTGCCTGGTCCGCGGCGTTGTGCGCATCGACGGACTCCTTGCGGGCCTTATCCTCGGCGGCATACTGCTCGGCCTCACGGACAGCCTTGTCGATATCCTCCTTGGAGAGGTTCGAGGAGGCGGTGATGGTGATCTTCTGCTCAGCGCCGGTGCCGAGATCCTTCGCAGAGACGTTCACGATGCCGTTGGCGTCGATATCGAAGGTGACCTCGATCTGCGG
>CADCOJ010000109.1 GCA_902803075.1 Oscillospiraceae bacterium | reverse complement strand
TGGTGGAGACTGGCGGACTCGAACCGTCGACCTCCTGCGTGTGAAGCAGGCGCTCTAACCAGCTGAGCTAAGCCTCCGTCGGAGCACATTATAACAGATGCACCCCCGAAAAGTCAACAGCTGTTTGCCGTTTTTTCCAAATCCATTCTTTCGGCCAAAGCAAGCAGGCGGGTGCGGGTGTTGTCCTCCGGATGTTCAAGCACATGCGCGAGCAGCGCATGAAGCAGTTTCCCGACTTCCCGGCCCCTGTACTGCGGAAAATCGTCCCCGTTGACCGAGAGCGCGTCCAGCCGGACGCATGCGCCTGAACGCCGGATCCTCTCTACCTCGTCCGAGCCCTGCATGGCAGCCTGAAGTTCCGCTGCCTGCCAGCCCTGCGCGGCAATGAGACGCTTCCAGTCCAGGGTGCTTCTGCCCTCCTGCCAGCTTTCAGCGCATGTGTCGATAAGCCGGCTGAGTGCGGACGGCAGGCGGAACTGCGCCGGATCAAGCTCCGGCGCGCAGAGCTTCGCAGCCGCCCACCGGGCGGCTGGCTGACACGGCACACGGGAAAGCCGTGAAAAATCCGCCTCACCCTCCAGACCGCACACAGCCAGCAGGCCGAGCTTCATCAGCTCCCCGAAGCGTGCCGGATCCTCCGACAGCAGCGTCTTTTCCGCCTCGTCGCGCACACGCTCACGGGAGAGCTTCCTGCAGGCGTCCCTGCACCGCAGGATCGCCGCGTACGTTTCCGGCTCAATGGAAAAGCCAAGCTGTGCGGAAAAACGCACCGCCCGGAGCATCCGCAGCGCATCCTCCCCGAAACGCCGGTCCGGATCACCCACGCAGCGGATGAGCCTGCGGGACAGGTCCTCCCTGCCCCCGAAGAGATCCGTGACGCTTCCTTCGGTATCCATGGCCATGGCATTGACCGTAAAATCCCGGCGCGCCAGATCTTCCCGCAGATCTCCCACGAACCGGACGCTTTCCGGCCGCCGGGCGTCCAGATATGCGCCGTCCAGGCGGTAGGTCGTGACCTCACAGGAAAAGCCGCCCTCCAGAACGGTCACTGTGCCATGGCGGATGCCTGTGGGAACGGTATGCGCAAACAGGGCCGTCACCTGCTCCGGCAGCGCAGACGTTGCGATATCCCAGTCATGCACGCTCCGCAGGAGCAGCGTGTCACGCACGCATCCGCCGACATAGTACGCCTCAAAGCCTGCCTGTGTGAGCATCTGGATAATGATGTCCGGCCGCATGGAACCGTATCCCTCCCCTGCGTGTCAGTTTTTCCGCGGTTGTATCTTGTTTTCCGAAAAGAAAACGTATATAATAGAAAATCAGCACTGTACTCTGAGCATATTATAGCTGCAAAGCACCGGTGTTTCAATCACATTTTCGGAGGGACCCTGCATGTCCGCTTCTTCCAGAATAAACATCAAAGATTATCTTCAGCCCGGCCGCCACGCACATCTGGTCGGGATCGGCGGCGTCTCGATGCGCCCGCTCGGACTCGTGCTGCGCATGATGGGGCTGACGATCTCCGGCTCCGACATGAACGCATCCGTTTCCACAGACGATCTGATCTCCAAAGGGATCGCCGTCTCCATCGGCCACCGGGCGGAGAACATTGCGGGCGCGGACTGCGTCATCCGTACGGCCGCCGCCCACAACGACAACCCTGAGATCGCCGCCGCCCGCGCCCGCGGGATCCCGGTGTTTGAGCGTGCGCAGGCATGGGGCCACATCATGCGTGCCTACAAGAACGCCGTGTGCGTCGCCGGCACCCATGGAAAGACGACCACCACCTCCATGCTCACGCACATTTTTCTCCGGGCCCAGTTCGACCCGACCGTTATGATCGGAGGCTATCTGCCGCTTCTCGGTGCGGGGCACCGCGTCGGCACAGGCGACACCATCATCATGGAGAGCTGCGAATACTGCAACTCCTTTCTTAACTTCTTCCCTACCGTCGCGGTCATCCTCGATGTGGATGCCGATCATCTTGACTTCTTCCACGATCTGGCAGATGTGAAGCGTTCGTTCCGCGCGTTTGCGGAGCTCGTGCCGCAGGGCGGCTTCATCGCCGCCAATGGCGACGACAAAAACACGCTCGATGCGCTGAGCGGAATGGATTTGCTGCGCTTCGGCTTCGGCCAGGACAACGACGTGCGCGGCGAGAATTTCTCGGAGGATTACTCTGAATTTGACGTGATCTGCGGCGGGACGCGCTATGCGCATCTTCAGCTCGGCGTCATCGGCCGCCACAACGCGATGAACGCGCTGGCCGCCTGCGCGGTGGCATGGCGCTTCGGCATTCCCGGCGAAACGGCCGCGCAGGCGCTTGCAGAGTTCCACGGCGCGGGCCGCAGACTCGAATACAAGGGCACATTCCACGGTGCCGACATCTACGACGATTATGCGCACCATCCCAATGAGGTCCACGCGCTGCTGCAGGCCGTGCGTCTCATGCACTACAAGCGCATCATCTGCGCGTTCCAGCCCCACACCTATTCCCGTACAAAGGCACTGTTCCAGGACTTTGTACAGGAGCTCCGCGCCGCCGATCTTACCATTCTGACTGATATCTATGCCGCGCGGGAGCAGAACACCGTAGGCGTGAGCGCGCTGGACCTTGCCCGGGTGATTCCCGGAGCCGTCTACTGCATGACGCTGCCGGAAGTCACGGAATTCCTGCGTCAGACTGCGCAGCCCGGCGACATCATCCTTACAGTGGGCGCAGGCGATATCTACAAGGCAGCCGACGCGCTGCTTGCCCCATAAGAGAAACGATCCGGCGTTCTTCGACGCCGGATTTTATTTTTCGCAATAAATTGACAAACTAATGCTGACTGCCGTATAATGACAATCAGAGACGGAAAGAAAACGACAAAGAGGAGGAACTACCATGATCCGTGAAATCTATCAAAAGGCCATGTCCGTTCTGATGAAGAAGCCGCTGCGGCTCTGGGGCATCTCGCTTTTGAGCATGCTGCTCGTCTATCTTGCCGGCATCGGCTTTGTCGGCGTTCCGGCCGTCGCGTTTGCTGTTGAGCTGCTTCTCGGCGCAAGCATGGCGTTCATCTATCTCAAGGCTTACCGCACCGGCTTTGAGCCCGCCTGCGCAGACCTTTTCACCGCTTTCAAGAAAGAGCGCATCTGGCGTGTGCTGGGCGGCATGGCATGGAAAGAGCTCTGGATCTTCATCTGGGCGCTCATTCCGATCGTCGGCCCGATCTTCGCCATTATCCGCGCATACGAATACCGCTTCACCCCCTACATCCTTATGGAGCGTGAGGATGTCAAAGCGACCGACGCCATCAAGATCTCCAAGCAGGAGACGATGGGGTTCAAAGGCAAGATGTTCGGCGCAGACATTCTTGTGTTCGTCCTGTATTTTGTCATCTTCGCCGTTCTGAGCCTGCTCGGTCAGATCCCGTATCTGGGCGTTCTGTTCAAGCTGGTCCTGATCCTGTTCGTCATTGCATTTGCAGCACTCGTGGGCCTGTTCCTCGGCATCGTGCAGGCCGCGTTCTATGTTGAGACGAAAAACCGTCCCGCCCCGCAGCAGCCCACGGCTTATTCGCCGTATCCGCCCTATGCCCCCAACGGCCAGCAGCCGAACGGATACCAGCCCTATCCGCAGCAGCCTGCCGCACCTGCGCCCTATCCTCCGCAGCAGCCGGGCAACTATGCGCCCCAGCAGCCTGCCGCACCCTTCGCACAGGCCGCGCCGCAGCCGTCCGAGCCCTACGCCGCGCCGATCGCGCCGCAGCAGCCCGCCGCTCCCGGCGCACCTGCAACCGTCCGCTGCCCGAGCTGCGGGACGGAGCTGCCCGCTGAGGCAAAGTTCTGCCCCTCCTGCGGTGAACGCATGGGCTGAGCCGAGAAATAATCTCAAATCAACCGACCCTGCCGGGGGCTGCTTCTGCAGCCCCCGGATCTCTTTTCTTTTCAGAATGTGTACGTCGCTCAGACGCGGATTTCTGAAGCCGGTGCTTTTTTTTCGCGCGGAGGCATGTTACAATGAAAGAAAAACAGACAGGAGGCGACGCAATGCTGACGCTGATCTACGGCCCGGACCGTGTGGCAAACTCCGACACGCTGCTGGAGCGCATCCGCACGCAGGCGGAATCCGGCCGCCGCGGGATGATCCTGATTGTCCCGGAGCAGTATTCTCACGAGACAGAACGTTTGCTCTGCCAGGCCTGCGGCGACACCATTTCCCGCAGCGCGGAAGTCCTGAGCTTTACGCGGCTGGCCTCGCGCGTTTTTTCCATCTATGGGGGCGTGTGCGGAGAATATCTGGACGGAAGCGGCCGGCTGCTGACGCTGTATCTTGCCGCACAGCAGGTGCGCGAGCAGCTCAAATTCTATGCCTCTGCCATGACCCGGCCGGACTTTCTCAAGCAGCTCGGCGCTCTGATGGAGGAGCTCATGACCGGGTGTGTCACGCCGGAGGACCTCCACGCTGCCGCCGACCGGCTTTCCGGACGTCTGGCGCAAAAGGTGCTTGAGCTGTCGATCCTCTATGAAAGCTATCTTGCCGTCTGCAAAAACGGGCGAAGCGACCCCGTTACGCGTCAGACAAGGCTGCTGGAGCTACTGACCGAAGAATCGTATATGGACGGACGCGCTGTATTTTTTGACGGCTTTTCAGACTTCACGCCTCTGCAATGGAAGCTGGTCGAGACAATCCTCGCAGGCGCCGCAGACGTGACCGCCGCATTCGTAACGGACGGTTCCGGCGGCCCCGCCTTTCAGACGGGACGGGACACCGCGCGGCGCATGCGCCTGTGCGCGCAGAAGCTGCAGCTCCCCGTTCAGATCATCCGTACGGAATCCTCCCCGCGCCGTGCGCCGCAGCTGCAGGCATGGCTGGCCGGGCTGTTCTGCGGCGGTGCCCCGGCGCCGGATGCGCGCGGGCATGTGCAGTTGTTTGCCGCCTCCTCCGTCCGGCAGGAATGCGAGCTTGCAGCGCGTCTCGTGCGCAGCCATGCGGCGCAGGGCGGACGGTTCCGGGATATCACAGTCTGTGCGACCGACCCGGACGCCTATTTCCCGTATTTGCGGGAGCTCTTTGCGCGCAGCCGGATGCCAGCCTATTTTGCCGTCACCGCCGGCATCGCCGGCAATGCGGTGATCCGCGCGCTTCTGGCCGCACTGCAGGCTGTCCGGCATTATGAGCTTCTGCCCGTTCTGAGCTATCTCAAGTCGCCGCTGTGCAGCCTTTCGCCGGACGCATGCGACCGGCTTGAGCGCTACTGCACTTACTGGTCCGTCCATGCGCTGGCGTGGGAACGTCCCTGGCAGATGCATCCGCGCGGGCTTGGGTTGGAAATGGAACCGGAAGACGAGGCCGCGCTCGCACAGCTCAACGCATGGCGGGAGGAAGCCGTTGCGCCGCTGCAGGCGCTCCGGCTGGGGTTGGCAGGAGCAGACACTGTGGCCACGCAGGTGCGCGCGCTCGTGCAGTTTATGGAGCAGACACAGCTGTGCGAGCGGATGCAGCAGGACGCCTTGCGAAATGAACAGGCAGGCGAAACGCAGCGGGCGCAGCAGTGCCGCCAGATCTATGAGGTGCTGACTGCGATCCTTGAGCAGATGTACGCTGTGCTTGGGTCGGTCAGTCTGGAGCCGGAGTTGTTTACCCAGGTGTTTGCCATGCTTATTCATGAAGCGCATGTCGGGACGATCCCGGCGGCGTGCGACGAGATCCAGGTGACAACGCTGCCAATGCTTCGTCACAGGATCACCGGAACGCTCATTGTCCTCGGCGCGGAGGACGGCCGTTTTCCCGCTTTTCCGGATCAGTCCGGACTTCTGGCTGAGCGTGAGCGCAGTGAGCTCCGCGCCGTGGGGCTGGAGCTTTCGCCCGAGCAGGAGGCGTGCATGGATCGGGAGCTTGGCTGGGTACTTGCAGCACTGAGCGCCCCCATGGAGCGTGCGGCGCTGGTCTGTTCTTCGGCACAGCCGTCCTATCTTTATCAGAAAACACAGGCCTTTCTTGTGCTCGATGCGCCGGAGGCCGGCGACCTGCCCTTCTACGCAGATGCGGACGCCTGTGCGGGCGCCTGCCTGCAGCAGCCGTCCATGCCGCAGCAGATCCCTCCCGTCGTGGCGCAGGCCTGCGCGCAGGTCAGAACGCGCAGTGCATTTGTGCCGGAGGATCTGACCGCCGGAACCGTGCATGCACTCTACGGCAAGACGCTGGAGCTTTCCGCCTCGAAGATCGACCGGTTCGCTTCGTGCCGCTATGCATATTTCCTGCAGTACGGCCTGCGCGCAAAGCCCTGGAAGCAGGCGAAATTTGACGCTTCGCTGTTCGGAACATTCGTCCACCAGGTCCTGCAATTCACCGTAAACGATGTCATGGCGCAGGGCGGCTTCCATGCAGTGTCGGACGAGGCCGTCGATGCCATCGCTGCGCGCCACATGCGTGCGTATCTGGACAACGAACTCCGGCATCTCGCCGGGCAGGGACGGCGGGAGGAATATCTCTCCCAGCGCAACCTGCAGGAGGCGGCCGCCATTGTCCGCGATGTGGCGAATGAGCTGCGCTGCAGCGATTTCCGCCCCATTGAAACAGAGCTGGCCTTCGACCGCTCCGGACAGTCTCTTGCGCCGATCGAATATCGCGCCTCGCGCGGTGTGGGACGCCTGACAGGCATCGTCGACCGCGTGGATGCATACGATACGGAGCACGCGCGCTATTACCGCGTTGTGGACTACAAGACAGGAAAGAAGGACTTTGATTTTTCCGAGATCCTCTGCGGCGAAAATCTGCAGATGCTGCTGTATCTCTCCGCACTGCGGCAGCTGAAGCCCTCCGATGATCCGCGTCCGTTTATCCCGGCCGGCGTCCTGTATGTCCCGGGCCGGTATTCCATGATCCAGCTTGACGCCGGCGAGGATCCTGCCGCGGCCCGGAAGGAACGCAGCAAGCAGCTGCGGCGCAAGGGCGTCATCCTGCGCGATGAGCCTGTGCTTGGAGCAATGGAGCACTTTGACGATCAGCCGCAATACATGCCTTACACATGCAAAAAAAACGGTCCGAGCGGCAATCTTGTCAACGCCGATCAGCTGGCCGGGCTGGAACGCTTTGTGAACGAAAGCGTCTGCGCAATGATCGACGAGCTGCTCTCCGGTGCTGTCCGGCAGAACCCCATCGTCCGGGGGGCTGCGTCGTCTGCATGCCGGTTCTGCGATTTCCGCACCGCATGCCACAAGGACGCCTGGAAGATCGCCCAGCGCAACCGAAAGCGCGTCAGTGCGGACGAATTCTGGCGGCAGATCGAAGGAGGGCGGCACGATGGCTGAGACAAATCTGACCTTGCAGCAGCAGGCTGCGGTGGACCATGCAGGCGGAACGCTTCTTGTGTCCGCGGCAGCAGGCTCCGGAAAGACGATGGTGCTCGTCGAGCGCATAATGAAGCGCGTGACAGATCCGGACCGTCCGGTCAACATCGACGAATTTCTCATCATCACATATACGCGCAAGGCCGCTGCGGAGCTGCGCGCAAAGATCGCGCGCGAGCTGACGAAGCGTCTGGCCGAAGCGCCGGGAAACCGCCTGCTCGCGCGTCAGATCAAACGTCTGCACCTTGCTCAGATCTCCACCGTTCACGCGTTCTGCACGGCGCTTCTGCGCCGGTTTGCCGTAGAGGCCGATATCCCCGCCGATTTCCGCGTGGCCGAGGAGGACCGGGCACAGCTGCTGCTCGAACAGGCCATACAGGACGAGCTGGAAGCACGCTACGGTGCGATCGACGATGACCCGGATTTCTCTGCGCTGGTCAATGAACTCGGCTATGGCCGCAGCGACGCCCGGCTGACCCAGGTCCTGACGGAGCTCTATCACGCTGTGCGATGCCGTCCCGACCCGGAAGCATGGATGCGCGCGTGTCTGGAGCAGTACGAGCTGGCGGACGGAACCACAGCCGAACAGACGGTCTGGGGCCGCGCGCTGATGGAGGAACGCAGGCAGATGCTGGATGCGCTGTCAGACATCCTCCTGCGCGGAAAGGACGCGTGCCTGCGCGATGACGTACTTGCAAAGCGCTATCTGCCCGCCTTTGAAAAAGATCTCCAGCTCGTTCGAACACTGCTCGCCGCGGACACTTGGGATGCCTGCTTTGCGCAGGCCGGCGCCGAAGCGTCCAGGCTCGGCTCCTCAGCCGGCTGTCAGGATGAGGCCGCAAAGCAGACGGCGAAAAAGCTCCATGAGCTCGCCGTCAAGCAGTTCAAGGCCGTCGGCACGCTGTTTTATGCCGACTCAGCAACCGTCCTGCGGGATCTTTCCGCCACGCTCCCCGCACTGCGCGGCCTCATGGCGCTGCTGCGCGCCATCGACGCGCGCTTTGCGCAGGAAAAGCGGCAGCGCAAGCTGCTCGACTACTCCGATCTGGAGCAGCTTTCCATCCGGCTTTTGACTGACCGCGCGACGGGCCGCCCCACGCAGGCCGCGCGTGAGGTCGCAAAGGATTTCCGTGAGATCTTGATCGACGAGTATCAGGACTCAAACGAGGTACAGGAGTGCATTTTCCGCGCTGTGAGCGACGGCGGCCGGAACCTGTTTTTCGTCGGTGACGTCAAGCAGTCCATCTATCGCTTCCGTCTGGCCGATCCGACCATTTTCCTGCGTAAATACAATGCCTATCCCCTTGCGGAGGACGCAGCGCCGGGTGATCCCTGCAAGCTGCTGCTGGCGCACAACTTCCGTTCCAGGCCGGAGATCCTCTCCGCCGTCAACGATGTGTTCGGGCTCGTCATGTCCCGCCAGTCCGGCGAGATGGACTACACCGCCCAGGAAGCGCTGCACCCCGGTCCCGGGCGGGAATTCCCGCCGGTGGACGGCGCAAGGGTGGAGCTGCACTATATCGACTATCAGGCCTCCCCCGGCAGCGCGCCTGAGATGCAGGAGGGCGAGGATGAAAATCCCGACAAGACCAATGCTGAGGCCAGCTTTGTCGCCGCGCGCATTGCAAAGCTTCTGACAGACGGGGCTTCCGTCACCGACCAGACTGGCGTTCTGCGCCCGGCGCAGCCGGGCGACATTGCCATCCTGCTCCGCTCGACATCCATGAGTACCGCCATCTATCAGCGCGCACTTGCCCGATACGGCATCCGATGCGTCACGGGTCGCAGCGGAAATCTGTTCGACACGGCAGAGTGCGAGCTGCTGACGCAGCTGCTGGCTGTTGTGGACAACCCCCACCGGGACATCGAGCTCCTCGGCGTGCTGATCAGTCCCGTGTTCTGCGTCTCGCCGGACGAGCTTGCCGCCGTCCGTGCAGCGGACAGACGCTCTGATCTTTATGACTGTCTGACCGGATATAAAGATCCTCCGGAGCACATCCGGGCATTCCTTGCCTGGCTGGCTGGAATGCGGCAGCTGGCGCATCATGCGGAGCTTCCCGAGCTGCTGCAGCAGATCCTTGCGTCCACGCAGCTGGAAGCGGTCCTCTCGTCCATGGACGACGGCGCGCGGCGCACAGAAAACCTGCATACGCTCACCGCACAGCTGCAGGCGGACATGCTGACGGATGCACAGAGTCTGTGCGAGCTCGTGCACATGCTGGAAGAGCGCCGGCAGCAGGGACGCATGTACGCGTCTGACACGCAGCAGAGCCGCTCGGACGCCGTCACGATCATGAGCATCCACAGCTCCAAAGGGCTGGAATTCCCCATCGTTGTTCTGGCCGACACCGCGCGGCGCTTCCGCCTGGACAGTGCGCGCGAGCCTGTGCTCACGGACGACGAGCTCGGCGCTGCCACGAAGGTGGTGGATTTCACCTATGGCGCGATCTATCCGAATATCGCGTATCTTGCCGTTTCGCACAAAAAGCGTGCGCAGCTTGCGGCGGAAGAAATGCGCATCCTCTATGTCGCCATGACGCGCGCGAAGGATCTGCTCATCATGACATGCTGCACAGCGAATCTGGACGCATACCTGGCCGGCAAAAGCGCACTGCTGTCCGATCCGCTGTCCGGCGCGATCAGCGCAGGAGCGATCCAGATGTCAGACTGGCTGACGTGGGCGGCGCTCTGCCGCACAGAAGCCGGGGCCCTTTTCGCCGTCACGCAGGACAGCGCCTTTGCGCGCGTCCGGGAGCATCCCTGGCGTATCACCTGCACGCAGGGGCCCTCGCAGCAGTTTGCCGCGCGCGGCGAGCAGCCGGATCAGCCCGCGCTCCGACCCTCTCTGGATATGGAGCAGCTGACGCAGGCCGTCTGCTTCCGCTACGGTCATGAGGCTGCCTCCCGCCTGCCCTCCAAGCTGACTGCCACGGAGCTCAAGGGGCGCGCCATCGACCGCGAGGCCGCCGAGGAAGCGACCGAACAGCTCCCCGCCGCAAAAGGCGCATGGCGCCTGCCGGAGTTTGCCGAGCGGCAGCTGACCGCCGCGGAACGCGGCAGCGCAACGCATCTGTTCATGCAGTTCGTGCAATACGAATCGTGCACCGACCCGGAAGGCATCAACCGCGAGCTCGCCCGGCTCGTGGAGCGCCGATTCCTCACGGAGCAGCAGGCCAAAGCCGTAGACCGCCGAAAGATCCTGACGCTCTTCCGCTCTCCATTCGGGCAGCGTATTCTGCAGGCAAAAAACATGGAACGCGAGTTCAAATTTTCCATCCTCACAGACGCGGCAGACTTCAGCGCCGATGCTTCCGGCGAGCAGGTGCTGCTGCAGGGCGTTGTCGACTGCTTTTGGAGAGAAGCGGACGGTCTTGTTGTAGTTGACTATAAAACTGATTATGTTAATAACAATCTGGAAGAAGTCACGCAGCGCTATCGCCCGCAGCTGAGGGCTTATGCGCATGCGTTGTCACGGATCTTTGAAGCGCCGGTCAAGGAGACGATCCTCTATTTCTTCTCGGTGGATACGCCCGTCCCGGTTAAGTCAAGACCACCGGCGTAGCCGGTGGCTTGCACAGGCCCTATAAGGGCCTAGGACAGCCACGCCTTAAGGCGCTCGAAAGGTTCGC
>CADCOJ010000108.1 GCA_902803075.1 Oscillospiraceae bacterium | reverse complement strand
TCCTCGTTTCTATTTCCTTTTCACCCGGAATATGATATGATGAAAAAAATATCCACCCGGAGGCGTTTATGTGCTTGAATGACCAGTTTTTTCATGCAGTATCTGCATCCTGCGGCGATATCAGGATTCTCAGGGCGGAACCGATGTCCCGCCATACATCCTTCCGCACGGGCGGCCCGGCGCAGATCGCATGTCCGCGCACGGAGGAATCGCTCCGCGCATTGCTGGAGTTATGCAGCCGAAGCGGCGTCCGTGTGCGGATCCTCGGCGCGGGGACCAATGTGCTTGCGCCGGATGCGGGCATGGAAGAGCTCGTGATCTGCCTGAAGGACGGGCTGACGGGCCTGCGCGCGCTTTCCGGCAGCCGCATTGAGGCGTATGCGGGAGAAAGCCTTGCGCGCACGGCGATCTTTGCGCGCGAGCAGGGGCTGACCGGCCTGGAATTTGCACACGGGATCCCGGGGAGCGTCGGCGGCGGCGTATTTATGAACGCCGGCGCCTATGGTTCGGAGCTCTCCGGCGTCCTGGAGTCCGTCACATATCTGGATTTGGACGGCGCCAGACACACGGTTTTAGGCGAGCAGGCGCAGTTGGGCTACCGCGACAGCATCTTCCAGCACATGCCGTGCGTTGTTGTGAAGGCTGTTTTTGCGCTGCAGGCGGGCGACAAGGAGCAGATCGACCAGACCATGCGCGTGCTCATGGCACGGCGGAAGGCGTCGCAGCCGCTGGAGCTGCCCTCGGCCGGAAGCACGTTCAAGCGGCCGACAGGCCATTATGCCGGCGCGCTCATTGAGCAGGCCGGGCTGAAGGGAACTGCGGTCGGCGGCGCGCAGGTTTCTGAAAAACACGCGGGTTTTCTGGTGAATGCCGGCGGCGCGTCCACAGCGGACGTGCTCGCCCTGATCCGCCTGGTGCAGCAGAAGGTTTTTGAGCAAAGCGGCGTCCGGCTTGAGCCGGAGGTCCGCATCTGGTAGGAGGGCGGTATGCAGTTTTTCATCATTTCCGGCCAGTCCGGCGCAGGAAAGAGCAAGGCGGCCTCCACGCTGGAGGATCTCGGGTTCTACTGCGTGGACAATATGCCCGCAGAGATGATCCCGCAGTTTGCGCAGATCTGCCTTGCCACAAAGGGAAGATATGAAAAGGTCGCGCTGGTGACGGATGTGCGTGCCAACATGAGCTTCGACACGCTGTTCCAGTCTCTCACCAGGCTTGATGAAATGCACCTGCGCTATACCATTTTGTACATGGAGGCTGAGACGCCCGCCATCATCCAGCGCTACAAGGAGACGCGCCATCTGCATCCGCTGATGCGCGACGGCAGTTCTCTGCAGGAGGCGATCGAGCGCGAGCGCGCGCTGCTTGAACCGGTGCGCAACCGCGCCGGCGCCATCATCGACACCACGCGTCTGTCCACGGGCAAGCTCCGCGGCATGCTCATCGACCTCGTGGCTGCCGGCACACGCGAGCACTCCATGCGCGTACGCGTGATCTCGTTCGGCTATAAATTCGGCCTTCCGCTCGACGCGGACCTGGTGTTCGACGTGCGCTTCCTGCCCAACCCTTACTATATCCCCGAGCTCCGGGAGCACACCGGGCTGGACGAGCCGGTCAGCAGCTTTGTGATGCAGTATCAGCAGACGAAGGATTTCCTGGAAAAGAGCGAGAATCTGCTTGCGTTCCTCCTTCCGAACTTTATGGACGAGGGCAAGACGGACGTGGTCATTGCCGTGGGCTGCACCGGGGGGCGGCACCGCAGTGTCTGCATCGCAAAGGAGTATTCCGATTTCATTACCCGGCGCGGCTACGCCACATCGCTGAGCCACCGCGATATCGGCAGAAGGTGACTGCATGGAACAGGAACGTGTTTTTTTGTATCAGCCGCACCGCAGGCCGCCGCATGTGGTCGCCATCGGCGGCGGGCACGGCCTTTCCGCCATGCTGCGCGGCATCAAATCCTATACGAAGCATATCACTGCCATCGTCACCGTCGCGGATGACGGCGGCGGCTCCGGCGTGCTCCGGGACGACCTGGGCATGCTCCCGCCGGGTGATATCCGCAACTGCATCATGGCCCTGGCCAACACAGAGCCGACCATGGAACAGCTCATCAACTATCGCTTCACGGACGGGATCCTTGCCGGTCAGAGCTTCGGCAACCTGTTCCTTGCGGCCATGAACGGGATCTCCGGCTCCTTTGATGAAGCAGTCCACCGCATGGGGGACGTTCTGGCGATCACGGGGCGTGTGCTTCCGGTGACCAACCAGGACGTCCGGCTGGAGGCGGAGTTTGAGGACGGCTCGCGGACGCTGGGCGAAAGCAAGATCTTCTATGCCAAGAAGATGAACAACTCCCGCATCCGGCAGGTGCGCCTGATCCCTGAGCACCCGAAGCCGCTGGACGAGAGCCTTGCGGCCATCCGGGATGCAGACATCATCATCATCGGCCCGGGAAGCCTTTACACAAGCATCATCCCGAACTTCCTTGTGGACGGCATCAGCGACGCCGTCCGGGCGTCCCGGGCGCTGAAGCTCTATATCCTGAACATCATGACCCAGGACGGCGAGACGGACGGCTATGACGCCTGCGACCATGTGCAGGCCATCCTGTCCCACGCCGGCCGGGGCGTGATCGATGTTTGCATCGCCAACAACGAGCAGGTCCCGCCGCAGGTGCTTGCGCCGTATCTGGCTGAGGGCGTCCGTCAGATCATCGTTGATCCGGAGAAGATGGAAAAGCTCGGCATCGCGGTCCGTTCCTTCCCGATCTGCGAGCCGGGACGCTACATCCGTCACAACTCTGCCGATCTTGCCGCTGCGATCATGCAGGTCTGGCAGGAGTTCCGCAGCAGAGCAAAGGGGGAGTGAACGATGTCCTTTTCTTCCAACGTCAAACAGGAGCTTTGCCGGCAGCCCATCAACCGCCGGCAGGACGCGGTGGCAGAGGCATACGGCGTGCTGCTGTACTGCAACATCTTCACGACAGGAGAGATCCGCCTGACGACCGAGAGCCGTGACTTTGCAGACCGTCTCCCGCGCCTGTTCAAAAAAGCCTTTTCCTTCGGTTTTGACCGGGAGCCGGAGGCCGACAGCACCGGCAAGCTCCAGTTTCAGATCGACTCCGCGCAGAAGCTGCGCCGGATCTTCGCCGCCTTTGAGCTGCCGGAAACGGGAAGCGTTACCCTTCATGTCAACTATGGGATCCTGGAGGAGGACGAGGAGCGCCTGGCGTTTCTGCGTGGAGCGTTCCTTGCGGGCGGCTCGGTCACGGACCCGGCCAAGCGGTATCATCTGGAGCTTGCCACCTCGCACTATAAGGTCAGCCGGGAGACCAGCGCGCTGCTGGCAGAGCTCGGCTTCTCGCCCAAGGAGACCGCCCGGACCGGCAACAGCGTCCTGTATTTCAAACAGAGCGACAACATCGAGGATTTCCTCACAGCCATCGGAGCGCCGGTGTGCGCGATGGGCGTGATGGAGGCCAAGGTGGAGAAGGACCTGCGCAACGGCGTCAACCGCCGTGTCAACTGCGAAACGGCAAATCTGACAAAGGTCGTCGACGCATCCATGGAACAGGTCGCCGCCATCAAGAAGCTGCGCCAGCGGGGTGTCCTTGCCGGGCTTTCACCCAAGCTGCGCGAGACTGCGGAGCTGCGTCTGTCGAATCCCGAGGCAACGCTGCAGGAGCTCTCCGAGATGCTGGACCCGCCCGTTTCCAAATCCGCCATGAACCACCGGATGCGAAAGCTGATCGCACTTGCGTCTGAGTGAACGAACCGACGAAAGAGAGAACATCATGGGATTTGTCCATCTGCACGTCCACAGTGAATACAGCCTGCTCGACGGCGCCTGCCGCATCGACAAGATGATGGAGCGATGCAGCGAGATCGGCCAGACGGCCATTGCCCTGACAGACCACGGCGTGATGTACGGCGCTGTGGATTTCTACGAGGCGGCAAAGGCGGCGGGGATCCATCCGGTCATCGGCTGCGAGGTCTATGTTGCCCCGCGCACCCGGTTCGACAAGGTGCATGCGCTCGACCGGGACCCCTATCACCTTGTGCTGTTGTGTGAGAACCAGACCGGCTACCGCAATCTCTGTTACCTTGTCTCGCGCGGCTTCATCGACGGCTTCTACAACCGTCCGCGCATCGACATGGAGCTGCTGCGGGAACACCATGAAGGGCTGATCGCCCTGTCCGCGTGCCTGGCCGGGCGCATCCCGCAGGCGATCATGGACGGGAACCTGGAGGAAGCAAAGCACGCAGCGGAGGAATATGCGGAGATCTTCGGCCCGGGCAACTTTTTCCTGGAGCTGCAGGATCACGGTATCCCGGAGCAGAAAATGGTCAACAGCCGCATCCGCGCCATCGCGCAGGAGCTGGGGCTGCCGCTCGTCGTGACAAACGACGCACACTATCTGCGCCGCTCCGACGCCAAGACCCAGGACGTGCTGCTGTGCATCCAGACCGGAAAGACCGTGGACGACCCGAACCGGATGCGCTTTGAGACCGAGGAATTCTACCTCAAGAGCGAAGAGGAGCTCCGGGAGCTGTTCCCGGACGATGCGGAGGCGTTTGAGAACACTGTCCGCATTGCGGAGCGCTGCCAGGTGGAGTTCGTGTTCGGCAAATATCACCTGCCGGAGTTCCATCCGCCGGAGGGCTTGAGCTCGCTGGATTATCTGAAGCAGCTCTGTGATGCGGGCTTCCGTGAGCTGTACGGCGATGTGCACCCGGAGTACCGCGCGCAGCTGGACTATGAGATCGACATGATCGAGAAAATGGGCTTTACGGACTATTTCCTCATCGTGTCGGATTTCGTGCGCTTCGCACGCTCCGCCGGGATCCCCGTTGGGCCCGGGCGCGGCAGCGCAGCCGGCTCCATGGTCACATATACCCTGCACATCACGGATATTGATCCGATGAAATACAGCCTCTATTTTGAACGCTTCCTGAACCCCGAGCGCGTGACTATGCCGGATATCGACATGGATTTCGGCGACACGCGGCGCGGCGAGGTCGTGGACTATGTCCGCAGGAAATATGGAGAGGACCACGTTGCACAGATCGTCACGTTCGGCACCATGGCGGCCAGGGCGGCGATCCGCGACGTCGGCCGCGCGCTCAATTTCACCTATGCGGAGACGGACGTCGTGGCCAAGCTGGTCCCGACGACGCTTCACATCACGCTGGACGACGCGCTGAAGCTGTCGCCGCAGCTCAGGCAGATGTATGACGCGGACGAGCGTGTGCGCACCCTCATCGACACGGCGCGCGCGCTTGAGGGCATGCCGCGCAACGCGTCCACGCATGCGGCGGGCGTGGTCATCACCAAGCTTCCGGTCTGCGACTATGTGCCGCTGGCCACCAATGAGGACACCATCGTCACCGAGTACACCATGACGACGCTGGAACGGCTCGGGCTTCTGAAAATGGATTTTCTCGGCCTGCGCAACATCACGGTTATCGACGATGCGATCCGTCAGATCCGGAAAAAGGATCCGGATTTCTCCATGGCGCGCGTCACGGATGACGACCCGAAGGTCATGGACATGCTGACGCAGGGCAGGACCTCCGGCGTGTTCCAGATGGAGTCTGCCGGCATGACGGGCGTCTGCGTCGGCCTCAAGCCACAGTCCATTGAAGATCTGTCCATCATCGTCGCCGCCTACCGGCCCGGCCCGATGGATTCGATCCCGAAGCTCATTGCCTGCAAAAACGACCCGCGCCTCGTCCGCTACAAGCACCCGCTGCTCAAGCCGATCCTCTCCGTCACATACGGCTGCATCCTCTATCAGGAGCAGGTCATCGAGATCTTTCGCAAGCTCGGCGGATACTCGCTGGGGCAGGCGGACGTCGTCCGCCGGGCCATGAGCAAGAAGAAAGTCAAGGACATCGAAAAGGAGCGAAGCGCCTTTATCCACGGCGATCCATCCCGCGGGATCTGCGGCTGTGAGGCGAACGGCGTCCCCGAAGACGTTGCCCAGGACATCTATAACGAGATGTACGACTTCGCGAACTATGCCTTCAACAAAGCGCATTCCGTCTGCTATGCGGTGATCGCCTACCAGACGGCGTGGTTCAAATGCTATTATCCGGGCGAATATATGGCGGCGCTCATGACCTCCGTGCTCGACAGCTCCGTCAAAATCGCGGAGTATATCGCAGAATGCCGGGCGATGGGGCTGCAGCTGCTCCCGCCGGATATCAACGAGTCGGACGACAACTTTACCGTCTCGCCCGGCGGCATCCGTTTCGGCCTTGCGGCCATCAAGAATATCGGCCGCGGCTTCATTCAGAAGGTGATGGCTGAGCGGGAAGCCGGCGGCCCGTTCCGGACGCTGGACGACTTCGTCGGCCGGATGTACGGGGCGGATCTCAACAAGCGCGCGCTGGAAAACCTTATCAAAAGCGGCGCGTGCGACTGCTTCGGGCTTAAACGCGCGCAGATGCTGCAGATCTATGAGGCTGTGCTTGATTCGGAGGCCAGTCGAAAACGCCGGAATGTGGACGGCCAGATGGGCCTGTTCGACCTGATGGACGCGGACGAGCCGATCCCGGCTGCTTCAACCCAGGTCCCCGACATTCCGGAGCTCAGCGCACAGGAGCTGATGCGCATGGAGAAGCAGACGACAGGTTTGTATCTGAGCGGCCATCCGATGGACAGCTACCGCCCGCTGCTTAAGGGAATGGACGTTGTCCCGATCGGCCGGATCCTTGAGAGCTTCGAAACACATGACGGCGTCTATCAGGACGAGCAGGTCGTCTCTGTTGCCTGTGTCGTCCAGTCCGTCAAGGGAAAGACGACGCGCAGCAACTCCATGATGGCGTATGTCTCCGTGGAAGATGACACCGGCTCCATGGAGCTGATGGCGTTTTCCAATGTGCTTGCGCAGTATGGTTCCCTTCTGGCGGAGAATGCAGCCATCGTCGTGACGGGCCGCCTCACCGTGCGCGATGAAAAAGAGCCGCAGTTGATCGTCAACCGCGCCGTCTCCATTGCGGATCTGGCGGAGGGCCCTGCGGCAGCTTCGGAACGCAGCGCGGCCCAGGGGCGCCATACGCTCTACCTCCGCATCGGACACGCCGACGCCCCGGAGGGCAGGAAGGTGCTTCCGATCCTCAAAATGTTCCCCGGAAGCGCCAAGGCGGTGGTCTATTTTGCCGATACCGGCGCAAGACTCGGCGGCCGGTGCGCGCTGGATGACCGGATGCTTGCGGAGCTGACCTCGCTTCTCGGCGAAAAAAATGTCGTGATCCGCTGATTTTTTAACAAAGCGGCTACACAACCGTAACAAAACGTGCTATAATAAACGTCTGAATGAAACGCGCAGGGGGAGGTGTATGCCTTGCGGCTGAAAAAATGGCTGATCGGACTGCTGGCGGCCGGGGGCGTGCTCCTGCTTTCCGGCTGCTTTGTCAAGACAGTCGATGAGCTCTATATGCTTCCGCGCCACTCCGACGCCTATAACCACCTGCAGGAGGCGATCGATGCGGTGAAGGGCGCGGGCGATACGTTTGCCGCACCGATCTCCGGCGTCAACCAGCAGTCCGTGCAGCTGGCGGATTTGGACGGAGACGGCACGGAGGAGGCCGTCGTCTTTCTGAAGACGGGAGACGAAAAGCCCCTCAAGGCGTATATCTTTGCGGCGTCGGACGACGCCTACCGCATGATGGACGTCATTGAAGGCAGCGGAACGGCCTTTGAAAGCGTGGAATACGCCCGGGTGACGGACCAGGACGGAGCGGTCATCATCATCGGCCGTCAGATCTCCGCCGAGCTCCCGCAGGCGCTGAGCGCCTATGCGTACCGGGACGGCCATGTGGTCGAGCTCATGAGCGCAAACTATTCGGAGTATCGCGTGGTCGATCTGGACAACAACGGCCTGAGCGACCTCTTCCTGCTCCGGTTCGACGCGGAGGAGCGCAGCGGCGTTGCGGAGCTTTACCGTTGGAAGAACGGCCAGATCGAGCGGGAGCCGGAGTCATCGCTGTCTCTCGGCGCACAGTCGGTCAAGCGGATCATTTCCGGCCGGCTCAGAGGCTCGGTCCCGGCGCTGTTCGTTGCCTGCACCTATGGGGAGAACAGCATTCTGACGGACGTCTTTGCATTCCGGGACGGCGTCTTCTGCAACATCACCGCCGCCGACTCCGGCATGAGCGCGCAGACCGTCCGGAACTATTACGTCTATGCCTCCGATCTGGATGAGGACGGCCTGATCGAGATCCCGGACCCCGTCGCGCTGCCAAGCGCGGACCCGTCCGGCGAACCCTTTTCCAAGATCATCTGGTACAACCTTGATCTGAACGGCAGGCGCACCGAGCGCATGACGACCTACCACAACTTCCAGGGCGGCTGGTATCTGGTCCTTCCCGCGGAGCTGCAGCAGTCGCTGGCCATCCGCCGCAGCGAGGAGGTCTCCGGCGTCCGGGGATATGAGTTCTCAGAGTGGAGCGGGACGTCCTCACCGAAGCCGCTGTTTGTGATCCATGCGTTTTCCGGTGAGAACCGCGATACGCTTGCGTCCATGGACGGCCGGTTCATCCTTGCCAAAAAGGGAGATATGACCTACTCGGCGCTTCTGACAGAGGAAGGCGAAAAAAATGGGTTCTCGGAGCAGTCGTTGGCCGAGATGTTCCACTTCATCCGTATCGATTGGAATTCTGGAGAGACTTGAGGAGCGAGTAATATGAAGAAAGTTATGATCCTGGAAGACGAAGTCAGCATTCGCAGCTTTGTCGTCATCAATCTCAAGCGCGCCGGCTATGACGTCGTGGAGGCCGGGACGGGGGAGGAAGCGCTGGAGCTTCTGAAGGCCAATCCGGATGTGGGCGTTGCGATCCTGGATATCATGCTTCCCGGGATCGACGGGTTTGAAGTCTGCCGCACCATCCGCACGACGGACAAGAAGATCGGCATCATCATGCTTACGGCCAGAAGCCAGGAGATGGATAAGATCACCGGCCTGATGACCGGCGCCGACGACTACATGACCAAGCCCTTCAGCCCGGCGGAGCTCACCGCGCGCATCGATGCGCTCTATCGCCGCGTGGACACGGACGCCTCCGGCGACCAGATCGAGCTCAAGCACGGTCCGTTTGTGCTGAACACGCGAAACCGCACGCTCGATAAGGAAGGAAAGCGGATCAAGCTTACGCAGGTGGAATACGCCATCGTGAAGCTCTTCATGCAGAATCCGAGCCGCGCCCTGTCCAGAGAGGACATCCTCACGGCTGTCTGGGGCAGGGACTATGACGGCGAGCTGAAGATCGTTGACGTCAACATCCGCAGGCTGCGCATCAAGATCGAGGACGACACTGCAAACCCCACCTACATCACGACGGTCTGGGGCTTCGGCTACAAATGGGGCGCCTGATCCGGCGGAAGCGGTAAAAGGAGAAAGAACGTGGCGAAAAAACGACAGATCGCCGGTCTGGAGCGGCGGTGGCTGCTGAATTATGTCGGCGTGATCACGCTGCTGGTCTTCGGGATCGTGGTGGCGGTCATTGTTTCCTTCGCCGTCTATTATGATACCAATATGCGCTCGGGGCTGGAGATCAAAGCCCGGACGACTACGGATTTTTTCAGCAACTATATCAGCCAGAGCTATAACGAATACTACCAGTCCTGCATCAAATTTGCGCAGTCCTTTGAGGAGAAGGACGTGCTCGAGCTGCAGTTCATCTCCACGGACGGCAAGCTTGTCGCGTCCTCCTTTGGCCAGTGGGCGGCCCGGTCGCCCTCCACGCCGGATATCGCGCAGGCAGTGGAAACGCAGCACATTGCGGTTTTCAAGGGCGTGAACCCATCCACCGGCGAGCGTATCATGGCGGTCTCCAGCCCGATGATCTACACAAACGGTGAGGTCATCGGTGTTCTGCGTTATGTGACGAGCCTCAAAAACGCCGATCTGCAGGTGCTGATGCTCGCACTTATCACGGCCACGGTGGGACTTCTGATCGTGGGCTCCAATTTCTTCCTCAGCAGCTTTTTTATTCGTTCCATCCTGGAGCCCGTCGCGCAGATCAACGCCACAGCCAAGCGCATCGCCGCCGGCTCCTACGGCGTCCAGATCCAAACCGGCTACAACGACGAGATCGGGGAACTGGCCGAGACCATCAACGATATGTCCGTCAAGATCGGTCAGGCGGAAAAGACACAGGCGGAGTTTATTTCCTCCGTTTCCCATGAGCTGCGTACGCCGCTCACAGCCATTTCCGGCTGGAGCGAAACGCTGCTCTCCTCCGGGACGCTGGACCAGGAGACGCGCCGCGGCATGCTCATCATTTCCCGGGAAGCCAAACGGCTGACCGGCATGGTGGAGGAGCTGCTGGAGTTCACGCGCATGCAGGATGGCCGGTTCACGCTGAATGTGGAGCCGGCGGATCTGCTCGCGGAGTTTGAGGACACGGTTTTCATGTACGGAAGCCGCCTGCGGCAGGATGGGATCACGCTGGAGTATGACGGCTGCGACGAGGAGATCCCGGAGGTCCCGTGCGACATCGCGCGCATGCGGCAGGTCTTTCTCAATATTCTCGATAACGCGGCCAAGCATGGCGGCGAGGGCAAGCGTATCGACGCGTCCATTGCCTGCGAGGACAGCTGCGTCGTCGTCCGCATTCGGGATTACGGCCCCGGCATCCCGGAGCAGGAGCTCCCGCTTGTGAAAAAGAAGTTTTATAAGGGCAGCTCCAAGGCCCGCGGCAGCGGCATCGGCCTGGCCGTGTGCGAGGAGATCGTGACCATGCACGGCGGAACGCTGACGCTGGAAAATGCGCAGGGCGGCGGTACGCTCGTGACGATCAGCATCCCGACCCGGGAGAAATAGAGGACACTATGAAACAACAAAACTCATGCGCTCCTGCATGCAAGGAGCAGTTCAAAACGCTCATCGGCGGCCAGGCCCTGATCGAGGGCATCATGATGCAGGGGCCGGACAAGCGCGCCATCGTTGTGCGCGGGCCGGAGGGGCTCGTCAAAAAGGTCCAGCCGATCCCGAAGCTTCCGGCGATCTGCCGTGTCCCGCTGATCCGCGGCGTGGTCAATTTTGCCTCCTCCATGATCCATGGCGTGAAAGCGCTGATGTTCTCGGCGGACTTCTTCCCGGAGGAGGAAGGCGCCGAGCCGTCCAAGCTTGACCGCTGGCTGGAGGAGAAGCTTGGCAGTGAAAAGATGGAAAAGGCAGTGGTCTCGCTGTCCGTCGTGCTGGGCGTCCTGTTTTCCGTCACGCTGTTTTTCCTGCTTCCGACGCTGATCTCCGGCCTGTTTGACCGCCTGATCCACAATGCGGTCATCCGCAGCCTGATCGAGGGCGTCATCCGCATGGCAATCTTTCTGTGCTATATGATCCTGATCTCCCGCATGAAAGATATGCGCCGTGTGTTTTCCTATCACGGTGCGGAGCATAAGACCATCCGCTGCTATGAGGCGCGCCTGCCGCTGACGGTGGAAAATGCCCGCACCATGACGCGGCTCCATCCGCGCTGCGGCACGAGCTTCCTCTTTGTCGTGGTAATGATCTCGATCCTGTGCTTTGCGCTTGTCAGTGCTGTGCTGCCGGTGGAGAACCTGGTGCTGCGCATCCTGCTGCGCCTGGCGCTGCTTCCCGTGGTGGTGGCGCTCAGCTATGAGTGCAATCGCTTTGTCGGCCGCCATGACAACTGGTTCACGCGCATCCTCAGCGCGCCCGGCATGTGGTTCCAGAATTTCACCACCAACGAGCCGGACGACTCTATGCTGGAGGTGGCGATCGAAGCGCTGCAGATGGTCCTCCCGGAGCAGGAAGGCGCGGACCGATGGTAAAGAAATACGGCGAGCTCTATCTGCGCGCAAGACGCGCCCTGCTTCCGGTGGAAGGGGAGCAGGCGGCGTATGCCGCGCGGGAGCTGCTTGCGCTTGCATCCGGGAAGTCTGCGGCTGCCGTTTTGGCCGACCGGGAGCTCTATGCCAGCGAGGCCATCGAGGAGCGGCTGCAGGGCTATGTGGACCGAATGCTGCAGAATGAGCCCCTGGCCTATATCCTGGGCAGTTGGAGCTTTTACGGTCTTGATTTTTCCGTCGGGCCGGGCGTTCTGATCCCGCGCGACG
>CADCOJ010000107.1 GCA_902803075.1 Oscillospiraceae bacterium | reverse complement strand
GGGATAGCCCTCGCGGTGGGCGATGCGGGCCATGCAGAGGTACATGCCGACCTCGGAGCACTCGCCGGTGAAGTTGGCCTTCAGCTGGTCAAGGATGTACTGCTTGTCGTTTTCGGGGATGTTCTCGTTGTTCTTGACGGTCTTGGCATAGACGCCGTAGGTGTGCTCAGCGGCCAGCTTGAGCTCACCCTGGACCTCTTCAAACATGGTGCTCTTGGCGTGGCAGACCGGGCATTCGGCCGGAGCTGCATCGCCCTCATAGATGTAGCCGCAGACTTTGCAAACAAATTTCTTCATGTGGTTGTTCCTCCGTATATGTGTATTTTAAAGATTACGCCTGTTGTGTGCATGCCGGACAAAGGCCCTGCAGCGTGATGCGGCAGCTGTCCACGCGGACGCCGGAGGTCTCCTCCAGCTGCGTGATGAGTGCGGACGGAAGCTCAATGCCCTCGGCGTCGATCACTGCGCCGCAGCACCGGCAGACCAGATGCGCATGCGGCTCGGTGCGCCAGTCAAAGTGCTCCAGCCCGCCGAATACGCCCACGGATTCGATCTGCCCGGCCTGCTTGAACATGGCAAGGTTCCGGTAGACCGTGGCAAGGGAGAGATCCGGGATGTCCGGCTTCAGCTCGTTGTAGATCCATTCTGCGGTGGGGTGGGTCGTTGTGCCGCTCAGGCACTGCAGGATCGCATCCCGCTTTCGGCTGCGCTTGCGGATCGTCGGCATGGGTTCACCTCAAAATAGGAATCATTCTCAATTACAGATTTATAATACCAGAGCGCACGGCATTTGTCAAGCAGAAATTACGGCGGCCCGCCGAGCAGCTGCACAAGCGCTGCGGCAAGCAGTCCGGCGGAGGCCAGCGCTTCCCGGAGCGTATTGCCGGTCGAGCCGATCTCGCACAGCAGCGAACCCGGCGTCTCATGCTGATTGAAGCGCTCGGTGCGCAGGTCGATATCGCGGCACAGCCCCGGCGCGCTGCGGCCGAGCAGTGCCTGCAGCTTGAGCGCGACGCTCAGATTCCCGCGCCAGTCCGGGTGCGGCAGGCCGCCCTGGTCCGTCCCCACCACCAGCATGACCTGCGCGCAGGTCTCGCCGCCGACCTCCGCCTGCAGCGCTACGGGGAAGCCGCGCTCGTCCACAGCGGCGTCCCGGTGGATATCCAGCACCATACAGATGGTCGGATAGTCTGCAAGATAGCGCTCGATCACGGCGCGCATGCGCTCGTAGGAACCGTCGTAGCTGGGATGATCGTTGAGCGTCGTATCATGGATCACGCCGATCCCGGCCCGGGCCAGCGCCTCGGCCAGGGCGTCCCCCACGCGGATGACGCTGTGCGCCGGATCGGTCGTCCGCATGGCGTCCGACGGCTCATATTCCCAGCCGGGCTCCGGCGTATAGGCTTCGCACGAATGCGTGTGGACAATGAGCACGGACGGTTGGCCGGGCGTGATGCGGAAGGGCAGCGGCGCGCAGAGCAGGTCGGCTTTGTCCACAGGATAGGTGCAGGCGCCGGCAATGGTGATGGCGTCCGCCTCCTGCGCGGAGAACGTGATTTCCGGCCGGGGCTCCGGATCCGTCTGCACGGGCGGCTCGGGCTCCGGTTCCGGGGCGGGCGGCTCCGCGGGTCTGTCCGGCGATTCCGGCGCAGAGAGAAGCTCCACGGGAAAGACCTCCGGCAGCGCCTGTTCCTGTCCGGCTGCGGGCAGGAGCAGGCGGCCGATGGCGCTCTGCCCGGCGGAGCGGGCGACGGCCTGCTCCGCCTGCGCGTCAAGCCCCGATGCCGACGCTAGCCGCAGCGCTGCCGCAAACAGCACCAGGGCGATGCAGAGTCTGTGTTCCAACCGCTTGTCCATGCCGGTCCCTCCCGCTTTATCCTGTCGTGAGCCATGCACGGAGAAACGCCGCAGGGCGTTTCTCCATCATATAATCCTTATGCACGCGGAGGGAAAACAAGAACCGGTCGGGGAGAAAAAAACACGCTGTCGGCCATTTTTCCGGAATACAGACAGGGAACAGTTGACGAATGGACGGAATTCAAGTATGATATTACAATATAATATGTGGGAGGGCCTGCGCTATGGAGCATGAGGCGTATATGCGCATGGCGCTCGCGCTTGCGCGGGAGGCTGCCGGCGAAGGAGAGGTCCCGGTGGGCTGCGTGATCGTGACGGACGACGGCCGCGTGGCCGGGCAGGGACGCAACCGCCGCGAGCATGGCAAGTCCGCCCTGGCGCATGCGGAGCTGGAAGCCATTGCGGAAGCCTGCCGCTGCCTTGGCGGCTGGAGGCTCTGGCAGTGCACGCTCTATGTGACGCTGGAGCCCTGCCCCATGTGCGCGGGCGCGATCCTGAACGCGCACATCCCGCGCGTGGTCTACGGCGCAAGCGACCCAAAGGCCGGCGCGGCCGGAAGTCTGATCGACCTGCTGCATCTGCCCGGCTGCTTTCAGCCGGAGGTCAGCGGCGGGATCATGGAAGAGGAATGTGCGCAGGAACTGAAGAGCTTCTTCCGGAAGCTCCGAACCGGACAGGCACAGACAGCCAAAGGAGAGATCAAGCATGACATATAAGATCACATCGGACTCGACCTGCGATCTCAGCCCCGAACAGATCGAGCAGTATCAGATCGGCATCATGCCGCTTTGCGTCAATCTCGGCGGAAAATCGCTGCGCGACGGGGTGGACATCCATCCTGACGACATTTATGCGCATGTTGCCGCCGGCGGGGACCTGGCCAGTACGTCAGCAATCAACATGGCGGAATATCTGCGCATGTTCACGGAGCTTTCGCCCAAGTACGACTTCGTGATCCATGTGTGTATTTCCTCGGATTTTTCAAGCTGCTTCCAGAATGCGTCGCTGGCTGCGGCGGAGCTGGACAACGTCTATGTGATCGACTCGCGCAATCTCTCCACCGGCCACGGGCTGGTGGTGCTTGAGGCTGAGCGCATGGCGCGCGAGGGCATGGAGCCGAAGGCCATTGTGGCGGCGCTGAACGAGCTGACGCCGCGGGTGGATGCGAGCTTTATCCTCAGCCAGCTGGACTACATGAAAAAAGGCGGCCGCTGTTCGACTGTGGCGGCGCTGGGCGCGAATCTGCTGCGCCTGCGGCCGGGTATCGAGGTCACGGACGGCAAAATGCACGTGGGTAAGAAATACCGCGGCAGCTTTGAAGCCTGCACGCGCGCCTATGTCGCCGACCGCATCGGCGGACGGAACGACCTGGAGCTGCACCGCGTGTTCATCACCCATTCCGGTGTGCCGGATTCCGTGATCCAGGCGGCCGTTGAGACGGTGAAGGCGCTGCAGCCCTTCGAGGAGATCGATGTGACACGCGCGGGCTGCACGGTCAGCAGCCACTGCGGCCCGGGCACCATCGGCGTCCTGTTCATCCACACGGGCAGGTTCTGATGAAAGACCTGCTGCAAAAAAAGCTCGCGCTGCCGGAAGGGCAGATCGAGCTGATGAGCCGTTTTGCCGAGGCGATGCTGGAGAAAAACCGCGTCATGAACCTCACGGCCATCACCGAGCCGGAGGCGGTGGCGGAGCTCCACTTTGTCGACTGCGTATCGCTGCTGCAGGCGGCGGACTTTGTGGGAAAGACCGTCATCGATGTCGGCTGCGGCGCAGGCTTCCCGGGCGTGCCGCTGAAGCTCGCGGAGCCGTCCATCCGCCTGACGCTGCTCGATTCGCTGGCCAAGCGCACGGCATGGCTTTCTCAGACGCTTGCCGCGCTGGGCGTGGAGGCCGAGGTGGTGACGGCGCGCGCGGAGGAGTTTGCAGCCGTCCGGCGCGAGCAGTATGACCTTGCGGTCTCGCGCGCGGTGGCGCGTCTGCCGATCCTGTGCGAGCTGTGCATGCCCTATGTGAAGCCGGGCGGACGGTTCGTGGCGATGAAGGGCGCCATGGCCATGGAGGAGCTCTCCGAGGCGGCGCATGCCATCGAACGGCTCGGCGGCGAGGTGGAGCGCGTCTATGCCTACCCCGTGGCCGATGCGGAGCACAGAGCCGTCGTCATCCGGAAAACGGCGCGGACGCCCGCGCAGTACCCGCGGCCCTTTGCAAAGATCAAAAAATCGCCGCTCTGACAGGATAAAAACCGGGATGCTGCCGCAGCAGCATCCCGGTTTTTGAGGGTGTTTCAGCCGATGAAATCGGCAGGATCCACAGGCTCCTGCCCGCAGGCGACTGCGAAGTGCAGGTGCGGCGTCTGGCCGAGCTCCAGAAGGGCGGTAGAACCGACGGAGCCGATGATGTCGCCGGCCTCCACATGATCGCCGGCGCGGACCGTCGGCATGACGGCAAGGTTGCTGTACTGGGTGGTGTAGCCGCCGGTGTGGCTGATGACGACGGTGGTGCCGAGATAATCGTCGTCATAGACCGCGGTGACCGTTCCGGCGCAGGATGCCTTCACGGGCGCGCCGGCCCGGGCCTCCAGATCGATGCCGTCGTGCGTGCGCCAGTCGTGCATGGTTTCGTTATACCGCAGCGCGTCCACGCTGTACGGCATCTGGGCCGGCCCGGAAACGGGCCACACGCGGATGGAAGCGGGCGCGGCGGCGGGCGCAGGCTGCGGACTGGACTGTGTCTGCTGCGGTTCGGCGGGCGTCTGCTGCGCCTGCGGACGCGGCTGAGGGACGGACGGCTGCTGCGTCTGCGGCTCGGGGACAATGGCCTCGGTCGCAATGGACATGGTTTCTTCGCTCAGGGAATTCTTTTCGGAGACGGTGTTGGATACAAACAGATAGCCCGTGATTCCTACTGCACAGATGCACAGGAACAGGACTATGTAGTAGCCCTTTTCCTGAAAGAATTTCCGGAGCGCGCCGGATGCGGGATGTTCGCTGTTGTTTTTCATGTTTTGCACCTCCGGAGAGTAGTATCACCAGATTCCGGAAGATTAAACATGTTTTGGGAAAAATCAGCGCGGATACCGGCTGAATTCCCGTTCCAGGTAGTATTTGAGAATGCTGCTTCTGGTCACGATGCCGATGAAGTCGCCCTTGTCGTCAACCACGGGCACAAAATTCTGCCCGGCGGCCAGCTCGATCAGCTCTTCCACGCGCGTGTCGACGCGCACAGGCTGAATGGTGCGGCGAAAGCGGATCTCGGAGATGCCGTGCTCCTCAGTCTGGCGGAGGTCCATGACGCAAAGATGCTTGAGCGTCCAGAGCAGGTCGCCTTCTGTCACGACGCCGCAGTATTTCCCGTTCTGATCGAGCACGGGCAGCGCGGAGAAACCGGATTTTTCCAGCCGCTCCATGGCCTGGCGGAGCGTATCGTCCGCGTTGAGCCACTGGCACATGGCTTTCGGCGTGAGGAAAAACAGAATGTTCATACATCATCCTCCCGACATCCTTATCATACCATATCCGACCCGGGAAGACATGACGAAACTGTGAACAACACACGGCAGTTTTTTTGTATGGAACCGGCTCGTTTGACTTGTATTTTTTCCCACGATCGGATATTCTGTATCTGAAGAGATTTGCGGCACGGCCGCAGAAGCAAGAGGGCATAAAACATGACACTGGATGAAATGAAAGTCGGCGCCCGCGGCGTCATCACCGCGGTCGGCGGAGAGGGGAGCCTGCGGTGCAGGCTCCTGGACATGGGGCTGATTCCGCAGACGGCGGTCACCGTTTCAAAGATCGCCCCGATGGGCGATCCGATGGAGCTGTCGCTGCGCGGATATATCCTGACGCTGCGCAAGGAGGACGCACACAACATCGAGGTGGAGGCGCAGCTATGATCTTTGCACTTGCAGGCAATCAGAACTGCGGAAAGACGACGCTGTTCAACCAGCTGACCGGCTCCAACCAGCATGTGGGCAACTTTCCCGGCGTGACCGTGGAGCGGAAAGAGGGGCAGATCCGCGGGCAGAAAAACTGTTCCGTGGTGGACCTGCCGGGCATCTATTCTCTGCGTCCGTACACGGCGGAGGAGATCGTCTCCCGCGATTTCATCATGAACAGCAAGCCGGACGCCGTCATCAACATCGTGGATGCGACGAATCTTGAGCGGAACCTCTATCTGTCGCTGCAGCTTCTGACGCTGCGCGTGCCGATGGTGCTGGCGCTCAACATGATGGACGAGCTGACCGGGAACGGCGGCTCGGTGGATGTGGTAAAATTTTCCGAGACGCTCGGCATTCCCGTTGTCCCCATCTGCGCGGCAACGGGCGACGGCGTGCAGGAGCTTGTTGCCGAGGCGATCCGCGTTGCGCAGGCCAGGCAGCTGCCGTCGGTCTATGATTTCTGCGCGCCCGGCCCGGTCCACCGCTGCATTCATGCCGTCTGCCATCAGATCGAGGACCATGCCCAGCGTGCCGGGCTCAGCACGCGCTTTGCGGCGACCTGGCTCATCGAGGGCGACGAGCGCATTGCCGAGCAGCTTCAGCTCGACGGCAACGAAAAAGAGCTCATTGAACATTCCGTCGTGCAGATGGAGCAGGAGCGCGGGCTTGACCGAAACGCCGCGCTCGCGGATATGCGGTACAGCTTCATCGAGCAGCTTGTCCGGCAGACCGTCGTCAAGCCGCATGAGAGCCGCGAACGGCTGCGCTCCATTCGCGCCGACCGGATCCTGACCGGAAAATATACGGCGATCCCCATCTTTGTGGGCGTTATGTTCCTCATTTTCTTCCTGACGTTCCATGTCATCGGCCAGGCGCTCAGCGATCTGCTTGCGGGCGGGATCGACGCGCTGACCGCGGTGGTCGACCGCGCGCTGCGCGCGTACGGGCTCAACCCGGTGGTGCAGAGCCTGGTCATCAACGGAATTTTTGAAGGCGTCGGGACGGTTTTGAGCTTCCTGCCCATCATCGTGACGCTGTTTTTCTTCCTTTCGATCCTGGAGGACACCGGCTATATGGCGCGTGTGGCCTTTGTAATGGACAAGCTGCTGCGGAAGATCGGCCTGTCCGGCAAATCCATCGTGCCGATGCTGCTTGGCTTTGGCTGCACCGTGCCCGCCGTCATGGCGACGCGGACGCTGCCCTCTGAGCGCGACCGGACCATGACGATCCTGCTCACGCCGTTCATGAGCTGCTCGGCCAAGATCCCCATCTATGCGTTCTTTTCTGCGGCTTTGTTCCCGCGCCATGCGGCGCTCGTGATGATCGGGCTGTATGTGCTGGGCATCGTCTGCGGCATCCTCTCCGCGCTTGCGCTCAAGACAGCCTTCCGCGGCCGGCCGGTGCCGTTTGTGATGGAGCTGCCGAATTACCGTCTGCCGAGCTTCCGGAGCGTGATGCTGCTGCTGTGGGACAAGGCGAAGGACTTCCTCACCCGCGCCTTCACCATCATCTTCCTGGCCACGATCGTCATCTGGTTCCTGCAGAGCTTTGATATGCGGCTGAATGTTGTCAGCAGCAGCGAACAGAGCCTGCTGGCCGCTGTGGGGCGGCTGATCGCGCCGCTCTTTGCGCCGCTGGGCTTCGGAGACTGGCGCTGCGCCACGGCGCTGATCACCGGCTTCATCGCAAAGGAGTCCGTCGTCAGCACAATGGAGATCCTGCTGGGCGGCAGCCCGCTGACGCTCCTGTTCACCGAAAAGACCGCGCTGTGCTTCCTGGTGTTCACGCTGCTTTATACGCCCTGTGTGGCGGCTGTCACGGCCATCCGCCGCGAGGTCGGCTCCGCGGCGCGCGCGGCGGTGATCGCACTGTGCCAGTGCTGCATCGCATGGCTTGCCGCGTTCCTGGTGGCGTGTATCCTGCGGATCTGAATCCAGAGCCTGTCTTATCCCCCGCTCCGCCGCATAGGATGGAGCGGGGGTGTTTTGTATGAAACGAATTCTGGAACGGGCCGGGCGGCTGCTTCCGGCAGCTGCGGCCGTGGTTGCCGTGTGTGCGGTGCTGCCGACGCTGATGCTGCAGCCGCCCGCCGTGGAGGCGGCCGCATGGGGACTGAGCTTCCGCGCGGACGGGCAGACGCCCGTGGGCAATGCCGGGCGCGAAGAGCTGCGCCGGTATGACGCGGCGTATGCCGGCAGCGGCAAGGAGCCGGTGATCTATCTGACGTTTGATGCGGGCTATGAAAACGGGCTGACCGGGCAGATCCTGGATGTGCTGGCCGCGCATGAGGTGAAGGCGGCGTTTTTTGTCGTGGGGAGCTATCTGGAGCGTGAGCCGGATCTGGTCCGCCGGATGGCGGAGGAAGGGCACACCGTGGGCAATCATACATACCATCACTATGATATGTCCAGGCTCTCGGACGAGACGGCCTTCCGGGAGGAGCTCACGTCCGTGGCGGAGAAGTATGCGCAGATCACCGGCAGCCCGATGCCCATGTATTACCGTCCGCCCCGGGGGATCTACAGCACGGAAAATCTCCGCATGGCGCAGGCGCTCGGCTACCGGACGGTGTTCTGGTCGCTGGCGTACGTCGATTGGTACCAGAACGACCAGCCGACGAAGCAGGAGGCGTTTGCCAAGCTCCTGCCGCGGATCCATCCGGGCGCGGTGGTGCTGCTGCATGCAACGTCGCAGACGAACGCGGAGATCCTTGACGAGCTGCTGACGCGCTGGGAGCAGATGGGCTACCGGTTCGGAACGCTCGACGAGCTCTTTTCGGAACCATTTTGACCGTGCGGCATAACATGGAATGAGCGGGCGAGAAAACGCTACGTTTTATTTCAGGAGGGTTTGTTATGTCTTGCAATAATCAATCCGGTATCTGCGCCTTCGGCAACAGCTGGTGGTGGATCATTGTGCTTCTGATCGTCTTCATTCTCTGGAACGGGAACGGCAGCGGATGCGGCAGCGACGAAGGCTGCGGCTGCTGAGCGCTGCGCATAGAAAACGGGAGCGGCCGCCGGGCCGCTCCCGTGTTTGCTTTGTCCGGATCACCGGTTGTTGTAGCGCTCGATGCCGAGGCGCAGAAGATCCATGGCGCGGGCAAGATCCGTTTCATTGAGCACGTAGGCGATGCGGATCTCATTTTTCCCCTTGCCGGGGGTGGCATAAAACGGCTCGCCGGCGGAGAACATGACGGTGTCGCCGTGATCGTCGAACGATTCAAGGAGCCACTTCTGGAAGGACTCCGCATCGTCCACAGGCAGCGAGGCCATCATATAGAACGCGCCGCGCGGGCACTGGCAGACAACACCGGGGATCTCGCGGAGCTTGCGCACGACGGTGTTGCGGCGGCGCTTGTATTCCTCGCGGACGCTGTCAAAATATTCCGGTCCGACGCTGTAAAGCGCTGTGGCGGCGATCTGGTCGAGCGTGGCGGCGGACAGGCGGGCCTGGCAGAGCTTGAGCGCGTGCGCAATGAATGCGCTGTTGCGGCTGATGAGACAGCCGATGCGCGCGCCGCAGGCGGAAAAGCGCTTGGAAACGGAGTCGATGAGGATCAGATGGTCCTCTCCGAAGCCCAGCTGGGCAAACGAATGCAGCGGCTCGCCCTCATAGGTGAACTCCCGGTAGACCTCGTCCGCAATAAGAAACAGGTCGTGCTCGACTGCCACCTCCAGGATCATCCGCTCCTGCTCGGCAGTCAGGCAGGTGCCGGTGGGGTTGCCGGGGTTCGTGATCAGGATCGCGCGGGTATTCGGCGTGATGCAGGCTTCCAGCCGCGCGCGGTCCGCGAAGAAATAGCCGCTTTCCGGCGTGGTGTGCATCGGATGGATCGATGCGCCGGAGATGGTGACATAGGTGTTGTAGTTCGGATAGAACGGCTCGGGGATGATGATCTCGTCGCCGTCGTCAAGGATGCAGTTGGCTGCGATCTGCAGCGCTTCGCTGCCGCCGGTGGTGATGAGGACATGCTCCGGCGCAAGCGGTACGCCGATGCGATCATAGTAGGCGCAGATGGCGTCGATCAGCTCCGGACGTCCGGGCGACGGCGCGTAGGCGAGCACAGGGTCGGAAAAGCTGTGGATCGCATCAAACAGCGCCTGCGGCGTGCGAATATCGGGCTGGCCGATATTCAGGTGATAGATTTTCTTGCCGGCTGCCGCTGCAGCCACTGCATAAGGATGGAATTTGCGCATGGGAGATTGACCGCAACGGGAAATTTTGTCAGAAAATTTCACATGAATACCTCCTGTCCGTTATAATCACGCGGCTATGAATAAAAATTGAGTGTATTCTACCAAACATTTCAGAAAAAATCAAGCTTTATACAGGAATATCCATTTATTATTCAAAAATGGAAAAAGACTCCGCTGCAGATCCCAGGATCTGCAGCGGAGTGTGTGGATCGAAAACCGGATCAGATCATGCACAGAGCTTCGCGGATGACCTCTCCAACGGTGGGATGCGGGAAGACGATTTTGTCCAGATGCTCGATGGGGAGCTTGGAATAGACCATCATTGCCGCGCCGTAGATCATCTCGGAGCAGTAGGCGCCGACCATGTGGACGCCGACCAGGCGCTTGTTCTTTGTGTCGTAAATGAGCTTGCAGAAGCCGTCGCCCTTCGGGTTCTCGGCCAGATAACGGCCGGACATGCGCATCGGCGCCTTGACGACCTTGACCTGCAGGCCCTTTTCCTTTGCACTCTGCTCGGTCTCGCCGACGGAGGCGACCTCCGGCGTGGTGTAGATGACAGAGGGGATGATCGAGTAGTCGATCCTGTCCTTGATGCCGACCATGTGGTTCACGGCGACCTCCGCCTCGCGGTAGGCGGTGTGCGCAAGCATCAGCTTGCCGTTGCAGTCTCCGATGGCGTAGACGCCGGGGACGTTCGTCTGCAGGTGTTCGTCCACAACGATGCCGGGGCGCTCGACTGCAACGCCCAGCGTCTCAAGGCCGAAGCCCTTTGTGACGGCTCTGCGGCCTGCGCTGAGCAGGACCTTGTCGCAGGCGATGGTCTGCTTTTCGCCGTTGGCCTCCACCTCGACGCCGGTCTCGGTGATGGCCTTGACGCCTGTGGACAGAAGGAAGGTCATGCCCTGCTTCTTATAGGTCTTCATGAGGATGTCGCAGATCTCCGGATCGGTGGTGCCGGCGATCTTCGGCAGCATTTCGACCACCGTCACCTTCACGCCGACAGCGGCAAAGTAGCACGCCATTTCCAGGCCGATCACACCGCCGCCGATGCAGCAGAGCGAAGCGGGCAGCTCCTTGAGCGCGAGGATCTCGCGGTTGGTCATGACAAAGCCGGACGCCAGGCCCTCCCGCACGCCGGTGATGGGCGGAACGGACGCTTCCGAGCCGGTGGCGATCACGAGCTTCGGCGCCTGCAGCGTCTCTTCGCCGACCTGGACGGAAACGACGCCGTCCTTGCGGCCGAGGATGGTGCCTCTGCCCTGGAACACGGTGACGCCCTTCGCCTTCATCGTTGCGCCGACGCCGCGGACGAGCGTTGTGACCACGCGGTCCTTGCGCTCGACGGCCACGCGCTGGTCATAGCGGACGTTTTCCGCCGTCACGCCGCATTCTGCGCCGTGGAGCGCATGGTCATACTGCTTTGCGCAGTACAACAGGCTCTTGGTGGGGATACAGCCTTCATTCAGGCATGTGCCGCCCAGGGCGCGCTCTTCGATCAAAGCGGTGTGCAGGCCCTTTTCCTGTGCGCGCTCCGCGCAGAGATACCCGCCGGGGCCGCCTCCGAGAACGATCAGATCAAACTGCTGCATGTTACTGCCTCCTGTCTTTCGTTACGTTTCAGTTTGATATACACAGTATATCACACGCGCGGTTGTTTGTGAAATGTTTCTTTCTGTTTTTTTGTTTCTTTTTTTGTAGGTTTGTCTGTGTTCATCCGCCGGTTCAGCCGATGCAGCGGTAGCTGCGGGCGGAAAGGTCCACTGCATAGCCGCAGCCGGGCTCCGGCAGCCAGGCGAAGTCCCGCCGGCCCTCCCCGGGGAACAGCGCCTGCATGATCGTGATGATGGTCCCGCCGTGCACCACGGCCAGGATGTCCTGCGGTTGGCGCCGCATGCGCCGGAGACTCCGCAGGAAGCGCGCACGCGCCTGCGAAAAGGTCTCGCCGGTCTGCAGCGGCGTGCCGGCCAGCCAGGAGGCGTAGGCGGGATCCCGCTCGAGCTCGGTGAAGGGACGCATCTCAAAAACCCCGCAGTCGATCTCCCGCAGCGACGGCCACACGCGGTGCGGCAGCTCGCCGTAGATCGCGCGGAGCGTCTGTTCGGTGCGGAGCATCCCGCTGGTCACAACGAGCGCGCCGCCGGGCGCGGGATATATACCGCGCGCCGCGCGGGCGCGGAGCTCCTGCAGGCCGCGCTCCGTGACCGGAAGATCAGTGGAGCCGTACAGGAGGCTGCGTTCAATGCCCTCGGTGATGCCGTGGCGCAGAAGCGTCAGATGTTCCATCCGCAGGCCCTCCGCAGCGCGGCGCGCGCCATGCCGGCGCGCATCAGATCAGCTCCCCCGGCACCAGAGCCGCGGTCAGCACCAGCAGCTTTGCGCCCTCTGCGCGCGTCAGGACGTCAGCCGGACGCAGGAAGCCTTCGTTCCCGTCCACAAGACCTGCGCCGCAGGCCCACTGCATGGCGGGGATCGCATATTCGGATATGGAGAACGCGTCTTCATAGCTCAGAATGTTCGTATCTTCACCGACGGAGACGTCGATCTGCTCCAGAAGCGCATAACGATAGAGGATCGAAACGGCCTGCTCCCGCGTTACGGGCTCGCACGCGCCGAGACGCGTGCCGCCAAGGCCCAGCAGGAGCCCGCTGCGGCAGGCCCAGATGAGTGCGTTTTCGCAGAAGGCGGGGATGGGATCGGACACGCCCGTGAAATAGAACGCGGTGAATTCCGGATCGGACGTGAACAGGGGCGCGCCGGCCAGCCGCCAGAGCATCAGCGTGAGCTCCGCACGCGTCACAGGCGCCTCCGGGCAGAAGGCTGTGCCGTCAACGCCGACGATCAGCCCGCGCCGGGCCGCCGAATGCACATAGGGCGCGTACCAGGCTGTGGCCGGCACGTCGGAAAAAGCAGGCTGCGCAGGCGCGGCGCCCTGCGCGGCGGCGGGGACCAGAAGGCTTGCCGCGAGCAGCAGAAGGAGCACGCTGCGAAACAGGTTTTTCATGGCGTTTTCGTCCTTTCCTGATTGACCAGCGCCCAGACTCTGAGCGCGGCGGCCTGTGTTTTTGCGTCGGGGATCTGGCCGGCCAGCACCTGCGCGACCAACTCCTCCAGCGGCATGCGGAACACGTTCAGGAACTCGTCGTCATCGAGCTCCCGGTCACCGAAGGTCAGCTTCCGCGCAAGGAACATGTGGATGACCTCGGTCGAATAGGCACACGCCGGAAAGAACCGCCCGAGGAAGATCAGCTCCTCTGCGCGTGCGCCGGTCTCCTCCCGCAGCTCGCGTAGCGCCGCGCTGCGCGGGTCCTCCTGCGGGGAATCGAGCTTCCCGGCCGGGATCTCGGTGAGCACCTGGTCCATGGCGTAGCGGAACTGGCGCTCAAGCAGGACCGTCCCGTCCTCCAGCAGCGGCAGCACGCACACCGCGCCGCCGTGCACCGTATATTCCCGCTCGCCGGTTTTCCCGTTCGGGAGCAGGACGTTGTCTTTGAATACATGCAGGACCGTCCCGTCGAAGATCGGCGTGGACGAGAGCCTGCGCTCGCGCAGCTGCGCGAGCTCTTTTTCGGCGCCGGACGCGCCGGACATATCCGGATTCATGTGATGATTCCTCTCAACAGCTTTTTTGATCCGGACGGACATATTTCCGCCCGTCCGGGACAAACTATGTCTGAAGGATCCCGCTGTACCGTTCTTCGGCACGGATCGACTGTCTGCCTTTGCCATACGGCGCGCCGCACACCACCGGGGCGGCAGGGCGGCACCCGGTCTCCGGCTGCGCCGGCGCGGGCTTCTTCGCGCCGGCCTGCAGGCAGCTTTTTCCGCAGCCGCCTGGGCCGCCGGACCGGTGTGCGGCGGGCGCGTCCGCGCCCGCCTGAGGCATAATCTTCAGGGGCTGTTGCGTGATGCAACAGCCCCTTTTTTGTTTCAGTCTGCGTAATCCTTCATTTCCTCGCGGCGCGCTTTGCATGTGGCGACTTTCCGGACCAGAGCGGTGATCTCGCTGAGGTTGCCGACGATCAAAAGTACGGCGCCCACCGCGACCAGGATCAGCCCCACCAGCTTGAATGCCTGTTTTGCACGTTCCATGGCTTGTCCTCCTTGCAGTTGAATTTACTGGTTTGTTTCTATCAGTATACGGCACATGCCGCACTTTTGCAAGCGGCATTCGCCGTTTTTTACACATATCCGTACATTCCGCGCACGGAGACCTCGCCGGAGGAGACCGTCTCGCAGCTGCCGTCGTCATAGCGCACGCGCAGGGCGGCATTTTCATCGATGCCGTCGGCATGTCCGTGGCGTACCTGGTCGCCGCGCACCACGCTGACCGCCTGCCCGAGCGTCACGCAGTTCTCCGAAAAAACGCGCAGCCAGGCGTCCTTTCCCTCCGGCAGCGCCTGCTCAAGCTCATATAGACCCGTCAGCAGCTTTGCCGCCAGCAGCGACCGGTCTGTGGCCCGTCCGGTCTGCGTCTGCAGATCCGTCACATGCTCCGCCAGCTCCGGCGGGAACTGCGTCGGGCTGCAGTTGATGCCGATCCCGATCACCACATAGTCCACCGCCTGCGATTCTGCCTCGATGGACAGCTC
>CADCOJ010000106.1 GCA_902803075.1 Oscillospiraceae bacterium | reverse complement strand
TCGACACCACCTTCATCTACGTCACCCACGATCAGGTCGAGGCTATGACACTGGGCGACCGTATCGTCATCATGCGCGACGGCTTCATCCAGCAGATCGGCACGCCGCAGGAGGTTTTCAACCATCCCGCGAACCTCTTTGTTGCCGGCTTCATTGGCACGCCGCAGATGAACTTCTTCGATGCAACGCTTGAAAAGCGCGGGGACAAGTACTTCGCCGTCGTCCAGGGCGCCGCGTTCGAGCTGCCTGCCGATAAGCAGGAGGCGCTCAAGGCCAGAGATTCTGTACCCACCAACATCATTGCCGGCGTCCGCCCGGTGCACATCCACCTGACGGATGACGGCATCGAAGCTGTGGTCGATGTTTCCGAGCTGATGGGCAGCGAACTGCACCTGCATGTCAATGCCAGCGGCAAGGATGTTGTCATCGTCGTCCCGACCACGGACATCGACCTCAATGCCGTCCATGGCAGCCACAAGACCATCCACTTCGGCTTCCGTCCGGAGTTGATGCCCTTCTTCAACAAGGAAGACGAGAAGAACCTGTTCTGAGTCTGATCCAAGCCCAGTATCAGCGGAGCGCCGGTTTCCGGCGCTCCGCTTTTGCGCGCAGAGCCGTTTTTCTGCGTATTGATTTTTCAGTTGAAAACGGATATGATGGGAACTGGTAAAATCTGCAGAAAAGGGAGATCATGGCATGAAGGAGCTGAAAAGGAAAGCATACGGCCTCTGCCTCGATCGTGAGTCGGATGGCAGCTGGCAGGTCACGCTGAAAAACGCACGCGGCGAGCGGTTCTTCTCTTTTCCGGTGGGCGTACGCCTTGCGTGCGACGGGGAAACGTATGGGATCGTGTTTCATACGGAACCGGAGCTCACGCCGGAGGCGCTCGTGTTCCGGACGCAGGACCTGCATGGAGCGGTCAGCGAAGCGCAGCTGACGCTGCATCTGTTCCCGGAGGAAGTGGTCGCGGAGTTTTCAGCCTCGGCGCGGGACGCGCTGCATGTGGACGCTTGTGAGCTGTTCCGAAACGGGACAAAGGGGCTCTATATGGTTGACTGCATCCGCTATTTTGCTCCGGCGCCGCGCAATTATTTCGGCATCAACCGCGCGTTCTACCGCAACTTCTGTGATTGCTCTGCGGACGGTTATTTTTCTCCGCCTCCGCTGAACTTCTCCATCGGAAACCGCAGCGGCTGGGTCTCCTTCGGCCTGCTGGATCTGCCGGATTCTGCCGTTTACCGGCTTACGCCCCAGCTTGGCATCCTGGTGGAGCAGCCGGAGGGCAACCTGCAGACAGCCGCAGGGGAGATATACCGCGCGCCAAGGCTGATGCTGACCTTCCCGGACAACGAATGGCAGGGCGAGGCGCTCTTCCGGGAGAAGCTCCTTGCCCATGGTGCGTTTGAGCCGGCTGACAAGACAGCCTTCCCGGACTGGTGGCAGCGGCCCTTTGTTGTGACGTATGGCGATCAGATGATGGAGCTGCAGTACAACTGGTATTCTGACGAGGACTGGGGTGCGCCGGGTTTTACGCAGCAGTGGCTCCTCAACTGGCTCGATAACGCGGAGCGGACGCTCGGGCAGACGGATTTTACCATCATGGTCGATGCCTTCTGGCAGAACCGCTGGAGCTCGGAGGCCCGGCCGGATCAGACACGCTTCCCGGATCTGCGCGCGTTTATCGACCTCTGCCATGCGCGCGGGCACAAGGTCCTGCTTTGGATGTCACCTCTGGTGGACAACCGCGGCTGCGGCTTTGTTCCGCTGTCGGAGCGGATGGGAGTGCTGTCGGATACGCATGTGGAGAACCTGGACGAGACGTGCTGCTATATCGACCTGACGAGCGACCGGCTGCCGGACTATCTCTATGAGCTGGCAAAGGGCTTTTTCGGAGACGGGGCAGGCGAACTCGACTGCGACGGCCTCAAGATGGATTTCCTTGCCGCCCAGCAGCCGCTGCATCGCAGCCGCCTGCAGAATCCGGAAAACGGCATCGGCATACGCGCGCTTTACCGGTTCTATAAGACGTTCAACGAGCAGGCAAAAAGGGTCAAGCCCGATGTGCTGCTCAACGGCAGCGCCTGCGATCCGCGGTTTGAGCAGGCCCTGCACATGAACCGTCTGCATGATATCCAGAATGTTGTTGAGGAGCGCGAGCTGCGCGCCCGCGCCTCCGTGATGGCCGCACCCGGGATCGTGGTCGATTCAGACGGCGCGATCATGCTCAGCGACTGGGTGGAGAACACCTACCTTTCCGCGGTGCTGTATTCCTCGCCGTCGCTGTATTACATCCGCAAATTCCATGACGGCGTCACGCTCCCCGCGGAGAAAATGCGCGCGCTGGGCAGCCTCCTTGCGCTCAGCAGCAGAAAGCCGTGGGGCACGGTCGAATATGTCGGCCAGGGCAGTTGGCGCCTTCGGACAGACGAGGCCGTGGCCGGAGCCAGCTTTGACGGACGGACGCTCCTGCTCCGTGACAGGGACGGCGCAAGGCTGCATCTGTTCTCATGGGACAGCGGCGTCCATACGCTTCCGCTGTTCGGCATGCGGCCGGCGGCTGTCCCGGAGGGATGGCGGGTGGACGGCGACACGCTTACGGCGCAGCTTGTCTCCGGCCAGGTGTGCACGCTCCCGCTTGCACAGGAATAAAAAGGAATGTTATAAACAACAAACAGCCGGCGGAGCGACGCTCAGCCGGCTGTTTTTCCGTTTTTCCCGATTTTCTTTGCGCGGCGGATCTGCCGGTGCAGGCAGCCCAGCGCGTCCGACAGGCTTCCGATCGCGTCCATGAGACCGGACTCCACGGCGCGCGAGCCATAAAGCACAGTCCCGATGTCGGTGGCAAGCTCGTCGGTAGCCATCATATAGCGGAGGAATTGCTCACGGGAGATGCGCGAGTGCCGCGTCACAAAACCGATGATCTGCTCCTGGATCTGATCGAAATAGTGATAGGTCTGCGGTGCGCCTACAACAAGCCCTGTCATCCGGACCGGATGCACGGTCATGCTGGCGGTCGGGACGATGAAGCTCTTTTTTGCCGAGACGGCCAGCGGGATGCCGATGGAATGGCCGCCGCCGAGCACCAGCGAGACGGTTGGTTTCTTCATGCCTGCAATCAGCTCCGCAATGGCCAGACCGGCCTCGATGTCGCCGCCCACGGTATTGAGAAGCAGAAGCAGCCCGTCGATCTGCTCGTTTTCCTCCACATCGGCAAGCAGCGGGATCACATGCTCATATTTTGTGCTCTTGACGTTGTCCGGCAGGATCTGGTGCCCCTCGATCTGTCCGACGATCGTCAGCGTGTAGATGGTTCCGGCGGAGGTCTGCGTGACCGATGCGCCAAGATCGGTGACCTCCCGTGCAGCGTCGTTTTTTTCCAATTCGTCCATAGAGTCCCTCCTGTGTGTTTGGGATTAGTATGGACAGTTCCGAAAAAAGCATACATCAAACGGCACAATCCTGCCAGTTTTTGCATATATTGATCCAGCCCGCTGCGCCGGAGAGCGCTTCCAGCTCCGGCAGCGTCAGTTCAATGGCCGTGCTGATGCTGCCGCATGCGGGGAAAACAGTCTCAAACCGCCGCAGGGAAGCGTCAAGATACACCGTGACGCCCTCCTTCACCGCGAACGGACACACGCCCCCGACACCGTGCCCAATGGCAGGTTCCACTTCGTCGTGCGACAGCATGGTGGGCTTGACACCGAACTGCTCCTTGAAGGCGCGGTTGTCGATGCGGGCGTCGCCCGCTGCGACCACAAGGATCGGCCCGGACGGGAGCCGGAAGGACAGGGATTTGGCGATCCGGCACTCCTCAGTGCCGATCGCAGCCGCAGCCAACGCAACCGTGGCGATGGAGCAGTCCAGCTCCAGGATCCGGTGTTCCATGTTTCTTGCGCGGAAAAAAGCGCGGACAGCCTCTGCAGACATTGCAGCGCCTCCTTTATCCATGTAATGAGGAAACGTACAGAAGTCAGTATAGCAGCTTCAAATCAATCTTGCAAGTGTGAGGTGCATCCTGTATAATACTCCCGAAGGAGGCGCGCACATGAACAAGACGAACGTCATGCGGCTGCTGGATGCCGCGGGGATCGCATACCGGACGGCGGAGTATGAATATGACGAGTCGGATCTCTCGGGCGTCCATGCTGCCGCGGCGATCGGAATGCCGCCGGAGCAGATCTTTAAGACGCTGGTCGCACGGGGCGAGCGGACGGGCTTCGCGGTGTTCTGCATCCCGGTGGGAGATACGCTGGATCTGCGCAAGGCCGCAAAAGCGGCGGGGGATAAGAAGGTCGAGCTGCTCCATGTCAAGGAGCTCCTGCCGACGACCGGCTATATCCGGGGCGGATGCAGTCCGATCGGCATGAAAAAGCAGTTCCGCACATTTGTGGATGAGACTGCGCAGCTGTTCGAGGAGATCGGCGTTTCCGCCGGCTGCCGCGGCTGCCAGGTGCTGCTTGCGCCGGATGCGCTCCTGGCCTGCACCGGAGCGGAATACCATGACTTGACAGAATAGGAAAACAGAAGGAGACGGAAACATGCGTTTTCAGTACAGAACCAAGGGCACCTGTTCCAGCCAGATCCTTTTTGAGGTGGAGGAGGGCAAGGTGCGCAACATTTCGTATATCGGCGGCTGCAACGGAAATCTGCAGGGCATCAGCCGTCTGGTCGACGGGATGGATATCGATGAGGCCATCGGGAAGCTCGGCGGGATCCGCTGCGGAGGGAAAGAGACGTCCTGCCCGGATCAGCTTGCCCGCGCGCTCCTGGCGGCCAAGGAAAAGCTGGCAGAAAACCCGGCTTGATCCGGCGTTTTCCAAAAAATGAATTCTTGCTCTTGACAATTTCGGACTTTATGCTATAATAACGAAGCTGTCCGAAACGCTGCTGTAGCTCAGTCGGTAGAGCGCGTCATTGGTAATGACGAGGTCGGCAGTTCGAATCTGCCCAGCAGCTCCAGCAAAGCGACATGTTTCAACATGTCGCTTTTTTTCTTGAACCCATGCAACAGATTGAGACAATATGTGGTGATTTATATGCAGATCGTTGTCAACAATGTGGCGATCCTTTTGGTCTTTGCGTTTGTCGGATGGCTGCTCACCAAAGCGAAGATCATCAGCGGCCAGCATGCCGGAGTCCTCTCAGCGCTGGAGGTCTGGGTGTTTTTGCCGTGCAAGTCGTTTCTGAGCGTCGCCTCCGACTTCACACTGGAATACATCTCAGAGAATTATCTGCTGATCGTTGTTTCAACGGGCGTGTTGGCTGCGCTGCTGCTGATGAGCCGCGTGCTTGCACCGAAGCTCTCTGCCGAAGGGTATGAGCGCTCCGTTGTCTTCTATTCTCTGACGATCCCAAACATCGGGTATGCAGGTTATGCGCTGGCTGAAGGAATCTATGGCGAACGGATGCTGCTCAATGCGCTGATTTTCGGCCTGCCGATGTCCTTCTGGATCTACTCCGAGGGCTACCGGATGCTGATGAACAGCGGGCGGGTCAGCCTGCGCAGGTTCTTCAATCCCTGCATCATCGGCATGCTCATCGGCTGCATATTCGGTCTGACGAACCTGCGCGTCCCGACGCTCGTGCAGAGCGTCGCGTCCCAGGCATCCGGCTGCATGGCGCCGGTCAGCATGCTCCTGCTCGGAATCACGATCGCGGATTACGATCTTTCGGAGATCCTCCGGAACAAACGCGCCTATGTGATCTCGGCGCTCCGGCTGCTGGTGATTCCGCTTGTGCTGTGTGTTGTGCTCAGCCGGTTCCTGCCGGAGCAGATCGTCCTTGTGGCTGTGCTGCTCTACTGTATGCCGTGCGGGCTCAACACGGTCGTCTTCCCAAAGCTGATCGGAGAGGACTGCCGGCTGGGCGCGTCGTTGTCACTGATCTCAAGCCTGTTTGCGATCCTCACGATCCCGTTCTGCCTGCAGGCTGTTGCGTGGATGTACTGAACAGACAATGAACTGCGGAGGCTGCGCCTGCAGCCTCCGTGTGCTTTCCACCGGATAAGAAAGAGTGGATTTTTCCGCGTTTATCTGGTATCATACGAACAGAACAGCAAGGAGGAACATCCATGCGAGGTGTACAAACGACAAAGTCCCGGATCCGGACAAAGATCTTCACGGAGATCGCGAAGCTGGCCTTTGAGGGCTGGGACCAGAGAAAATTTGAGAACCTGCCGTATCAGATCATTCCCGGCGAAATGGCGCAGTACCGCGACAGCGTGTTTGTTGAACGCGCCGTGGTCGCGGAGCGTCTGCGCGCGGCCATGGGTCTGTCGCTGCGCACGTTCAGCAGCTATTCTCCGGCTGATACCGGCGTTGACGCCAGTCTGATCGATGAGAAGTATTATGAACCGCCGCTCATTGACATCATAAAATTTGCCTGCAACCGCTGCGCGGAGAATCGTGTGTTCGTCACCAATGCCTGCCAGAACTGCCTGGAACACCCGTGCGTGGACGTCTGCCCGAAGAAAGCCGTTTCGATCCGGAATGGCAGCTCCCATATCGACGAGTCGCTCTGCATCCGGTGCGGCCTGTGCGCCAACGCCTGCTCCTATGGCGCCATCGTCCACCAGCAGCGGCCCTGCGCACAGGCCTGCGGGATGAAGGCGATCACCTCTGATGAATATGGCCGCGCATGTATCGACCACGACAAGTGCGTTTCATGCGGTATGTGTCTGGTCAGCTGCCCCTTCGGCGCGATCATCGACAAGAGCCAGATTTTCCAGACCGTGACCGCGCTCAAATCGGATGTGCCGGTCTATGCAGCCATTGCGCCGGCCTTTGCCGGACAGTTCGGGAACGTCACACTCGGCCAGATCCGGACGGCGTTTCGTGCGCTTGGCTTTGCGGATGTTGCCGACGTATCGATCGGCGCGGATCTCTGCACAGTGGAGGAGGCCAAGGACTTCCTGCGCGAGGTGCCGGAGGAGCATCCGTTTATGGCGACCTCCTGCTGCCCGGCCTGGTCGTCAATGGCCAAGAAGCTCTATCCGGAGTTTTCCTCCTGCATCTCCATGGCGCTGACGCCGATGGTACTGACAGGACGTCTGCTCAAACGCGAGCATCCAGGCTGCAAGGTCGTATTTGTCGGCCCGTGCGCTGCAAAGAAGCTGGAGGCCAGCCGCCGATCCATCCGTTCGGATATCGACTTTGTCCTCACGTTTGAGGAGTTTGCTTCGATCCTGGAGGCGAAAGAGATCGACATTTCCGCCTGCGCGGACGACGGCTCCGATGCTGGCAGCTGCGGCGACGGGCGCGGCTTTGCCGTGAGCGGCGGCGTGGCGAAGGCAGTGACAAATGTCATCGCGCGCATGGATCCGGATCGCGAGGTCCTGACAGCCCGGGCTGAGAGCCTGCCGGACTGCCGCAAGATGCTGCAGATGGCAAAGGCAGGGAAGTACAACGGCTATCTGCTGGAGGGCATGGCATGCCCGGGCGGATGTGTGGCCGGCGCGGGCGTGATCGTTCCGGCGAAGAAGTCCTCCGCTGCCGTTGTGAAAAACTCAGAGTCCGCGCAGAACGCCTGCGCGCTGGATTCGGACTATCTCCATTATTTGAATATCATAGAGGAGGGGCGCTTTGCGGAGCCTTGAGCACGCGTTGCCCCAGAGGGAGGAGCGTTTTATGATCATCGGTGAATTCTGCGACGTCTATCCTCCGCAGCTCGACGGAGTCGGTGCTGTGGTCAGTGCATACTGCGAGGAATTCAACAAACAAACGGGCGATACCTGCTACTATATCGCGCCAAAATACCCCGGAGCCGAACAGACGGAGAGCTTTCCCGTTCTCAACTATATCGGCCTCCCCATCCCGGGCGAGACGTACCGCTTTGGCACGCCGGATATTGACCTGCTCTTCCAGCGCGAACTGCGCGGGATCGAGCTCGATATCGTCCATACGCACAGTCCGTTCACGGCCGGCCTGCTTGGCGCGGCTGTAGCGCACCGTCGGGGGATCCCGCTGGTTGCGACCTTCCATTCCAAATACTATGACGATTTCCTGAAGCGGACAAAGAGCGAGGCCCTTTCCAAGCTCGCCGTGCAGGCGATCGTGGAGTTTTATACCCGCTGCGATGAGGTCTGGGCGGTCAACCATGCCACCGGCGAGGTGCTCAGCAGTTACGGGTATAAGGGCGAGATCCAGGTGATGCCGAACGGGACGAACCTCTGGTATCCGACGGAGGACGACCGCCGCGGTGCGTCGGAACGTTTCGGCCTTGGCACGGATACGGTTTTCCTGTTCGTTGGGCAG
>CADCOJ010000105.1 GCA_902803075.1 Oscillospiraceae bacterium | reverse complement strand
GTTTCCGGTTCCTTGGTCTCTTCGGCCGGCTTTTCGGCGCAGGCGGCAAGAGCAAAGACCATGACAAGCGCAAGCAGAAGAGCGATGATCTTCTTGAGATTGCTCATTTTCAATTTTTCCTCCTTGTTTGAAGTGATGTTTTATTAAGCGCACAAAGCGTGCGTTAATAACGGGTTCAGTCGGCCTCCGGCGCAGTCTCCTGCAGATCCAGGCCCCGGCGCTGCAGAAGCGCCAGCGCAAACACGGCGAACAGTCCCGCGCACAGCGCGCAGAACACGATGTCCCCGCGGTTGAGCTTTTCCGGCGCGAACAGGAGCGTCCCAAGCTCGCCCAGCAGCGGCACGCCGCAGAGGATCATGCCGGGCAGGCACGCCTTCGGCATGCGGGTGAGGAGCCGGTCGGCGTCGGAGTGGATCATGGGCGGTTTTTTTGTCAGCGCGAGGAACGCCGTTTCCGTCACAGTCCACAGCGGGAGCGCCGCAAAGACAAACGGCAGCACCACATAGAACAGGCGCGACGCACCGCTCATCGGGAACAGGGCCCCGACAAACATGGCCCATCCGGCCAGCGCGCATACGCCGAGCACCAGCCGCGCGCGTGCGGCGGCTGCGCGGTCCGTGTAATCGAACCAAGCGCCGACATAGACCGCGTCCATCCGGATCCGTCCGGTTTTGGTGACGGTTTCGGTGAGCCGGTAGTCGTTGTTGTACTTTCGTGAGATCATTGGCAGTTATCCGTCTGAGCGGTCCGTGCCCCGGTGGGAAGCACGGATGTCCGCGCCAGAAACGCTATTTCGTGATTGTAAGCTTTATAATTATAGAAGAAAAAGCACGGCTTGTCAATGCAGAGTTCACAAATGCAGCCGGAAACACGCGAAAAAAGCGGAACAAATCACCCAAATCCGCCGGGATATTTTGCTTGGTCAATGAAGCATATCGTCAAAGTACAAGAGCCGAAAGAACGGGCCCCGGCCAGCCGGTGACCCGTTGAGAAGAATTATATGCAAGCTAGACAGAAATGTCAACGGGTATTTAGTGATTCCGGCAAAAAAGGTGAAATCTGGAAAACATCCGCGCGGTCAGATGCTCCAGACCACCGTGACGGTGTCGTTGAGCTCGATGTTCTCCGGATGGATGTTGAGCCGGATGGAATCGGACGCGGACTCCGCCTTGCAGAGCGCCATCCGGTTCACGGGCCGGGCGAGGATCTCCATCTCGCCCCAGCTGTAGTCGATCGAGACGATCGGCCCGAGCGTCACGCCGGCAGCGTCGGCCAGAAGCTGCGCCTTGCGCCGGGAATCGCGGACGGCTGCGGCCAGCAGCGTCGCCTTGGCAGCCTCCGGGTCGCGGACGGTATAGGCGATCTCGAATTCCGGGTCGGCGCCGGCCGCGGCCAGCGCGCCGAGCGCCCGGCCGAGCAGCGCGTCGTCGGCGTCGAAGCGGAGCGTCAGCACGTGCTCAAAGCGGTAGCCGGTGAAGCGCTGGCGGTAATTCCCCTTTTCGTCCTGGAAGGACTCATATTCCGCCTGGACGCCGAAGCGGGAGGTCCGGAGCTCTTCGGCCGGGAAGCCGGCGGCTGCAAAGCATGTCTGCAGCGCGTCCGTCTTTTCGGCGCTGGTTCGGACAGCCGCCGGATAGTCCGGGCAGACGCCGCCGAGCGTCATGCTCAGACGGATCTGGTCGGGGGCGACGGACAGGATGCCGCGCCCGGTGACGCGGAGTGTTTTTTCCATGGAAGCAAAACTCCTTTCGGACATGCAGGCGCAGGCGTTATGCCTGCGTGGCGGCTCCGCCGTGGATGTGGCGTTCGATGCGGTTGATGATCATTTCAAGGGCGATAAGGTTTTTGCCGCCCTCGGGGACGATGATGTGGGCGTTTTTCTTGCTGGGCTCGACGTAAAGCTCGTGCATCGGCTTGACCGTGGTCAGGTACTGGTCGATGACGGAGTCGATGGTGCGCCCGCGTTTTTTGACGTCGCGGCGGATCCGGCGGCACAGGCGCACATCGGCGTCGGCGTCGACGAAGATGCGGATGTCCATCTGACGGCAGAGCGCGGCGCTTGTAAAGATCAGGATGCCCTCAACCACGATCACCTTCCGCGCCTCCACATGCAGGACCTCCTCAGCGCGGTTGTGGACGGTGTAGTCGTAGGTGGGGCAGTCGATGGCGTGGCCCTGGCGCAGAAGGCTCAGATGGTCGGCCATCATGTCGGTGTCGAAGGCGTCGGGGCAGTCATAGTTGAGCTTTGCGCGTTCCTCATAGGTCATATCGTCGTGGCGCTTATAATAGTTGTCATGGCTCAGGACGCTGATGTCGTCTCCGAAGCGGTTCATGAGCGCCTTGACCAGTGTGGTTTTTCCGCTGCCGGTCCCGCCGGCAACGCCGATCACGATCACGTCTGACATGAGATCCTCCCGATTTCTTTCTGTTTTCTTTCTGTTTTATTTTACAATCCCGTAGATGAGCGGCTGCGCCTGCGGCGCCTGATCGCCCCATGAAAGCGCACGGAGGAAGGCGGCCTTCGCCTCCGGTAGAGCGCCCGGCCGGTTGGTATGGAGCACGGCCAGCGGCTCGCCCTGCCGGACGTACGCGCCGGTCTTTTTACGAAGGACGATGCCCGCGGCATAGTCGATGGGATCGGTCTTCGTCTGGCGTCCTGCGCCGAGAACGGCCGAGGCCTCGCCGATGAGCTGCGCGTCCATGTGCGTCAGATAGCCGCTGCGGGGCGATTCAAGCGTCTCGCGGACGGAAGCCTGGGGCAGCAGCGACACGTCGTCGAGCACGCGCGTGTCGCCGCCCTGCGCGGCGATCCAGCGCTTCATCTGCGCAAACGCGCGGCCGGAGGCCACCGACTCGTCGACCTGCCGTTCGGCATAGTCCAGGTCCCACCCGTTGCAAAGGTGCAGCATGTTGGCTGCCAGCACGCGGCAGACCGTGCGCAGATCCTCGCTTCCGCCGCCGCGCAGGACCTCCACGGACTCCTGCACCTCCAGGGCATTGCCGATGTTGGTGCCAAGGGGGATGTCCATGTTGGTCATAACGGCGACGACCTTGCGGCCGCAGGCCTTGCCGATGGAGACCATGCTCTGCGCGAGCCGTTCGCCGTCGGCCTGCGTTTTCATGAACGCACCGGAGCCGATCTTGACGTCGAGCACGATGGAATGCGCGCCGGCGGCGAGCTTTTTGGACATGATGGAGGCGGTGATGAGCGGCAGCGAGTCCACGGTGGCCGTGACGTCGCGCAGCGCATAGAGCTTTTTGTCGGCGGGCGTAAGGTTGCCGGACTGGCCGATGACGGCGACGCCGATGTCTTCGACCTGCTGCATGAAGCGATCGACCGGGAGCGTGGTCTGGTAGCCGGGGATGGATTCGAGCTTGTCCACGGTGCCGCCCGTGTGGCCGAGCCCGCGGCCGGACATTTTTGCCATCTTGCCGCCCAGGCAGGAGACGATCGGCGCAACGATCAGCGTGGTCTTGTCGCCGACGCCGCCGGTGGAGTGCTTGTCCACGGTTTTGTCTCCGAACCGGCTGAGATCGACCACGTCGCCGGAGCGCATCATGGCGTCCGTCAAAACGGCGGTCTCGCGGTCGGTCATGCCGCGGAAGCAGACGGCCATGGCAAAGGCGGCCATCTGGTAATCCGGGATGGAACCGTCGGTGAAGCCGCCGATGAGAAAGCGGATCTCCTCCTCGGCCAGCTCGCCGCCGTTTCGCTTTTTTTCAATGAGATCGACCATTCGCATGGGAAAAACCTCCTGTTCCGTGTGGTTCGGGCCGCGCGGTGTTCAGCGCTGCTGCGGCAGGACGCTGAGCAGCTGCACGATGCGCACGGCGTTTTTTTCAAGAGCAGTGCGGCCGCCTTCTGTCGGCCGGCCGGAGAAGAACATGCCGCGGTAGCGGCAGTCGAGCACCCATGCGCGCACGAGCGGATGCTCCGCCGTGAGCGTCTGGCCGCTGACGGGCCCGTCCGGCAGCCGGGCCGCGCGGAACGCGGTGCAGGCGAGCGCAAGGCTGCGCGCATACAGGCCGAAGAGCGCGTCCGCCGGAACGTCTGCGCCGCCGTCCGGAAGGTCAAGGTGCAAAACGGCTTCGCCGTGGGGGCGGACGCCCTCCGCCAGCGCCGAGGCGCACAGGCCGCAGACCAGCGGGTCCTCCGACCAGAGCCCGCTGAACGAAGCGTCGCGCGGGCTGCGCTGCAGATTCGCGCCGGGGCCCATCCAGAGCTGCACGCCGTATGTCCGCATCTCGCGGCCCACGGCCTCCCCGACGGCGCGGATGAGCTCCCGGTCAAAGGAGCAGGCGAGCTGGCTCGGCGCGGGGAATACCGTGACGTACTGGCGGCGCATGGCGTCGCCGTCCGGGACCTCTTTCGCCAGCTGCAGCCCCTGCGTGCCGCAGGCAAGCTGCACGGAGGGGATGCCGTAGAGCGGGAGCGCGGCGGAGGCACCCATCGCGCCGGGAACCGCGGAAGGGACCCGGCCAAAATCATCCACAAGTGTGCGCAGCGCCGCATCCTCCATGGCGGCGACCAGATGGAACACGCTGCATGCGCCGGTGCGGACATCAGAAAGCGTGTGCGTCTGCCCGTCGGAGCGGCAGCCGGTGAAGGCTTGGCCCTTTTTGCGTGCGTGGCGCGGCAGGTCCCGGTCAGAGAAGCGGATAGCGTGGCTGCGGGCAAAGGCGAGGGAATCCTCCTCGCCGGGGCTGACGGTCCGGACGCCCTCCGGGCGATCACGCCCGGCCGTATCCGGCAGGCGGACCGGCTCGGCCGCGCGCGTCACGGCGCTGCGCGTGACGCGGATGGTGCCCGCGACGCATGCGGAGCGGCAATCGGTGCCGACGCTGATGTCATAAAGCCCGGCATCCAGCACGAAGGCGGAGGCGCTCTGCCGGTAGACGGCCAGATCACCGATGGGGAAGCGCAGGCTCAGAAGCTGTGTTTCGCCCGGCGCAAGCAGCTTCGTGCGCGCGGCTGCCGCCAGTGTCCGGACGGGCTGCGTCCGGTCGCCGTCGGGACGTGTCACATAGACCTGCACGAGCGTGCCGTCGGGATAGAACGCGCCGGTGTTCTCCGCCTCGGCAGAGACGACCACGTCGCAGCCGTCCAGCCCGGCGCTGACGCTGCCCAGCGCCATTGCGCCGTAGCCCAGGCCCCAGCCGAAGGGATAGAGGACGTCGCGGCCGAAGCTGTCATAGTAGCGCCAGCCGCGGAAGGCGTCGGCGCGGGCGGCCATCTCGTCGCAGTCGGCGGCCAGGAGCGGCCAGGTGAACGCAAGCCGCCCGGTGGGCAGCGCCTGCGCGGTCAGCACATCTGCCAGCGCATAGCCGGCCTCCTGGCCGGCAAGCCCCAGAAAGACCACTGCGCTGCACGCGCGCGCGTCCTCGGAAAGCTCCACAAAGCCCGGCGCCGCGATCACAAGGACCGTCCGGACAAAGGCTGCGCGCACGGCGGAAATGAGCGCGCGCTCGTCCCCGCGCAGCGTGATGCTCCCGCCGACGTCCCGTCCGATGACGACGACGGCGGCGTCGTTGCTCTGCGCAAGGTCGGCCATCTGCGCGCCGGAGGGGCAGTATTCCTCCGCATCCGGCGTCTGGAGCACGCGCGTGCGCATGTGGGATGCAAGCAGCGCGTCAATGTGGAGGCCTTCGGCGGCCAGCAGACCGTCGAGGATGTTTGATGTGCGCACGGGTGAAAGGCCGGGCTCACAGACGGGCGTGCGCAGCTGCGCCGCGCCGAAAACAGCCACAGAAAGCGGCGTGCCGTCCTCATGCGGGAGGAGCGGCAGCGCGCTGCCGGTATTTTTGAGCAGGACGATGCCGGCGCACGCCGCCCTCCGGGCGGTCCGCGCGGCAGCGGCCATGGTGGAAGAAAGCTCCATAATGTCTCTCCGTTCGTTATTCTGATACCTGTATCATATCACACATTTCACCAAACGGAAACCCAAAATCCGGAAGATCCGAGTTTTTACAAAATGTTCACGCAAACGCGGCGGGAGAGGATATAATATAGTGTATGCAAAGAGACAAAAAGGAGGCATCCGGGATATGGGAAAGATGATCCTGATCGTGGAGGACGATGCAAATATTTCCGAGCTCGTTCGGATGTATCTGGAAAAGGAAGGCTATGAGACCCGCATTGCCGGCGACGGCGGCGAGGGTGTGGATCTGTTCCGGAAGGTCAAGCCGGATCTGGTCCTGCTGGACATCATGCTGCCCGTCATGGACGGCTGGGGCGTCCTGCGCACGATCCGTCAGGACAGCACAACGCCCGTCATCATGCTCACGGCCAAGGGCGAAACGAACGACAAGGTGCAGGGACTCAAGCACGGCGCGGACGACTACCTGACCAAGCCCTTTGAGATGAAGGAGCTGCTTGCGCGCATCGAGGCGGTGCTCCGCCGCACGGGCGCTGACGGCGACAAGCCGAAGGCCAGGCGGCTGACGTTCGACAAGCTCGTCATCGACCTGGATTCGTTCGAGCTGATCGTTGACGGCAAGCGCGTGGAGACGCCGCCGAAGGAGATGGAGCTGCTGTTCCATCTGGCGTCGTCGCCCAACCGCGTGTACACAAGGAACCAGCTGCTCGACGAGGTCTGGGGCTTCGACTATTTCGGAGACAGCCGGACCGTGGACGTCCATGTCAAGCGCCTGCGCGAAAAGCTCGAGGGCGTTTCGGACAAGTGGTCGCTCAAGACCGTCTGGGGCGTCGGCTATAAATTCGAGGTCCTGTAAGCATGAAAACAACGTTCAGCCGGCAGCTTGCCATGATCACGGCGCTCCTGCTGGTCTGCCTGCTCATCACCGGCGTGTCGTTCCGATTCCTGATGCTGGCCAGCGTGGAGACGGAAAAGCGCAAGACGCTCAGCAACGACGCCGCCGCGCTTTCCGAGCTGGCCAAGGCGTATGATTCCGCCGGTGAACTCCAGAACAACTGGGATTTCCGTATCAGCCTTTCGATGTTCTCCGCAGTCGCGGATTCCGAGGCGCTCGTGTGCGACACGGACGGGACGGTCCTGCTGTGCTCGTGCGACAGCATCACCTGCGAACGGCTGGGCAAGACCGTGGAAGCGGACTTCCTGGCCGAGGCGGCCGGGCAGGGCGAATCGTTCCGGATCTCTACGCTCCCGGGGATCTTTGAGGAAAAGAGCTTCATGATCTGCCGCTCCATCGTTTCGGACGCCACGGGAGAGACGATCGGATATGTTGTGATCTGCGCTCCGCAGACGCAGACAAAGAACGTCATCCAGCGCAGCACGCTCCTGCTGTTTTATTCGGCCATCGTTGTGCTGCTGCTCGGCATGCTGGCGGCAACGGTACTCTCGCGCCAGCAGGTCAAGCCCCTGGCGCGGGTGACGGAGGCGGCCAGATCCTTCGGCCGCGGCGATATGCAGGCGCGCGTGGCTCATTCCCGCCATGACAGCACCGAGATCACGGAGCTGGCCAATGCGTTCAACACCATGGCCGATTCCCTGCAGCGCTCGGAGCAGCGGCGGCAGGAGTTCATCGCCAATGTGTCGCATGAGCTCAAGACGCCCATGACCACCATCGGCGGCTATATCGACGGCATGCTGGATGGGACCATCCCGCCGGAAAAGCAGCAGCACTACATGCAGATCGTCTCCGGCGAGGTGCGCAGGCTCTCAAGGCTTGTGCGCAACATGCTCGATATTTCGCGCCTGCAGGCCGTGGGCGTGGAGGAGACGCGCAAGACGCGCTTTGATCTCGGGGAAGAGATGAGCGATGTGCTCATCACCTTTGAACAGAAGATCTACAACAAGCATCTTGATGTGCATGTCGGCCTGCCGAGCAGACCTGTCTGGACAAAGGCGGAGCGCGACGGCATCACGCAGGTGCTCTACAACCTCATCGACAACGCCATCAAGTTCTGTCCCGACGGCGGGCGGCTCGCCCTTCGGCTGGAACCCGACGGGCCGCGCGCCCGGGCCACCGTGGAGAATACCGGGCCGACCATCAGTCCGGAGGAGCTGCCGCTGCTCTTTGACCGCTTCCACAAGGCGGACAAATCCCGC
>CADCOJ010000104.1 GCA_902803075.1 Oscillospiraceae bacterium | reverse complement strand
CCCTCCGGATTATCGTACCAGCCGTCAAAGGTAAAGCCGGTGCGCCTGGGGTCCGTGGACGGTCTGACTGTGACGTCGCCCTGCTTGACGAACTGCGGGGGCGTATAGCTTGCGCCGCGGCCGTTCTCGTTGAACGAGAGCCAGTAGCCGCTCGGAACATAGGCGATCAGGACCAGGTTGCCGTCCAGCGTGACGGTGTCGCCGTTGGAATAGATGGTGCTGGTGGGGTTGCCCTCGTCGTCGATCACGCGCCAGCCCTCATGGTGCGCATCCTGGTTCTTGGGGACATAGTCCAGCTGGACGGTGTGCTCCATGGTCGTCTCGTCGGAATCGGCGCGGCGCAGCTCCACCTTGGATTCGATGATCGCGCCGACCTCATCCAGGTAGACGACATTGAAGACCTTGAAGCGCATGGCATAGAAGGTCATGGTATCGCCCTCGACGACACCGCTGCTGAGGCGCTCAGCAACGGCGCTGCGCACGCCCTCGATATCGAGCGCGGGCGTTGACTCGGTGTAGTCCTGCTCGGTGGTCCAGCCCATGAAGATGATGCCCTTCACAGCCGTACCCATGCCGGGATCATAGATGATCTGGCGCAGGTGGGCGGGGTCGCTGTCCTCCTGCTTAATGTACATCGTGGCGATCTCCTCGCCGGCGCTGACAAAGGTGACCTCCATACGGCCGTTCTCATCCTCACCGGAGGAGACGACAACATAGATGGAGAAATCCGAAGCGTGGAAGGTCACGCTGCTGGCGCCGCTGCGCCGGGGCGTGCGCTGCACGACCTCGGCCCCCCGCGTTTCGGAGATATGGACGATCTGCGGGTTGGAGATCGTGCGGAGCTCCGGTGCGGAGATGGAGACTTCCAGCTCCGCGGCGGGCTCATACTTCTTCCCTGCCGCATCCTCGAAGCGGATATCGACGGCCAGTGCGGCGCTGACATCCGCATTGACAGCCTGGGCGGCCTGGGCCTGATACGCCTCGGCCTCGACGCGCTCGATCTTCAGCTCGACATCGGCGGGCAGTGCGCCCACAGGTGCGTGCACGCGGACCGAAAGCCCTGTGTCATCCTGTGCGGAAAGATCGCGCTCCGGCATGCGGTCGGCAAGGCCGATCGGTTCCAGATCCGGAAGACCAAATCCGCCGAGATCTCCTCCGAACCCTGCAGCCAGCGCAGTGCCGCCTGCAGACAGGAGCATGACAACGGCAAGCACAAGTGACAGGGTCGCTCTGAACTTGTTTTTCATGGCATGAACCTCACTTCTCAGCCCGTTGGAGGACGGGTCAATGTTTCCTTTCCTTTTCCGTTTCACAGTTTGGAAGCAGCGCCCGTGCCCGGCAAAAACCAACACACAACACACCACTACTTCTATTCTCTGTCATTATAAACGATTGATTATATTGTGTCAACTGTTGAATTGGAATAATTTAAATATTATTTCTTCTCTTTTCTTTGTTTTTTCAACTCATTCTGTCAATTCAATTGCTGCTATTGCTGCTCCGTTTTTTTGCACGAACAGAGCGCTGTTTCTGTTCAAGCGGCGGATACATCCGGCGGGCAGAATGAAGGCCGGTCGTGACCGTGATTTGCAGATATGAACACCTGCCCGCACACGCCCGGGCGCAGTCTTCAGACGACTCCGAGGCGATCCCGGTTCCCCGGACTTTCCCGGTCGCGCCTCTTGACAAATACGGCGCGGCGGTCTAAAATTTTTATGAACAGGTTCATAATAATAACGGGAAAGGACGGTGACCCGGTGCCGAAAATCATTGACAACCTGCGCCAGAAGCTGATCGAGCAGACACGCAGTCAGATCCAGGCAAACGGATACGGCGCGCTGACGGTGCGTGCTGTGGCGGAGTGCTGCGGCGTGGGCGTCGGGACGGTCTACAACTACTTTCCGTCCAAGGATGCGATGGTCGCGTGCTGCCTGCTGCAGGACTGGGAGCAGGCGCTGGACGGCATCCGGAACGTCTGCGCCGAAGCGCAGAGCGCAGACCGCGTGCTGTGCGGTCTGTGCGAGGCGGTGGAAAGCTTCATGCGGCAGCACCGGGCGCTGTTCGTCGAGCCCGCAGCGCAGAAGGCCTTTGCTTCCGCCGTCCACCGGCATCACAGCCAGCTGCGCGGGCAGCTGGCAGGGTTCCTTGCACCGCTGTGCAGGCAGCACGCATGCGAAGATCCCGATTTCCGCGCGCAGTTTCTTTCCGAGGCGATCCTCACCTGGGTCGTCGCCGGTAAGACCTATGCCGAGCTCGCGCCGATCCTGTGCGCGATCCTTCCGGAAACACATGAATCCAAAAAGGAGACATTGATATGAGCAGCTTTGAAAACCTCCGCGTGGTGGATAATTTCTACCAGACCTCCCTCTTCTTCCCCATGCCGACCGTGGTCATCAGCACCCTCTGTGAAAACGGGATGACCACGCTCGGGCCGTATTCCCTCGTCCAGCCCTATTATGTTGCGGGCAAGGACTACTACGCCATGCTCCTGTGCTGCCGCAATTCCTCGAACACGGCGCAGAATATCCTGCGCTCCGGTAAGTGCGCCATCAACTTTATCACGGACGAGCCGAAGTATTTCAAGGAAGCGGTCAAGCTCTCCTGGCCGGGCGACAAGCCCGAGGAAAAAATGCCCAAGTGCAACTTCCGGCTGGAGCGGAGCATGGTCGAGGAGCTGACCGGCGAGAAGCGCCCGCAGGTGCTCACAGACGCGATGCAGGTCATAGAATGCACATGGATGCGCGAGCTGGACGGCGCCGAGCGGGATCTGCCGGGCGAGCTCAACGGCTATGAGCCGCCTTATCACGATTTTAACGGCATCACAAGCAAATTCGGCGCGCATTTCATCCTGCGCGTCGATAAGATCCTGATGAAAAAACGCTACGCCGACGCGATCATCAACGGCGTCACGGCCAGGGACTTCCCCAACCTCCCTGTGGACTACGGTTACCGGGACAGCAAGAACTTCTGGTATCACCGTCGTGCGCTCCGGATGCACGCGGAGCTGCTGCAGATGCGCAAGGCAAGCCTGGCCTCCGTCCGCTACGCCGCCGACCGCGCCGACGACAAGCTCAAGTTCACCGACGACGCACTGGAGACGATCCTGAACGTGCCGAGAGTGTTCCTGCCGCTGGTGCTCAAGGGATGCGTCGAATGGGGCCGTGAAAACGGCGTCGAGCTCATCACGGCGGAGCACATGAAGATCATCAATGACAAACGGGCACAGGAAAAATCGAAAAAATAAAAAAGGAGACGGAATCATGAAAGTTGTTCTTGCAGGCGCCTTCGGAAACCTGGGCGCGGAGATCCTCAAATGCCTTTGCGCGGCAGGGCATGAAGTCGTTGCAGCGGATCTGAAGGAGCGCAGCATCCCGGGCACCGAAGGGAAATACACATTCGTTTCCATCGATGCGACCAATCCTGACACGATGAAGGGGCTTTGCGACGGCGCTGAGGTCGTCATCACCACCATGGGCCTCACCGGAGCCTCCACCCGCTTCACGTCCTATGACATCGACCAGAGAGGCAATCTGAACCTCTATGCCGAGGCCAAGCGGGCCGGCGTTAAGAAATTCAACTATATTTCCGTCATCTCCTGCGACGAGCCGGGCGCGGAAAAGGTTCCGATGCTCCACGCGAAGTATCTGGTGGAGCAGGAGATCAAAAAGCAGCCCATGGACTGGGTCATCTACCGCCCGACGGGCTACTTCTACGACATCGTGAAGGTGTTCCGTCCGTATGTGGAAAAGGGCGAGATGCAGCTGCTCAAGGGATATGGCAAGGTCCGCGCAAACGTGGTGGACTGCCCGGATTTTGCGGCGTTCATCGTTGAACACATGACCGACACAAACGTCACCTACAACGTCGGCGGCAAAGAGACCTACACCTATGAAGAAATGGCGGAGATGTGCTTCCGTGCAGCCGGCAAGCCCTGCAGGATCAAGTGGGCGCCGATCTGGCTGTTCGGCATCCTGGCCAATCTTCCGAAGATCAAAAAGGCCGGCAAGCATGACATCATCCTCTTCTCCAGATGGACACTCAGCCACGACCTCGTGGGCGACACCAAGGTCGGTGAAAAGAGCTTTGCAGAGTACATCCGGAAGAGCTTCCAGGAGGGCTGAGCATGGGCTGGAATCATCTTGCGGTCATCTTCGCCGTGTGCGCAGTCCTGTGCGCGGTCGGCTTCTATAAGTTCGTCTACTTCCTGTCCATCGGCTATGGCTTTGCCATCGCCGGCGGCGGCATTGCGGTCCTCGTCATGAGCCTGACCGGCGGCTGGGCCGACGGCGTGGCATGGCTGGCCGTGCTGCAGGCGCTGCTGTTCGCCGCATACGGCGCACGCCTGTCCGGCTTCCTGCTGGTCAGAGAGATGAAAAACGCCGCCTACCGCAAGACGCTCAAGGAAGCAACCGGAAATGAAAAGAAGATGCCGATCTTCGTGCTGATCGTCATCTGGCTCTTCGTCTCTGCGCTCTATACGGCGCAGCTCAGCCCCATGTTCTTCCGCTACTGGGGCGGCGCAAAGGATGTGGCGCTTCCCCTCGTCGGTATGCTCATTTCCGTGTGCGGGCTGGTGCTTGAGGCGGCAGCCGACCGGCAGAAATCCGCGCAGAAGCGCATCCGCCCCGATATGGTTGCGACCGAAGGGCTTTACAGACTCGTGCGCTGCCCGAACTATTTCGGGGAGATCACCTTCTGGACGGGCGTGTTCATTGCCGGCATCACCGCGTACAAAACTGCCGGTCAGTGGATCATGGCGGTCGCTGCGCTCATCTGCATCGTCTTTATCATGTTCAACGGCGCGCAGCGTCTTGAGGCACGTCAGAACAAGCGTTACGGCACGCTTCCGGAGTACCGGGCCTATACCGAGAAAACACCCATCATCCTTCCGTTTGTTCCCATTTATCATCTGAACAAAAAATAGGAGAAAGAAATGAAAGAGTTTACGTTGGCCATGGCGCTGGTGGATTTTATCCCCGTGCTGCTGTTCGCCGCCGCGGCGATCATCCTGCAGCGTGACCTGTATTTCCGGATGAGTAAGGGCGCGTTCGCACTCTTTGCCGCAGGGACGATCGACGTGATCTGCGCGGGCGCGCTCAAGGCGCTCTATAAGCTGCTGTATGCGCTGGGCGTATGTGACTTTACGGCTCTGAACCAGATGTTTTTCCCGGTGCAGTCGCTCGGGTTCCTGCTGGCCGGGCTCGGCATGATCGCCATGCTGACCCACAGGCAGGGCCGGACGATGGCAATCGCCGCCGCGCCCGCTGTTTGGAGCGGAACGTTCCTGTTCGTCGGGCTGATGGTTGCAGGACTTGCAATGATGGACGCCGTACTCTGCAGTCTGGCGAAACGCGTCGGCAGGCCCGCGGCGCGGATCCTGTTTCTTGTAAGCTTCATTCTGTGCCTCGGGATGGGGTATCTCTCCTCCAAGAGCTTTGACAAAGCCGCGATGAACTGGATCGCCCAGGGCATCAACATTCTCGGGCAGGGCACGCTTCTTGCGGGCGTTCTGATGCTCCACAGAGCTGGACTCCGGGCCGCTTCCTCCGCTCAAGCCTAAATGGTTTTGGACCGCTGCAGAAGAAACACTGCAGCGGTCTTTTTTTCTTTGCGCCGGTTCCCTGATTCACAGTTTCTGCCATGATAAAAACCTCCGCTTTCGCGTATTTTCCGGCGCTTGGCCCCGCCGTTGGGCAT
>CADCOJ010000103.1 GCA_902803075.1 Oscillospiraceae bacterium | reverse complement strand
TGCAAGCCGCGAGACAAATCCTGACGCGCCTTGATTTCAGGCCCAAACTGTGATAGTCTAATAATATCAAACAAAAACGGGGGCCGAAGGATGGAAACCTATGTCATGGCGTTGGACGCCGGAACCACGTCAAACCGCTGTATCCTGTTTAACCGTGAAGGAAAGATCTGCAGCATGGCGCAGCGGGAGTTCCCGCAATATTTCCCGAAGCCGGGATGGGTCGAGCATGATGCGAATGAGATTTGGGCAACAATGCTTGGCGTTGTTGTAGAAGCAATGCAGCGCATCGGCGCCACTGCGCATCAGATCGCAGCGATCGGCATCACCAATCAGCGTGAAACCGCCATCGTCTGGGACAAAAAGACAGGCGAGCCGATCCATCACGCCATTGTTTGGCAGTGCCGCCGCACCAGTGAATTCTGCGACGAGCTGCGTGCACGCGGTCTGACCGAGTCCTTTCAACGCAAAACCGGCCTTGTTATCGATGCATACTTCTCTGCGACCAAGGTGCGCTGGCTTCTGGACAATGTGCCGGGCGCGCGGGAGCGCGCAGAGCGCGGCGAGCTCCTGTTTGGCACGGTGGAAACATGGCTGATCTGGAAGCTGACCGGCGGCACTGCACATGTGACGGATTACTCCAATGCTTCGCGCACTATGCTCTTCAACATCAACACGCTCGACTGGGACGATGAGATCCTGGCCGAACTGGACATCCCGCGCTCAATGCTGCCTGTACCCATGCCTTCCAGCACCTGCTTTGGGACGACCGACCCCGCGCTGCTCGGCGGCCCGATCCCGATCTCCGGCGCCGCAGGCGATCAGCAGGCCGCTCTGTTCGGCCAGACCTGCTTTGCGCCCGGCGAAGCAAAAAACACCTACGGAACCGGATGCTTCCTGCTCATGAACACAGGCACACGCCCCGTTTTCTCCAAAAACGGCCTTGTTACCACCATTGCCTGGGGCTACGGCAGCACAGTCCACTATGCGCTGGAAGGCTCCATCTTCGTTGCAGGCGCTGCGATCCAATGGCTGCGCGATGAGATGAAGCTGATCGAATCCGCAGCGGATTCTGAATATATGGCAAACAAAGTCAAGGATACAAACGGATGCTATGTAGTCCCCGCCTTTACCGGACTCGGCGCACCGCACTGGGATCAGTATGCACGCGGAACGATCATCGGACTGACCCGCGGCTGCAACAAGTACCACATCATTCGTGCAACACTTGACTCCATCTGTTATCAGGTTTCGGAAGTCCTTTCTGCAATGAAAGCAGACTCCGGGATCAGCCTTTCCGGAATCAAGGTTGACGGCGGCGCATCCGCAAATAACTATCTGATGCAGACGCAGGCCGACATCATCGGCGCGCCTGTCGTCCGTCCGAGCTGTGTTGAGTCGACTGCAATGGGCGCAGCCTATCTCGCCGGTCTATCCGTGGGATACTGGGAGAGCCTTGACGATGTTCGCAGGAATTACGCCATTGACTCTGTTTTCCAGCCGCGGATCGACGAAGCAGAACGCACCAGGCGTCTGCGCGGCTGGAGTAAAGCAGTCCGCTGCGCTTATGGCTGGGCCAGAGAAGACGAGGAATGAACTCCACCCTCCTGTGGAATACTTCTCATGCGGGTATCCGCAAAAATGCTTCAGGAGGCATGAACGTGAGCGAAAAAAAGCAATCTTGTCACAAGCAGAATTGCAGGACGCGCGATGAGCGCCCGGAATCTGACACTTCCGCAAAATCCTGCGGACAATAACGGCAACGGCCGGCTGCTGATCCAATCAGCAGCCGGCCAGTTCATCATTCATTTTTCATTGGGAATGTGACCTGCCAGTTTCCTTTTGTGAGAGAATCACATATCCAGAATTCTCCGCAAAGCTGATACTCTGCCAACTGTTCCTGCGGAATGTCAAAAACATACTCATAGAGGAATCCCGTTCCAGCGTCATCCCATTCCGGCCCGTTCTGATCCTGCTCCGCCTCTATGATCTGTCCGTCTGCACATCGCAGATAAAGGTATCCGTGGTTGTCCGTATTCCGAACATCATCGCAGTGCACCCGCGCACGGAGCGCGCCATCCTGCCAGCAAATGTCCCGAACCTCGACGCCCGCGATCGGCGTATATACCTTGTCATTTGAAGCGGAAACCTCCGAGAGATCAACGCCGCGGATTTCCCCGCTGAAATGTGTTTTGCCGCTCAGGAACTCACGTACACAGAACGTGCATTTGTTTCCGGTGATGGCCCGGCCATCCATCCGCGAAATGCGGACCAGGAATACAGCGCTTCTTTGCGCTTCGTCATAGTCCAGGAAACGACAGGTGCCAATGCTGTCAAACGGCGAAAGAAGCATATAGCTGTCAAACAGATCGATCGTCTCATCGACCCGGTCCCCTGTCAGATCCTGCATGCAGATCAGGATATCTGCTGTGTCACCTTCGATCTTTGCGGCGGCAACCTCCATCCGGATCCCATTGTCTTCACAGGACATCTGCACCGGTTTGAGTCCCTGCGCAGCGGCTGGAGACAGCGCATATAGCAGCCGGTATGCCGGTTCAACATCTGCAGCCGCAAGGACAGGGAGCGTCAGCGACAGGCAAAGGATCACAGCTGCCGCAAGGATCAAGGTTTTGCGGGCAGATCTCCGTTTTGCGAATTTCGGCGTTTGCTCCGCATCCGCGATCATGGCTTCGTCAACCATGCCAAGCGCGTTCAGAACATTATCTGCGTTCATCCAAAAAACCCTCCTTTTTCAGATGATCCATAAGTTTTTTCCGGATTCTCCAGAGCATCGTCTTGACCTTGCTCTGGCTGAAACCCATTGAACTGCTGATCTGCGCGACGGATTCAAAAAACCAATACCGGCGGAGGAACACACGTCGTTCCTTCTCCGGAAGCACCTTCAAAAACCGTGTAAGGCTTTCCGCAAGCGCTTTTTCCGTCAGTATGTCATTGAACGGTCTGCTGTCCGGAATACTTTCTGACAATTCCTCATAGGCAAGATCCACCTCTCCGCCGCCGCGCTTCTGACTGCGCAGCGCGCGCCATTTTTTTAGGCAGATCCATCGCGTCAACTTTCCGAGATAGGCTGACAGGACCTCCGGTTGATGCGGCGGAATACTGTTCCAGGCGTGGAGCCATGTATCGTTGACACATTCCTCCGCATCCTCGGGATTGCGCAGAATGCGCATTGCAATGCTCCGGCAGTAACCGCCGTATGTCTCAGCGCTCAAACTGATCGCACGTTCGTCGCGCTGCAAGTAAAGCGCAACGATCTGACTGTCCTCCAAGGTACCACCTCCTTCGCGCAGATCTGAAAGGCCCTTCACTTTTATACCACCGTTTTTTCTCCGTTGGTCACACATTCTGAAAAAAACAGGAAACCGCGCACTGCGGTTTCCTGTTTTGGATCCCATTTCGAGCCGTGGCTCAATGCCGCAGGCGCGTTTCCATATAGTCGTGTGCAGCCGTTTCAAAGGAGTCGTCCAACGGTGCAAGCTCTACCGCCCCGTATTTCCACTCCAACGCCGTTCTGAGGATCTGGTCACAGAGCAGCGGGTTTTTGGGCAGAAGACAGCCGTGCGCATAAGAGGCATACACATTGCGATACCGTGCGCCCTCACGGCCGTCTGAACCGTTATTTCCGAATCCGTCGAGCACCGTGCCAAGCGGACGAACGCCAGGGCCGAGATATGTCTTGCCGGAATGATTTTCAAAGCCTACAACATTGCTGCCGATCTCCCGACACTGGAACATGAGGTTGCCGATCATACGCTCTTTTGAGCCGACAGTATAGAGCGCGAGCGCGCCCGTGAACTCGCATTTTGTGCCGTCCCATGTCTCGTAGTACTCTCCAAGCATCTGATAACCGCCGCAAATTGCAAGTACGGTCATGCCGTCCTCAATGGCCGCCTTCAGATTTGCGGTCTTTTCACCCTTCAGGTCCTCCAGCAGGACCTCCTGCTCGAAGTCCTGGCCGCCGCCGATGAAGAGCATATCGCAGCCTGCCAGATCCAGTTTCTGGCCAATAGGGACTTCCTCGACCGTCACGCCGATAGAACGCCACTCCAGACGCCGTCTCATACACAGAACATTGCCCCGGTCGCCGTAAAGGTTCAGCACATCCGGGTACAGATGACAGATTTTCAGTTCCATAGCTTACTCCCAGTACTGCTTATAGCCATATCTGCGGCTGATGGTCCCGCGCAGGTCAAGCATGGCGGTATATGTCGGCATTACGAATACCGGCAGTTTGTGTGACACAGCCTGTTCCATCAGCTCACCGTAGTTTTTCTGTACATGGATCCGTTCACGCGGGAAACCGGCATAGAGGAATCTCAACGCCATATCCTCCGCGCGGACACCGGAAACATAGATGTGCGAGAGCATACCGCCAAGTGCGGTCAGCCGCTCAAAATCCACATCCCAGATCCAGCTGATATCCCGGCCGTCCTGCACACGGTCATTGAGGCATGCAACAAAGACGAACGGTTCTGTACGTTGTGTCAGAAAGCTCAGCACCTGATTGCATCCGGCCGGGTTTTTAATGAGGATCATCCGGACATCCGTTCCGGAGATCTCGAACTTTTCCATCCGTCCAAAGCCGCAGGAAAAATGAGACAGCGACTGTGCGGTCTTTTCTGGATCAAGCCCAAGCGCAGCACCTGCCGCCATGGCGGCGCATGCGTTGTAGATGTTGTATCCGCCTGGGAGATTGACAGATGCCGGTATCTCCCGATCACCAAGGCGGAAAACGATTTCTGAATGCTCATCGTCTGTAACGATCACGCGGCAGACGCTCAGCTCCGGTTTCGGACGGCTGTAGCCGCAGTGCGGGCAGCGATAACTGCCCAGATGGCCGTACGTCACATAATCGTACACATATTCACTCTTGCAGCGGATGCAGTAGGGCGCATCCGAAACTTCTTCCACACGCGAAGCGTAGATCGGTGTGTTGACGCCGTAAAATATGATCTTGTTTGGCAACTCGCCCTGCAGACTGGAGCACAGAGAATCGTCTGCATTGATGCAGAGTATTGCGTCCGGGCACTGCTCTGCCCCAAGCCGCAGCTTCTCCAACGTGTGTGTCACCTCGCCGTATCGGTCGAGTTGGTCGCGGAAGATATTCGTCATCACGATGGCAGCAGCGTGTACATATCGTGCAATGTGCTGGAATGCGGCCTCGTCAGCCTCGATGAGCGCATGCGTGTGTCTGCAGCGGCCGGTCAGTGTGCTGTGGACTGCAAATTCCGCAGTGACACCGCTCAGAAGATTCGCACCCGATTTGTTTGCAAAGTAAGAGATTCCAGCGTCCTGCCACGACTGTTCGATCATGCGTGAGGTCGTGGTCTTACCGTTGGTGCCCGTAACGATCACAACCGTTACGTCCTTTACAAGAACACCGAGCAAATTCGGGCAGATCCGAAGCGCAACGCGCCCTGGCATGTCTGTTCCGCCTCTGCCCAACAGACGGAGCACCCCTCTGCAGAGCCTGCAAGCAAGCACTGCGATCATTACTCTGATATTCATGCGTTCTTTATATCATATTTCCAATGAAACTGCAACTGGTTACGAAATAATTACAAATAAGCTCTTGTATTGTAACGTTCGATTTGATATAATATGAAAACAATTCAGATATTACGAAGAAAAACATCAGATTCGGCTGTAACCCGTTCTGTTTCTCACGTTTTAAAAACGGAAGGAGTCCATTTTTCATGAAAATAATCCGAAAACCGCTCTGCCTGCTCCTGTGTGCGGTGCTTCTGTTCAGCCTTGGCAGCACCTGCTTTGCCGCCAACAATTACAGCAGCTGGTTCCAGGCAAGCTACAATGAGATCGCAAACCTCGGGCTTCTCCCCGCCTCGTTCGTCGGTCTCGATCTGACCAAGCAGATCACACGTGGTGAAATGTGCCGTCTTGCTACATACGCGTTTGAAAAGGCCACCGGGAACGGACTGGATCTCTCAGAGGACATGAACAACGCGTCTTTTTCCGACACCGACGATCCCGACATTCTCAAGGCATGCCTCTACGGGATCGTGAACGGATATCCGGACGGAACGTTCCGCCCGGACGCACTGCTCACACGGCAGGAGTTTTTTAAGATCATTGAGAATTTCTGCCGGTCCGCTGCCTTCCAACCGACCGCCCAGGGCTCCGCGCTCAACGGGTTCTCGGATGCCGGCGCAGTTGCGGCCTGGGCACGGGAGTCTGCGCAGATCTGCGTCGGATACGGTTATGTGCAGGGTGCCCGTGAAGCAAACGGTCTGTTCCTCAATCCGACAGCTACAACAAGCCGCCAGGAAGCGCTTGCCATGTTCCTGCGCTGCTACAAGATCCTGAAGCAGTATTATTACGAACTCGTCATCAGCGCAAGCGTAAAGGTGGACGAGGGCAATCTCAATGTCACTGTCACGAACGCAAACAAGACCATGTATGTGACAACGCAGCTGTTGAATGTCCGCGATTCCTGGACTGCAGACAGTACCAAGGTCGGCTCGCTCAACTATAATGATGCCGTCACGGTCACCGGCCTTTGCTCCAACGGGTGGGTCCGTATCCGTTACGACAGCCACACGGCCTATGTCTCCGGCTCGTATCTGTCCGATTCCAGGCCGACGTCCGTCGTTGATCCTGTTACGACCACGACGCCC
>CADCOJ010000102.1 GCA_902803075.1 Oscillospiraceae bacterium | reverse complement strand
TTCCTGCACCTGCGAGATCATGATTTTGAAGGACTCGATTTTGGAAGCAAGGTCTTTGCCGCCAGTCTCCGGTCCTTGAAAGCCAAGGCAGAGCTGGAAGTCCTCCTCGTTGCCGATGAGAACATCGGCAAGAGACGCAATTTCGCTGAATGCCTCGGCAAGTTCTTCCTCACGCCCCTTCCAGAAGGTCGCGCGGTAGTTGAGGTCGAAGGAGACGAGTGTGCCGTACTGCTTTGCGGCTTTTGCGAGGGCAAGGCAGCACTCGGTCGTCTCATGGCTCATGGCGGCAATCAGACCGGATAGGTGGAGAATGCCGACGCCCTCCTGCCCGAAGATGCGTTCTACGTCAAAATCATCAATGGAAAGCGTTCTGCCGACCTCGCCCGCGCGGTCGTTCCAGACACGCGGCGCGCGCAGTCCGAAGCCGGAGTCCGCGATGTTGAACTGATGGCGATAGCCCCACGGACCGCCCTGCTCCACGTCCAGACCCTCAAAGCGGATGTTCCGTGCGCGGAGCTGCCGCTTGATGAGGTCGGCAACGGGGCTGTCCTTGACAAATTTGGTCAGCACGAGGCACTCCCGCCCAAGGCTCGACGCGACATTCAGCACGTTTGATTCCGCGCTGGTCGCCTGCATATAAAACGTATTGCTGTTCTGCACCGCCATCCGGTTTTCCGGCGTGATGCGCACGCCCATGCTCGTGGGACACGCAAGGGCGTAGCGTTTCATTTCTTTTACAGTCATAATAGATTTGCCTTTCCGGCATATCGGTATTTTCGGAATATTCTTTTCGATGATGCCTTCCTTCATGACATTTTTGTGTTGTCCGTCTTCATCAGTGACGCAATATTGGCAAGTGGATTATCAATGACTACAATTATAGCAATTTTCAATAATACAGCAGAATGCTTTAACCATTGAGAAAAAGTGATATAATAAAGGCAAAGAAGGTGCGTGCAATGCTGCACAATGAAGCTCGAAAGTTGATTTTGGAAGGATACGATAAGGGTATCCGTGTAAAGGAACTGGCAAAGTGCTTTTCTGTGAACACCTGTTCGATCTATCGCTTGCTGAAGCGTCGGAACGAGACAGGAAGCTACGAAACTCAGACGAATCTGCGTGGAAAGAAGCCCAAATTGTCCGATGCAGACCATCAGCACATACTTTCACTTCTGGAGAAACAGCCGGATATCACTTGTCTGGAGATCATTGAAACGTTGAATTTGTCTGTCAGCATTGATACCGTCTGGCGTTTTCTTCAGAAAGCAGGATACCGCCGGAAGAAAAAATCTCTTCATGCCAGTGAACGGAAGCGTCCCCGATGTGGCCGAGAAGAGGAAAAACTGGAACGGTCTTATATCTGGGTTCCGTGCAAGTGATCTTGTATTTCTGGATGAAAGCGGCTGCAACACCGATATGACAAGACGATATGCCTATTCGCTTGGAGGAAGCAGAGCGGTTGACTCTGCACCTCTTTTAAGCCAAAGAATACGACGATCCTGTCCTCGTGATGGACAATATGAAGTTGCACCATGCAAAGGCAGTGAAAGATTTATTGGACAGTTCTGGTGTTCGATACACTTATCTTCCGCCGTATAGCCCTGACCTGAACCCTATTGAAAAGCTTTGGTCGAAGGTAAAGGCTCTTTTGCGCAAATTCAAGGCAAGGTCACCGGATGCTCTTCCGAACGCGATCCAACACGCCTTTCAGAATGTTTCGCCTTCGGACTGTTCAGGGTGGTTTCGTTCTTGTGGATATGCGCTTTAATTTTGAAAAATGCTATAAATCTGCGATTTTTCCTGTTTCCAATGTACCAAGGGCTTTCGCCCATTGGACTGTCCTCGCCCCATTTTCTGTTGCGCAGACAATGACTTCCATAGGTGTAAAACCAGCTTTTGTGAATTTCAAGAGTCCCCGGCAGCTTTTTCTGCAACCATGGGAGGCACATTCCCAATATTCTCCGATTGCAGCGCAATCGGAGACGGCGCTAGCACCCGACAGCAGCCACGCTTGATCGGTTCCACCAGTGTACGGTCTGTCGTCTGTCAGCCGTGCCCAATGGACTTTACACCGGTCGTAATCGCGTTGTAGGGGGTACCGGGATTGGCATCGTCGCGCTTGTTCCTTTGATTGCGATTCCAAACTCCGTAGTTGCCGGCGTACTTTATGGAATGATAACAGGTATGATTTTAAGATACCTTTCATGCAGACTGTTTTCCAATTCCAATGCATGGATCAGTTTTTTCACCGTTCCATCGTCTGCAATTTTTTCCCGTCCTTTTTGTCCTGCATACTTGTACGTCCACTGGGCCGGGGGTGATCGAAATATTCGTCAGGAAAATGATCCCAGCACTCTGCAAAGCGATAGAGCACGCGGCTTTTTCCAAGAATGGAAAGAGACGACGGGTTCATTGATGAATGACAGTGCCGGTTTTGCCTTCGATGCCGTCCTTGGCTTTTTCCAGGAGGGTGATGAGGGCGGTGCGGCCGGGCTTGGACTCGGCGAACCTGACAGCCGCTTCGACCTTCGGCAGCATGGAGCCGGGGGCGAACTGGCCTTCGGCCATGTACTTGCGGGCCTCGTCCGGGGTCAGCTCGTCCAGATTCTTCTGGTCGGGCTTGCCGAAGTTGATGGCGACCTTCTCGACAGCCGTCAGGATGATGAGCATGTCGGCGTCAAGCTGCTCGGCCATGCACTCGGAGGCGAAGTCCTTGTCGATGACGGCGGGCACGCCCTTGAGGTGGTACTTGTCCTCCCACACGACCGGGATGCCGCCGCCGCCGGCAGCGATAACGGCGTGCTTCGCGTTCATGAGCGCCTCGACCGTGGCGATCTCAACGATCTCCTTCGGGCGCGGGCTCGCAACGACCTGACGCCAGCCGCGGCCTGCGTCCTCGGCAACGTCGATGCCCTTTTCAGCGGCGAGCTTCTTGGCCTCTTCCTCGGTCATGAACGCGCCGATGGGCTTGGTCGGATGCTGGAATGCGGGGTCAGCCGGGTCAACGGCGACCTGCGTCAGAACGGTCGCGCAGTGGATACCAAGACCGCGGCGGTCAAGCTCCTCGCCGATCATGTTCTGCAGATCGTAGCCAATGTAGCCCTGGCTCATGGCCACACACATGGAAAGGGGCATGATGTCGCTCTTGGCATGCTGCTTGTGGTAAGCGGCAAAGGCGTTCTGAATCATGCCGACCTGCGGGCCGTTGCCGTGCGCGATGACGACCTCGTGGCCGTCCTCGATCAGGTCTGCGATGGCGCAGGCCGTCGTCTTGACAGCCTGCATCTGCTCTTCTAGATTTTTGCCCAGAGCGTTGCCGCCCAGAGCAATAACAATCTTTTTTCCCATTTTTCAATTCCTCATATGTTTTTAATAGCCAAATAGAATGTCAGCCGCTGTATTTTATCGTTCACTGCCTTGCCTGCCTTGGCTATCAGGAAGACCCTGCACGGCGGTTCCAGTCTGCCAATGAGTTCTTTCAGACCGTGGCAGCCGATGGCGTTTTTTAGACGGCTCTGCCATTCACAAGCTTGTCCGCTTTTTCCGTCGTGGGGTTGTCGTAAGGGTGTAATCTGTCGCGAGGAGACCCTTGGGCGTCCTGCTGACGACCAAGTTTTCACTCATGACTGCAAGAACAATGAAACCAATGTCCGCTTTTTCATCTCTGCCACTTGCGTTTCCCTCGTGGATATCCCAGACCTGTTTTTCGCCGGCGGGCTCGGCATAGTCGTTGAGGCTCGACATGGTGTTCAGCTCATTCAACTCCGCACTCGTCGCCTGGATATAGAAGGTGGTGCTGCATTGCACCGCCATCTTGTCCGGCGGCGTAATGCAGAGGATCATACCCGTCAGACACGCTGCAGTGTGTCCTTTCAGCTCCCTGCCGTGATCCACGTTCTCCTGACCTGCTGTCATATCAGACCAAGCTGCACTGCGTTTACCACATGTAGCGGCGTAGCACCATCGCACACGCGCAGCGCTTCTTCGATCACACGTGTTTTGAGAAGATGAAAGCTGGCGTCGGAATACGATGCGTCATGCGGCATGAGCAGCACATTATCCAACGCACAGAGCGGCGATGTGCCCGGAAGCGGCTCTGTTTCAAACACATCCAGACACGCGCCTGCGATCGTGTGCGCCTGCAGAGCTTCAATGAGCGCAGCTTCATCAACGATCGTTCCGCGCGCGCAGTTGATGAGCACGGCGCTTGG
>CADCOJ010000101.1 GCA_902803075.1 Oscillospiraceae bacterium | reverse complement strand
CTGCGCGACACCTACTATGCCGATCTGCGCGCCGGCTGGCAGGAGTATCGGGACAAGTTCATCACCGGCGTTCTGGATGTGGATGCCGACTGGGATACCTATGTCCGCAGCATGAACGCGCTCGGCCTGCAGGAAATGATCGAGTGCTACCAGTCCGTGTACGACCGGACGCATTGAGCGCCTGATCCCGCTCAAATCAACGCAAAAGAGGGCGAAAGCCCTCTTTTGTGCCGATTCTGACAATTTGTTCCATGGAAATCCGCTCCATTGCCAATTGTCCCGGTTTGTGGTATTTCTTGAATCAGAAGGAGGTGGGACAGACGCATGGAACGGATCAGAACGCTCTACAACAGACTCAACGTATTCGGCGCGCTGCTGGTCTCCACACTGCTGCCGTGCTTCCTGGCCACGCTGCTGCTGGCTGCTGTGTTCCTGCCGATGATGAACCGCACGGCCCGCAGCAGCGACAGCGCCTATGCGCGCGTGCTGCTGGATGCCGGAGCCAACCAGTTTGAACGCATCGGCGAGAGCATCGCGGAGGCGACCGCTGTCGTGGAATACAGCACATGGATCCATCCGCTCTATCTGGACATGCTGGAGGGGACGCGTCCGGATTACACGGTCAAAAAGACCATCACGGATGCGCTCAACCAGGCGTGCTCACGCGGGGAATTCAAATCGTTTTCCTTCCGGTTCTATGATGACGGCGCGCTTTACAACAACCGCACCGTGGTCGACGACACGGCGTTTTATGAGCGCAGCCAGTTCGATTATATCCAGTATCATTTTTTTGCGCTCCAGACGCCGGAGCCGACTGTCTCCACCATTACCTATGACGGAATCGAATACCTGCTCTATCAGGCGCCGTTCCGGGACATCCCCGGCGGCCGATACAAGGGTGAGATCAATATCCTGATCCAGTCCAGCGTGCTGGGCAGCCGGCTGCTCCATGCGACGGACGCTGACGCAGCGGCCTTCCGTCTGACTGACAGGGACGGCCGCTGCCTCTGGTCCTATCAGACAGGGATTTACAGCGAGCCGACCGTAACGCTTTCACGCCAGACGTTTTCCGGACGGTTCATGTGCTGTGTGGACGTGCCTCTTTCTGTGCATGACCAGACGCGCGCGCGTGTGCTGCCCGCAATGCTCGCAACGCTGGCCGTCAGCCTGCTTCTGAGCGCTGCGATCTGTTATTTGCTCACATCCGCGGCATATCGCCCGTTTGGAAAGATCATCGGAAAATTCGTTGGGCGGGAGCCGCGCGTCAGCAATGATTTTGTCGCGCTTGAGCGCGTGTTCGACCGCATCCTGCAGGAGAAGAGCCGCGTGGAGACGTCGCTGGACCAGCTGCGGCCCATTGCGCAGCAGAAGATCCTGGGCTCTTTGCTTGCCGGCACAGCGAACCTGTCTGATTCGCTGGAGGATCAGTTGGCGGATGTGCGTCTGCACTTCGACCACGCGCTGTTCACGGTCATTGCGCTGGAGGCGCCATTTTCACAGATGGAGACTGCCGACGTCAATCTCGCCACGGAACTCGCCCTGCAGACGCTTCTGGAGCATTTGTCCGCCGGGCTGGAGCTGAAGGCGTACCTGTATTCAGAAGATACAGATCATTTCCGCATCCTGGTCAACCACGGAGGCATGGAGGAGCTTGAGGCCTTCCTTTCCGCGCTGGCGCAGAACTGCATGAGTCACTTCCGCCGTTATACGCAGGGCGAGGGGCTGTATCTTGGCGTCGGACGCTCCGTTCCCGGTATGGAGGAGATCTATCACAGCGCTGAGCAGGCAGAGACGGCCACGCATGCCGCCGCCATGAACCGGCAGGAGCAGCCGATGTTTTACAGTGAGATCGAACCGGAGCTCAGCTATGACTATTATTATCCCATCTCCGAGGAAGTGCTGCTGGCCCGCGCCATCACCGGCTGCAGCGCGGACGGCGCAAAGGCGATCCTTGCCGCCGTCCTTGAGGAAAACGCCCGCCGGACAAAGCTCAGTCCAAAGAGCATGTGGCTTCTGTACATGGACCTTTCCGCAACGGTCGCGCGCAGCGGTCAGAGTCTCGGCATCGCGCAGCAGCCGATCGACCTGCGGCAGGAGTTCATCACCCTGGAGCAGATCCGCGCCCGCGCGGAGGCGCAGATCGAGGGGATCTGCACCCAGGTGCTTCGGAACCGGCAAAAGACTATGAACGGCGCCGAAACAGAGATCCTGCGGTATATCGACGAGCATATCTGCGATGCAGACCTCTCGCTCAACAGCATCGCCGAACGCTTCGGAAAGTCCTCGGCGTATATCTCCGTCCTGTTCAAGGAGCAGCGCGGTGTCAACTACAACACCTATGTCAATCAGACGCGGATCCTCCGCGCCGTCCATCTCATCAACGAGGAGAAACTCGACGTCGCTACAGTTTATCCGATGGTTGGGTATGTGAGCCTTTCGACGTTCCGCAGAAATTATGCCAGATATGCCCGGGGCGATCCGTGCATTGCTGCAGAGGGCAAAGATCTGACAAAAGAATAGGATGAAACGTGCAGGGGGGAAGCGCCCCGGCTCCGGCCTGTTCCGCGGGCCTGCGGATGGGCTGCTGTGGCCTGTGCCGCTCCTCCTTGCCGCCTGCGGTCTGGCGACCGCAGGCGGCAGTTTCAAAATCTCTGCTTCACTTGGGCCGCGGGCGGTGGTATCATGATCCCATACGGACGTTATACCGTTCACCAGGCCCGGGCCGGGCGGACCAGCCTGAGCAAAGGACAGGAGAGGCATCAGAATGGACCATCAAACATTTTTACCCTGTGTTTCCGTGCAGACCATGCGTGCCAGCGATCAGTGGACGATTGAACATGGGACCTCCGGCCGGACGCTCATGTACCGGGCGGCCATGGGCGTGTTCCTTGCCGGCGTCTGGAACGGACGCATCATGATTGCGGCAGGACCGGGAAACAATGGGGGAGACGGCTATGCGCTTGCATGTATTCTTGCCGGGCACGGTTATGCTTGCCGCGTGGTGACCTCCGGCGGCAAGCGCTCCGGGGACGGCGCATTCTTTGCCGCCCGCGCGGAACGCCTGGGCGTCCCGATGGAGCCTTACGCACCGGGCGCATTCGCAGGCGCTTCGGTGATCGTGGACTGCCTGCTCGGGACCGGGTTTCACGGCACGCTGCGCGAGCCGTACGCGGACATGATTGCGGAGATCAATGCGGCGAATGCTTATGTCCTCAGTGTCGATATCAACAGCGGAATGAACGGCGATACTGGCGAGGCGGAGGCGGCTGTGCGTTCAGATCTGACTGTCACGATCGGCTTCGTGAAGACCGGCCTGGTGGCGCCGGCTGCTTCGCGCTGTATCAGCCGCCTTCTCTGCGCCGACATCGGGATCACCTGCCTGAAGGAGGATGCAAGGATCGTTCCGCACATGATGCAGGGGGAAGGGCAGATCCTCTGCCCGCCGTATCTGGACATGGAGTTGATCGACGTCTCCGGGCTGACAGCGCCGGGGGATTGACATTTCGGGCCGGATCTGATAAGATTGCATCGCTCGGAGGGCAAATCATTCTCAGGAAATGGTAAGCCGGATAAGAGAACAGGTTGAGAGACCTGTTTCCTTATCCGGCTTTTTTGGAGGATATCATGGAACACACGCAGGACTTTACAAAAGGACCGATCCTCGGCCCGCTGCTCCGGTTTTCAATGCCGATCCTGCTGGCACTGTTTCTTCAGGCACTTTATGGCGCGGTGGATCTGCTCGTGGTCGGGAAATATGCGCTTGCACAGGATGTTTCGGGCGTTGCGGTCGGTTCGCAGATCATGTTTACCGTTACGAATCTGATCGGCTCCTTTGCCATGGGCACAACGATCCTGCTCGGGCAAAAGCTCGGGGAAGGCGAGCGGGAGGCCGGCGGAGCCATCATCGGGACAAGCGTCGTGATATTTCTGGCGGCCGGTGTGGCGCTGACCATTCTGATCCCGCTGCTCGGCGGCAGGCTGGCTGCCGCCATGAACGCGCCGGAGGAAGCGTTTGCCCAGACCAGACGTTATATAGCGATCTGCGGCGCGGGCTCGGTGATGATCGTTGCGTATAATGTGCTTGGGAGCATCCTGCGCGGCCTGGGCGACGCACGGACGCCGCTTATGACCGTTGCCATTGCAAGCGTCTGCAACATTGCGGGCGACCTGCTGCTTGTGGCGCATTTTCACCTTGGCGCGGCCGGTGCGGCGCTGGCAACGGTCCTATCCCAGACGGTGAGCGTGCTGATCTCACTTGCCGTTCTGCGGCGCAGAGGGCTGCCGTTCGCGTTTTCGCGGCGCAGCATTGCGCTCCGGCCGCAGATCCTGAGGCGCATTGCGCAGCTTGGAACGCCGATCGCCCTGCAGGATCTGCTTGTGGGCTTGTCATTTCTTGTTATCCTTGCGATCGTCAACCGGCTGGGGCTGATCGCCTCAGCGGGTGTGGGCGTTGCGGAAAAGGTCTGCGCGTTCATTATGCTGACGCCTGCGGCGTTCATGCAGTCCATGAGCGCTTACGTTGCGCAGAATCACGGCGCGGGGAGAGACGACCGCGCAGTCCGCGGCCTGCGCATTGCCATCGTTGTGTCGACGCTGTTCGGCATCGTCATGTTCTGGGCGTCATTTTTCCACGGCGACGTGCTCTGTGCGATTTTTACAAACGACGGCGACGTGGCCGCGGCCGGAGCCGATTATCTCCGGGCCTATGGCATCGACTGCCTGCTGACCTGCTTCCTGTTCTGCTTCATTGGGTTCTACAACGGGCTCGGCTACACCGGCTTCGTTATGGCGCAGGGCATCGGCGCTGCATTTTTGATCCGGATCCCGGTGGCGTATATCATGAGCAGAACGATGCACCGCCTGTTTTTCATCGGCCTGAGCATCCCGTGCTCCACGGTCGCGCAGATCCTTGCCTGCTTCGTGTTTCTTGCGGCTGTCCGGCGGAAGCTGCGCGGCATGCCGCGTTAAGCGCCGGGCGTGACCGTTCCGGAAATGACGACCGTCGCCTTGCCTGGCGTAGCGGCCCAGGTGCCGTCCGCGTTTTGCGCAAAGCAGGCCGCGGGAACGGAGATCTTTCCCGGAAGCGAAGCAAATTCACCCGCTGCGGGGTCATAGGTGTAATCGGCGCCTGCGGTCCAGGCTTCCCCGTTATACGTGACGGAGATCGGCTGCAGGATCGGCTCGAAGGTGTCGGACAGGATGGCGTTGTCTGCTGCAGTGACCGGGACGCTGCCGGTATTCTCAATGACGAAGGTGTAGCTCAGCGGTCCGTTGACGGATACGGCGGTCGGATCCATGGATTTGCGGATCGAAAGCACGGCCTGCTCCACCGGCGCGATGCTGGCCGAGGCGGTAAGCGGTACGCTGATTCCGCCGCCGGAGACGGTCGCGGTGTTCACGACCGCGTCGCTCTGGCCAAGCGGGGCAAAGGCCGTCAGCTCCGCCTCATACACGAGCATGAGGCTTCCACCTGCCGGGATCGAAAGCGCCGGGACAGACAGCGGAGGCCCGGCCTGAACCGCGGGCGCCTCCTGCAGACGGCCGTTGACAAACATCCGCATGGAGCCGTCGCGGTAGGCCAGGGGATAGACGGTGCCGCCTCCGAACGCATATCCGCCCAGATCATCCGTGACAGTAAGACCGGCAACATCCTGTGCGCCGCAGTTGACCAGTGCGATCACATAGGACACGTCGGAACCGGGCGTATAGAGATCGGCCACGGCTGTTTTTGAGATCGAAACTGTCTCCAGGATCTCACCGGTGACGGTGTTGGACGTCAGAGTCGTTCCGGCGTAGGACAGGGTTGCAGAATTCGTAAAGATTGCCATAAGAATCCCTCCAGATCGGATTTGGGCTGCCCACAGTCAGCTTATGTCGAATTGTGCCGACATGTGTGCACAGGCAGCCGCAGCGCCTGTGCCGACATGATCCGGAGATAACCGCAAACGATCCGCCGTGCAGAAGCACGGCGGATCGTTGTATCCGGTATTCAGTGTTTTCGCCGCTGCTCGATCCGGATGGATGAGACCAGCGCATAGACGACCGATCCGATGGCAATCAGGATCACAAGGATCATCAGCCATTTCCAGCCGGTCACGATCATCAAAGCGATGAGCAGGAAAATCACACCGATCAGCGCGAAAACCACGCCGGACTGGCGGTAATGCGGGCGGGTGTCCATGTTTTTGCGTTCGCGCGGTGTGGCGTAAAGATAGGCGTTGTTCAGCAGCGGACCTTTCCCGCGAAACTGAAGGATGCTGACCGCAAACGATCCGACACTGACGGCCAGGCAGAAGATCAGCGGAAGGATCTGTCCAATGTGCATGCTGTATGCCTCCTGAAATCTGTACTGCGAAGAAGTTCGAAAAAACAGTTTAGATTGGATAATCTGGAACAATTATAGACTATATGCAGGTTCAACATATCACATTTATTTATACATGTCAAGCGTTTGACAACTGAATAT
>CADCOJ010000100.1 GCA_902803075.1 Oscillospiraceae bacterium | reverse complement strand
GCGGAGAGGAGGAGCAACGGAGTGAGTGAGACCTGCCGCTCGCGGCAGGGTGAACGATACGGAGTTTGCTCCGACGAAGCAGGCTTCTTCTGACGCGACGACGAGCTTATGTTTTCTTGATGAACTGCATGCCGCATTTGGGGCAGCGGATGCTGATTTTGCCTCTGCCGCGCGGGACGCGGACGGTCTGGCGGCAGCCGGGGCAGTGGAAATAGCAATGCTCCCGGTCCTTCAGGCGGCTGAAAAAGCGCAGGAAGGCGGCGTTTTCCCGCCGTCTGGCCTCCACATTGCGCGAGTACATCCGGAAGATGGACCAGATCAGCGGCACATACGCCAACAGGCTGCACACGCTGAGCCAGCTCCGCCGGCCCACTGCGCCCAGGATCATCAGCGCCAGCGCCCCGCCCAGCAGCGCCAGGTTCAGCTTGTCTGAGCCGTAGCGCCCGGAAAGAAAGCGGATCATGGCGTCTTTGAATTTCTGAAGCATATCCCGAATCATCCGAACACCTTCTGTCATGAAGTCTGTTTTTTTATATTCCCATTATAAAAACAGCATGGAAAAAAACAAGCGTTTGGCGGGAATGTTTTCAGATTGTTTATATTTCCGGCCCGCGCGTCAGCACGGCCACCACCACCTCCGGCCGGTTGTTGATGCGGATGGGGAGCTTGCGGCTGCCGCCCAGCCCGCGGCTGACGATCATGGCGGTCCGGCCCGCCCGGTAGAGCCCGGAGGTATGCTCCGGGAACAGATCCATGTGCGTGCCGAACACCGCCCCCACGCCGGGCAGGCGCACGATGCCGCCGTGGGCATGGCCGGTGAGCACCAGCTGCACGCCGCAGGCGCTCCAGACGGGCAGGCGGTCGTTGCGGTGGGCCAGCATGACGATGTAGGCGTCCGCGCCGCAGGCGGCGCGGATCTCCCGCACCAGCGCCTGGGGATGCTTCTGGTCGATGGGCCCGTTGGGATCGTCCACGCCGGCCACCACGAGCCGCGCCTCCCCGCGGCGCAGAACGCGGAAGGTATTTTCCAGGCGGACGACGCCCGCCCTGTCCAGCAGCGCGTACAGCGCCCGGCGGCGCGCGGCGCGCATGCTCCATTCGTGGTTGCCCGTCACATAAAAGACGGGCGCCAGCTCCGTCAGCGCCCGGAGCAGGGGCGGCAGGACGGACAGATCGGTGAAGCGGTCGGCCAGGTCGCCGGTCAGGGCGATGAGATCCGGCCCCGCCTCCCGCACGGCTTCGATGAGCCGGGCGCTGTCCGGGCCGAAGCGGCGGCCATGGAGGTCGGAGAGCTGGACGATCCGGAAGCCCTCGAAGGGGGCGGGCAGCTCCGGCGAGACCACGGGGATCACGCTGGTGCCCACGGTGAAATTCCCCAGCCAGCATGCGCCGGCAACGATGGCGGCGGCAGGGACGAGCAGCGCCCTGCGCAGCCGGGCGGACGACGGTGGGCGCATGGCGGCGCCTCCTTTCCTTGTCTGGCCCCGATGGGGGGCCGGTGTGCTCCATCATACCACAAAGCGGAGGGAAAGAAAAGCAAAAGCTGGCGGACGCCGCGGGCGGGAGCCGGCAGGGCGCTGAAAAAACTTCCTGCGCCAAGGGTTGTGGATTTGCGCCGCAGGTATTATAATAAAACAAAAAGCGGCAGAAAACAGGCGTCTTTTGCCGGAGAGGAGCAAGAAATGGAGCTCAAACGCGCAGCACAGATCCTTGCCGCCCTGGCCGACGGGCGGGACCCGGTCTCGGACGCGCCCCTGAAGGAGGAGAGCGTCTTCAATTCTCCGGAGGTCATCCGCGCGCTGCACTGCGTGCTGCGCGAGCTGGAGATGCGTCCGCAGATGACCACCTCCGTCAACGCCGGGCGCGTCTGGTCCGACGAGGAGGAGCAGGCGCTGCTGGCCCAGTTTTCGGCCGGCATGGACACGGCGGAGATCGCCCGCCTCCACGGCCGGACCACCGGCGCCATTGAAACGCGCCTGTCGGAGCTGGGGAAGAAGGATCAGATCCGCTTCACCATGCGCTGAAGCGCGCGGCAAACCTGTGCCTTTGATATGCGGAGCGCCCCGGCGGTTTTTACCGCCGGGGCGCTGAGCCTGATATGCCGGGATTCAGGATGTGCGCTTTGCGGCCACGCCCAGGCGCACCTGCGCGCGGCGCATGGCCGCGGTGAGGGCGGCGCGCTCCTCGCTGGAGAGCCCCGGGCGCTCCAGCTGCGCCTGCGCCTTTTCCAGCGCCGCACGGGCGCGGTCCACGTCGATCTCATCGGCCCACTCGAAGGTGGTGGCGATGAGCCGGACGCTGCCGCCCGTGGCTGCCAGCATGCCGCCCATGGCGGCGGCCCAGCGCTTTTGCCCCTCCGTCACCACGAACGCTGCGCCCATGCCCAGGGCGGCGACATAGTCCGCATGGTGGGCCAGGATGGTCACGTCCCCGGTGGTGGCGCGGACGCTCACGGCCTCGGCCTCGCCGTCAAAGCGGCTGCCGTCCACCGTGACGATCTGCAGATGGAAGGTGCTCATGTGCGCCCGCCTTTCGCCTTCTCCACCACCTCGTCGATGGTGCCGGCAAAGAGGAACGCCGACTCGGGAATATCGTCGTGCTTGCCCTCGATGATCTCGGCGAAGCCGCGGACCGTCTCGCGCAGCGGGACATATTTGCCGGCCATGCCGGTGAACTGCTCGGCCACATGGAACGGCTGGGAGAGGAAGCGCTGCACCTTTCTGGCGCGGTTGACGGTCAGCTTGTCCTGCTCGGAGAGCTCATCCATGCCCATGATGGCGATGATGTCCTGCAGCTCGCGGTAGCGCTGGAGGATATGGATGACGGACTGCGCCACGCGGTAATGCTCCTCCCCGACCACCTCGGGGGAGAGGATGCGGGAGGTGGAATCCAGCGGATCGACGGCCGGATAGATGCCCAGCGAAGCGATGCCGCGGTCCAGGACGGTGGTGGCGTCCAGATGGGCAAAGGTGGTGGCCGGGGCGGGGTCGGTCAGGTCGTCCGCGGGGACATAGACCGCCTGCACGGAGGTGATGGAGCCCTTCTTCGTCGACGTGATGCGCTCCTGCAGCGCGCCCATCTCCTCGGCCAGGGTGGGCTGGTAGCCCACGGCGGAGGGCATGCGGCCCAGCAGCGCCGAGACCTCGGAGCCCGCCTGGGTGAAGCGGAAGATGTTGTCGATGAAGAGCAGCACGTCCTGCTTCTCCTCGTCGCGGAAGTATTCCGCCATGGTCAGGCCGGAGAGGCCCACCCGCAT
>CADCOJ010000099.1 GCA_902803075.1 Oscillospiraceae bacterium | reverse complement strand
TCCCGGAGAATGAAGTTGAACGGTTTTCCCTCCACGGCGATGTCCGTGGGGCGCGGGGTGCGGATGGCCTCATCGTTTTGGGAAACCCACTTCCCGATCAGACGCAGGTACTCCCGGTCAATGGGGCGCAGGCGCCCGTCGCCCATGGGACCCACATTCAGCAGCATGTTGCTGCCATATCGGCGGCACTCCGCCAACTCCCGGATCAGCTGCGCCGGGGATTTGTAGTTCAGATCCTCCGCCGCATAGCCCCAGTGGTCATTGAGGACCTCACACATCTCACTTGCAATATACTTCGGAGAATCGTCCAGATTGATCGGCTGTGGCTTGCCGCGCTCAAAGGTGACGCTGTCAAGCTCGATATGGCCCAGACGGCCGCGGGCCGCCATGCCGGTGTTGTTGATAATCATACATGCCGGCTGATGCGTTCGGATCAGTCCATACAGGGCATCCTCCTGCCAGTCCCGGTCCGGATGGGCCCACATGCCGTCAAACCAGAGGCCGCCGATTGGCCCGTAGTTGGCACACAGCAGTTCAACGCTGCTGCGCAGATACTCCATATAGGTCTGCCAGTTGTCCGGGTAAGATGGAACCTCCCAGTCGATCAATGTGTGATAGAAAAACGGCAGCAAACCGCTGCAGCGGCATGCCTCCACAAATTCGCGCACAAGATCTCGGCCGCAGCTGTGCATGGAGTCAAAGTCGGAAAGCCCTCGCGTATCATAGAGGGAATACCCGTCATGATGGCGTGTGGTGAGTGTGATATAGCGGCAGCCCGCTTCCTTTGCAGTCCGGACGAGCTGCTCCGCCCAATCCTCCGCCGGGCAGAACGTCGCAGCCAACGAATGATATGCCTCAGCCGGGATCTGCATCTGTCTGCGCACCCATTCGCCCTGGCCCAACTGGCTGTATATGCCGAAATGGACGAACATCCCGAACCCAAGGCGTTCAAAAGCCTTAACGGTTTCACGGACGATCATTTTTGTCCCTTTCTTCCGCTGCCGGATACTCATTGCAGAGCAGGCGGTAAGGCGGCTCATCCTCCTCAATGGCCGGGAAGCGGCCAGCCGGAGGGTTGAAACGGTTGTCCGTGTTGTCGTCGTTGCACTGGCTGACCTCGCCGATCAGGACATCACCCGAACCTGCCTCCACAGAGAAATCATGATAGAGTCCGCGCGTGATCCAAATGCTTTCTCCGGGACGGAGGCAGACCTGCGTTCCGGCAGGAACAGTCTTCTGCAATCCGTCCAGATGGACAGTGACATCCGATTCATAATCGATCTCTTCGTTCGGAAGGCTGTTATAGACACGGATAAGCAGGTTTCCGCCGCCGCGGTTGATGATATCCTCGGTTTTGAACCAGTGAAAATGATTCAGTGCGTACTGCCCTTCCCTGAGATAGAGCAGCTTTTCCGCATAGACTTTCGGATATTTCTCAGCCATGCTGCGATTTCCGTTTCGGATTGTGATGAGAGAAAAACCGATCTTGGAAAAATCCCCCATCCCATAGTCTGTAATGTCCCAGCCAAGCATGCACTCACGTACTTCGTCATACTCGTGTCCTTTTGTTTTCCATTCTTCCGGTGTAAAGTGGCAGAACGGGGGCAGGTAGCAGTGCTCCTGCGCGCACATGGCTTCCAGCTCGCGGATCGCCGCGTTAATCTCAGAACGCTTCATAAGACGTTTCCTTTCCTTTGAACTCAAATTTGAAATGCAGTTGTGCAGGTCTTATAGCATCCATCCTCACAGATCCAGTGCGTCATGAGCACAGTCCCGTCGGACAGGCGTACTGCGCCCGGCTGCCCGAACTTCAGGAATGAAAAAATACCTGCCATGTGTGTATCCCTGGTCATGGGCACATTTGGCTGCCAGACACATTCCGGCGTACCCAGGTGCAGCTCCCCGCCGGTGATCTCTCCGATGCAGGCATAGATCCCCGGGCGATCTGTATCCCGTCGAACGGCATGGAGCGTCAGGATCCGCTCCGCGCCCAGCGAAAGGATGCCGGCGCTCTGACCGCCGACGCCTGTGTCGATCGGCGCAGAGAATGTGTGGCCGCCGTCCACGGAGAGCGCAATATGATTGTTCAACCGTTTTCCGGAGACAAGGTCCTCATTCCAGGCGATCACAGCAATCACACCGCTGTCCGTCTGGCACATGCGTTGCTCATAGCATGCGACGGTATCGCTTGGAAACGCCATGCAGACTGCGTCATCATTCCAGGATCTCCCGCAATCCGTGCTCCGCAGGAGTCGGCCGCAGGTACGTCCTGCAGCGCTTCCGTCCCATCTTGGGAAGCCGGCGATCGGCGTCGCCCAGCTCCCGTCCTGCAGGACCGTCAGCGGAGCGGACGCCTCCGTGTGGCCGTTCCATGCTGTCGGCACTTCTATATGCCGGGTCCAGGTCCTGCCGTTGTCGGCTGACAAAGCATAAAACACACGGTCGGTCAGCAGGCCGCCGGTCTGCGCGTTGGACAGCGGAAGCTCCGGATCTTCCCGGTATAATTCATAGCCAAAGAGGACAAGCCGTCCGTCCGGGAGCCTGGTCAACTTTGCACAGTCGGAAAGCGGGACCTCTCCTTCATCCGGCGCGCAGGCTCTGCGCGGAGCGGACCAGGAACGGCCGCCGTCTGTACTCTCACTTACATAGGTTGCACCGTCGACGCTTTCAAATGCTTCTCCCATCTGATGCGCCGCAAGCAGATGGCTCGGCGCGATTTCACAGACGTTTGGGAACGCCGACTGCCGCGCACGCAGCTGCGGAAGCGGGTTTTCATAGATAAATGATGAAAAGAGCTGTTTCATCCGATACGTCCCCCGTTTTTGCATACAGACCGCGCCGTCACTCGGGCAGCGCGGTCTGCAGATGATTATTTGGTGAAATGATAGGACGCCGCACCGGACGCCTCGTCATAAGCATCCATGGTGAACCGGAATCCGCAGGCGTCGGCAAGCGCCTGCATGACATACTCCGTTGTGTACCGGTACCATTTGGAGACGGTTCGACCGGTCGCATGCAAGTGGCGCACAGCCGGGCACTCGGAGACCGCAACGTCAAGTCTATCCTCCGTACAGGTCAGTGTCAAAACGTCCTCTGCCTTTTCGCGGCGGTAGGTATCACGGATCTTTTCCGCAATGGCGCCAAGTCCGTCCTTCCGGGCCTGCTCGATCAGCTTGCAGTAGACATTGTTCGTATAACGAACCAGATACGCGCGCAGTTCCTCTGGGCCGTACTTTTCACCGAGATACTCAGCGCCCCGATTCAGGCTGCTGTGAAAATCGCGGTGGAAGTATTCATTGTCCGATGCCTTACGCTCCATGATCTCCGTGCTGCTGTCCACGATCACGCGGCCGTCAAATACCTTCGGGTCGTAGATGAGGATCGAACAAGCTGCATGATCAACGCCGGTGAAGTTATAGATATACTTGAGTCCGATCTGCGCGACCGCGGAACGATAGGAATCACAGTGCAGGCAGTAATCCCGGAACGGCTTGACGCCGATCTCTTTCTGAAGCTCAAGCAGGCGTCCCTTGGACGGACAATGGTGCATGACAAGCTGGAACCAGCCCGCCTTCTCGTTGAGGTACATGGTGAAATCTGCCGCTTCCTCATTGAGGGTGCCGGACCAGTAGCTGAAGCAGCCACGGATTCCTTCCTTTTTCACGAAGTTGACAAGCGGAATCCCGGAGCCTGACGGCTCAAAAAGGTATTTCCAAAACGTATTGACTTCTTCCCGTCCGTGTGTTTCGTCCAAATAGGAGAACAGTTCGCTGTACGCGGGAATGAATTCCGTGCAGGAGATCATACTGCTTTCACCTCATTTATCAATACTGGAAGAATTCGTCGTCCTGAATGGTCGCAGCCAGACTCTCGCTCATGATCATGTGTGTCGGCTTATCGCGCAGCTGGAGGATCGAAGCGGGCGTATGCTGGCTGGGCTTGCCGAAGATGCAGAGTCTGGAGGTCAGACGCTGCCAGGTAACCTCGGAGCCGGCTGTGGTGATGCCATGCATGTCAAGAACATTCTTGGCCTTCATGGCGTCTCTCGGGCCCATCATGGCGCCCTTCGGCGGGACTCTTGAGATATCGCCGGAGCATCCGAAGCCGCCGTGGAGAGAGTTCTGCGCGATGGTCAGCGGATGAAGACTTGCGACTTTTGCGCCCTGTTCCAGATATTCCTCCATGGTGGGCTTGAACCAATCGTCGACCGGATCGATGAAAGCCAAGTGGCCGGGCCAGCCGGGACCGGAATAGACAATGTCTGCCTCGCCATCGTCTTCAAGCATCTTGGAATACTTCGGCGTTGTTTCGTTGCTGTGATAGATGAAGTTCTCGTACTTGAAGCCGAGGTCCATGATCTGGGAGACCATGAAACGCTCGAATGCATTGCCAAAGCCGGCCTTATAGCTCAGCGGCGCAATATTCCCGTCCTCATCTGCCCATTCGTCCATCATATAGAACTTGACGTTGCGGCAGTTGACCTTCAGCTCATGCAGCATATAGGCGACCTTGCGGTAGGTCGGGTTGGGGTTACACATGATCATGACCACCTGCTTGTCATAGCGGTCTGAGTCGATGATCCGCTTCAGCATGTCAGCAATCATGACCGTTTCGAATTCGTCGTTCCGAAGGACCTCAAGGAAAATGTTCGGATTGGTCGGATGCCTGCCATTCAGGGCAAGGATATCCTCACGGGTGATCTTGCGGACACGGTCGATCTCCGCCTGATCCTGGAACGGGTAAAAATCGTGATGGAAGGTATTCGGGAAATCCATGGCATATTCTCCTTATTCTTTGACGTTCTGGATCGTATCAAGCACCTTCTGCACCATGTGCATACCGAAGGATTCGCCAAGCATGGATGCGTCGGTCTCATATCCGCCGGTGACGAGCGACTCCGGCGTATACAGGTAGCCGGGCAGGCAGCCGTTGGTCAGTTCATTGAAGATGACCATGCCGTAGCCCGTCATTGCCTTGAGATAAAGCGCATACTCCACAAAAATCTCGCCCTGTGCACCGATGACAAGCAGGCCGCCGAGACGGAACAGCTGCAGCTCCATCGGAGCCTCATCCTCAAGAAGCTCGATCTTGATGCCTCTGTTGCGCATCTTGATATAGCCGAGCTGATCCTCCGCGCCGAGCATCTTGAGATTGGCGTTTTGCCAAAGGAAATACTCGTCACGGTTGGTGGATTTGCCGTAGCGTGCATACAGGTCCTCATAGATCGCCTTCAGCTCTGCGGCCTTCTTTGTGACCTCTTCTTCCGTGCCGAAGTCACGCAGCTCAAACGGAAGCTCCGCGGACGCGGTCTTGATGGAAAGGTCCTTATGCCACTCGGCCTTTTCCAGCGCGCGATGCGCCGCTTTGCCGATGGTCCGGCCGACACGCTCCGCCTCGTCAAAGCTCTCGCCCTGGCGGTAATAACGGCTCGACTGGTTGCCAGACGCGCCCTGTGCAAAGCCTACAATGACGCCTGGCTCCATGTCCTCCAGCTGCAGTTTCACATAGCAGGGATAATCTGCCGTGCAGACGACGCTCCACTCATGGATAAACGACGGATGGAGCGTATAGTTCACGAAGATCCCGCGTACCTTGCCGTCCGTATCCCGGACAGCCATGATGCTGACGAGGGGATCATGCGGCCCGCCGGGGAATCTGCGATTCCCGCCAACGCCGGATTCCGCACCGCAGACGGCAACGCCGTAACCAAATTCCGCCTCAAATGACGACTGTTTTGCCTCACGGATGATGCGCACAATGGTCTCGATCAGACCCTGCACATACTCCATCGGCTGCTGTTTCCCTGCTTCCAGGCTTTCGATGTCAAGGCGACCGGAAGCGCAGGGGCCGGAATGCGTATGCGAGCAGCTGATCATGATGTTTCTGCCCTGAAGAAGGCCCTCTGCTTCGGCGCGTCTGCGCACCTCCGCCACATGCTTCTTGGAGAAAAACAGCAGGTCAAGCGTGACCATTGCGACAGCTTCGGTACCGTTATCCAGATACATACACGCGGCATAGAGCGGGTCATGTGCGCCGGTATTGTAGCGCGGATAGTGCGGATAACCTTCCAATTCCAGTCCTTTGGGCGGCGTGATGTCCGCGCGGGACATTCCTGCTTTGAGCATATTGTTTCTTCCTTTCCATTATTTGCGAAGTTTTCCGTCCAGCAAAACATGCTGAACATGGAACTGATCGTCCACGATGACAAGGTCGGCGCGTTTGCCGACAGCCAGTGAGCCAACCTCCCGATACAGACCGACTGCGCGCGCCGGATTTCTCGACGCCAGCAAAAACGCTTCTGCGATGCCGCAGCTTGTGTGGTGCATCAGATTGCGGCAGGCAACATCCAGCGTCAGCCGGCTGCCGGCAAGCAGACCGTTCGCATCGAAGCAGAGGTCAGTCACATGGCGAAGGCCTTCCGGTGAGGGCTGCTCGCTGACAAAGCTGTCAGAGATCAGGATGACCTTGTCGATCCCCTTTGCGTTCAGAATCAGCCGCTGCAGCACCGGATTGACATGGATGCCCATGGAATCGGAGATCATTTCTGCATACATGTCCGGATCTGTCAGGCATGCCTCGTCCGGTCCGCAGCCGCGGGTACCCACCCATTGGGACTTACTGGACGTAGCGTTCATGCAGTGCGTCTGTATGCGGATGCCATAGTGCTTGAGCGCGCGGATCTGCTCCGGCGTAGCTTCGCTGTGTCCGACGGCGAATATTACATTCGGATTTTGATGTCTGGCATACGCGAGAAACGGCTCCAGGCCATCGCGCTCCGGCGCAACTGCCCAGACTCTGGCAAGCGCCCCCGCCCGATCGACCAGCTGCATGAAGTCCTCCGGGCGGATCTCTCCGCGCCACTGGTTTTTATCCGGGTTTCCACCGTACTTCGGATTCATGTACGGTCCTTCCATATAGAATCCGCGGATCGCTGAGGCCGCTCCGTCGGTCTGCATGGCAGTCTTGACGCGGTCAATGGCTGCGAGAAAATCATCTTTGGACAAGTCATAATACAGTGTTGCCAGAATGGATGTCTCACCATGTGAAAGAAAATGTGCAGCAGCCTTCTCCGGATCTTCATGAAAGAAATGTCCGCCTCCGCCATGGACATGAATATCCACGAAGCCCGGGCCCAGGTACATGCCTCCGGCGTCGATCCGTTCGGCATCGGCAGGGATCCCAAACGATCCCCGTTCGCCGAACGCCGCAATGCGACCGCCGTCCGTCAGAAGCTGACCGTCCCACACGATGCCTGTCTCAAGGACAAGCTTTGCATTGTCGATCAGAATCATTTCACTGTTCCTCCCTGTGCCCAGAGCTTTTTCTCAATGCTTCGATAGTCCGCATACTGTTTTGCATAGTTTTCCCGTCTGTCAGACGGGTGGATCGTGCGGGCGATCGGAAGCGCAGGCGGGATGTCCGCGTGGAAATGCCCGGATGCGATCCCGGCCAGGATTGCCGCACCGGTCACGCCCGCCTCCTCCGACTGCGGGATACGGACCGTCAAGCCGGTCACATCAGCAATGATCTGCGGCCAAATGTCGCTCTTGGCGCCGCCGCCGAACAACACGATCTCCCGCACCGCCGGATAAGCATTCATAGCCTCAAGAAGGATCCGGATCTGGAAGGCGACGCCCTCCATGACCGCCAACGCAAAATCGCCGCGTTTTGCGCCGAGATCAACGCCATAGAAGCATCCGGTGGAATCCGGATAATTGTCTGGGCTCGTCGGTCCGCTCATATATGGGTAAAAGAGCATGCGGCTGCCGCGTCTGTGTGCCTCGGATGCTTCCCTGCTCACGAGAGTATAGTCCGCACCCGGGAACATGGTATCCCGTACCCAACGCAGGCATGTCGCAGCGGTGCTGAGCACGCCTTCCGTGACCCAGGTCGTGTCAGAGAGGTATGCGCTCCATCCAATGCGCATATCATCTGTGTCGGGAGGCGCTTTCCAGAGCTTGCAGATGGCCGCGGCTGTACCCAGTGAGACGGTCATAACGCCATCGGCAAGCCCGGCGCCAAGAGAGGCGCATCGCTGATCCTGCGCACCCACGGCAACGACGCAGTCCTCGCGCAAGCCAAGCTCCGCCGCAGCCTGCGCGCAAAGCGGTCCGGCATTTGCGCCGCTCCAGAGGAGCTCCGGCAGCTTATCCGGATCAATGCCGCAGGCCTGCAGCACTTGACTGCTCCAACAGTGATTCCGGATGTCATACATCAGCGTGCCGGAGGCCATTGTGTGGTCGGTGATGCAGCGTCCTGTCAGCTTGGCCATCAGATAATCGAGCGGCATGAGATACTTCCACGCCGTGCGGAACAGGTACGGCGCATTATCCCTGAGCCACAGGAGCTTTGGAAGCATATAACAGCTGAGCACAGGCTTCCCGGTCAGCCGGAACATATCCAACTCACCGAGCGATTGTTTGATCCACTGCGTCTGCTCCTCTGCCCGGCCGTCCAGCCATGTCAACGCTCTGCAGAGCGGCTTCAGCTCCCGGTCGACCGGAACGAATGTGATTCCCTGCGAACTGACAGAAATGGCGTCGATCTGGTCTGCATCCACGCCCGCCTTGAAAATGGCCTGTTTTGCCGTCTCAACCGTGCAGCGCCACCAGTCCTCTGCGTTCTGCTCGACCCAGTTTTTCTGCGGCGTAAAAAGCGGGTATTCCATGTAACTGCCGGAAAGCTGCCGAAGGGAGTCCTCGATCACCATACTCCGGCAGCCAGTCGTTCCAAGGTCGATTGCAAGGAACAATGCCATGCCATCGCCTCCTTACGGATGCAGTTTCACTTTGCCGATGATCTTTTTCACGGAACGCTCGTCGCCCCAGTGGCAGCCGGGCGAATGTGCATCCTGCGGGAACAGGACGATGAAGCTGCCGGCCGTCAGATGGACAGCGGTTGCATCGTCATCAAACTGCGCAAGGAGCGCTTCGATTTTCGGGTCGTATGCAGTCGTGATGGCACTGAGCTGAGACGTCGGCTTCACATAGATCGTCTCTTCCCCCTCGACCATATACATAACGTCAATATACTCCTGATGCGCCTCAAAAACAGCGTTTTCCGTGCTATGTGTTTTATACGCACTGACATTCAAAAAAACATTATCGCCGTCGACTACAACGCGGCCGGTCTGATAGTTCTGCGGCGTGAATGCCTTCATGGCCTCAAGCGCCTTCTGGATGCCGGCATGGACGTCCGCATACTGGGCTGCATTCTGCATGGTATCGAGAATCATGGATGTTCCTCCTGTTTCTAAAGTCCATGCCAAATACCCGGCATGGGTATTTGGCATGGATAAGTGATGAAATTACAGTTCGCCGATGCGCACAAGCTCTGCGCGGACGGCTTCATAAGACTGCGGCTTGATGGGGCTGACGTAATCCGGGCCGAAATCACCTTCGTAACCGAGCATATTCATGGATGCAGTGAAGCTTGGCCACAGGTCGTTTGCGACAAACACGTCACGCAGCGACGTGATATTGTCGAGATACTTTGCGGCTGCAGTGAAATCGCCAGCTTCCATGGCCTTGAAGAGCTTACCCGTATTGGCCGGCGTGCAGGAGAGCATGCCGTCAAGCTGGTTGGTGATGCCCCACTTATAGGCAATGTCGAACGTGTCAAGGCCGGAATAAACCATGATGAAATCATCGGGAACATCCGGATTGAGCTTCAGCTTGCGGAACATCTGCAAATCCGCGGACTTGATGCCGGCCAGATTCGGAACCTCACGAAGCAGCTGCAGGACCATCGGATAGGTGATCTTAGTCTGGGTAACGACAGCCAGGTCGTACATCAGGATCTTGTGCTTCGTCGCGGCAGCGACAGCCTTATAGTAGTTGATGACCTGATCGTAGGTCATGGAGTAATAGAACGGCGTCGTGAAAACGAACCCGGCGATATCCAGATCCTCCATCGCAGCCATGCGGTCCTTCGCACGGCAAATGGAAGTGTCCATTGCGCCGACAAACACAGGCACACGTCCTGCGGCAGCCTCAACGGCAGCCTGTGCGACCTTCGGATATTCGCTGGTCGCAATATACGGCTGGATACCCATCGAGCCCATGCAGAGAATGGCAACAGCACCTGCACGGATCTGATCGTCGATCTGCTTCTGATAGCTTTCTTTGATGAATTTCCCCTGCTGGTCAAACGGCGTGCCCAGTGCAGGGACAAAACCAGGTTTCATTTGATTGACCTCCTCAATGATCATGCTTACATCATTCTTTCACCGCATGCAAATTCTGTAAGCCCTGTTTTGTCTTCAGATACTGTTATTCTTCTGCCTTCTTCTCCTGGCTATAGAGATGGCACGCAACAAAGTGCTCATTGCCGATGTCCCGGAGCTCCGGCTTGGATTCCTTGCAGATGCCCATGCACTTGGAGCATCTGGGATGGAACGGACAGCCGGTCGGCGGATTCATCGGAGACGGAACGTCGCCCGTCAAAATGATACGCTCCTTGCGGGCATTATAGACCGGGATCGGAACAGCG
>CADCOJ010000098.1 GCA_902803075.1 Oscillospiraceae bacterium | reverse complement strand
GAGCTTCCGGGCCGGGTCGCCGCCCACGCGCCGGCAGGTATCCTGCAGCGCGGCGTTGGTGAAGCGCCGCAGCAGGTCCGTGATGTGCATCTGGATATCGCCCAGGTCGACGCCGTATTTCCGGCTCAGCGCCAGGGCGCTTTCCAGCATGGCGTTCTGGACGATGATGCGGATCTCCGGCACGGCGATGGACGCAGAGATATACGGCAGGCCCAGCAGGTCGCCCAGGTAGGCGCAGGTGGCGTGGCCCATGTTGTGGATATAGAGCTTGCGCTTGATATAAAAATCAAAGGGTGAGAACGGGATCATGTTCCGGATCTCGGGGATCCCGCCCTTGAAGGCGTCCTTGTCCACGGGCAGGAAGCCGTAGCGCTCGACACACACGCGCATGGGCTCGCCGTCCTTCATTTCCTCCGTCTGCACGGGCACCATCCGCCCGATGGACGCCTCCACCAGGCCGACGGTCTCATCGAACAGGCGGCATTCGTCCGCGGTCAGCTGCGCCTTGAGCAGCTCCTCCACGACCTTGTTCGCATCCATCAGGTTTTCGCAGATGATGATATTGAGCGGACGCGCGCCGGCTGCCCAGCGCTTGCGCAGGCCCGCGACGATATTGGGCACGATGAACCTGAGGATGCGCGCGCCGACGGCCGTGGCCATGATGTCGCAGGCGGCGATGGCGTCGGACGCGGCCTCGGCGTCGTTGCCGTCCACGGCGGTGACATGCTCGATGCGCACGTCCTCATGGCCGAGGCTTGAGACATAGCGGATGGGATAGCTGTGCTTCTGCTGCAGCTCGCGGATGACGGTATCGACCACGTCGATGAACGTCACCTCATAGCCGGACTGGCTCAGCAGCGCGCCGATGAAGCCGCGGCCGATGTTGCCGCCGCCGTACATGACTGCCTGTTTCATGCGTTTTCTGCCTTCTTTCCGTAGAGATCATAGAGCCTGAGGACTTCCGCGCGGGTGCCGACGCCGTCGGACGCGCTGACCGTGCTGAGCGACGCCGCCGCGGTGCACGCGCCGAGCTTCAGCGCCTCCGGCAGGGACATGCCGCTCTCCGCCGCGTGCAGCACGCCCGCGCAGAACGCGTCGCCCGCGCCGACGGTGCCCCGGATATAGCCCTTCGGCAGCCGCAGGCTGTCAAATTCATGATATGCGCCCGCCTCATCCAGGCCGAAGCCGGCCTCCGGGCAGTGGATCACGGCCCAGGTGCTCACGCCCAGCGCCCGGAGCGCGCGCAGCGCGGAGTGCATATTCTCGCGCCGGAGCGTGCCGTCCTCCTCCCGCAGGCAGACGCCTGTGGTCTGCTGGGCCTCCAGCTCATTGATGACGCAGTAGTCGGTATAGCGCAGGGCGGGGGCGACGAGCCGGCGGAAGCGGCTGCCGGACTCGGAGACCACGTCGATGGACGTGCGGATGCCCATGGACTGCACCCGGTGCAGCAGGCGGGCCATCTTTGTGCCGTATTCCGGATCCTCCTCGTCCAGGTGCGGCAGAAGGAGGATATAGCCGATGTGGAAAATATCCACGTCCAGGCGGTCCCAGTCGATGTCGTCCTCGCCATAGAAGGCATTGGCGCCCGCATGCTGGAAAAAGGTGCGCTCCTTCGTCTGGTTGTTGCTCATGACGGCGGTGAAGGACGTGCGGCCGTTGCGCCGCACCATGGAAAGATCCAGGTTTTTGTACCTGCCGAGCTCCGCCAGGATGAAATCGCCCTCCGGATCATGGCCGGCATAGCCGGAGGCAAAGAGCGGCATGGCCGGATCGAGCCGCGCCAGATCCGCCACGGTGTTGCAAACCGAGCCGCCCGTGGACTGCGTGATGCCCTCGGTGATGTGGACGAGCTCATTCTGCTTCGGCCAGGCCGAGATGGGATAGGTGATGTCGACGATCATGTTTCCGGCGCAGAGAATGCCCTTTTTCATGGTGAGACCTCCCGTGATCTGTTTTTCAGAAGCGGAATAAACCGGTTAATGACTGCTTTGGATGTATTTTACCACCTGTTTCCCGGAACGTCAAGAAAAGCGGCAGCATCCAGCGCAAAATCGCCCCCGCGGCCATTTGGGCCGCGGGGGCGGAGACGTTCGTCGCCCGTCAGGGCTCCTGCGCATGCTCCTCCGGGATCATGGACAGGTCATAGGGCGTGGTCTGGTAGACAAAGTAGTTGAGCCAGTTGCAGAACAGCAGATTCGCGTGGGCCCGCCAGCACACGCGCGGCGGCTGCGCGGGGTCGTCGTCCGGATAATAGTGCTCGGGCACGGCGATGGGCCTGCCGGCGGCCACGTCGCGCCGGTATTCCTGCGCAAGCGTGTCGGCGTCATATTCCGAGTGGCCGGTGACGAAGATCTGCTTGTGCGACCGGGCGTAGACGGCATAGACGCCCGCCCGGGGCGAGGAGGAGAGGATCTGCAGCTCCGGCACGGCCTCGATGTCCGCCCGGCGGACGGTGGTGTGACGCGAATGCGGCACGAAGAACGTGTCGTCGAAGCCGCGGAAGAGGATGCTGCGCTTATACTCCACAGTGTGCGGATAGACGCCGAAGAGCTTTGCCGCCAGCGGCTGCTTGGGGATGCCAAAATGGTGGTAGAGCCCGGCCTGCGCGCCCCAGCAGATATGGAACGTGGAGTGGACATGCTGCTTCGTCCAGTCCATCAGCCCGCACAGCTCCTGCCAGTAATCCACCTGCTCGAAGGGCAGGTGCTCCACGGGCGCGCCGGTGATGATGCAGCCGTCGAAGTTGCGGTCCTTCACGTCGTCGAAGGTCTTGTAGAACGCCTGCAGATGCTCGGCGGGGGTATTGACGGAGGTGTGGCTCCGGGGAGCCACCAGCTCCAGCTCGATCTGCAGGGCGGTGTTGCCCAGCAGGCGCGAAAACTGCACCTCGGTCTGGATCTTTTTCGGCATGAGGTTGACCAGCAGGATCTGCAGCGGACGGATGTCCTGCGTGATGGCGCGGCCGTGGGTCATGACGAAGATGTTCTCCCGGTGGAGCACATCCACGGCCGGCAGATGGTCGGGGATCTTAATGGGCATGTGTCATCTTCCCTTTCCTGCGGGCGCTCAGAGCTTTGCCAGCGCCTGGGCGATGTCGTCGATCAGATCCTGCGCATGCTCCAGCCCGCAGCTCATGCGCACCAGTCCCGCCGGGACGCCCGCAGCCTGCAGCTGCGCGTCGGTCATCTGGCGGTGGGTGGTGGAGGCGGGGTTCAGGCAGCAGGTGCGCGCGTCGGCCACATGCGTCTCGATGGCGGCCAGGCGCAGGCTGTTCATGAACACGGAGGCGGCCGCGCGCCCGCCCTTGAGCTCAAAGCTCACCACGCCGCAGGAGCCGTGGGGCAGATACTTCTGCGCGCGCGCATAATAGGGATCGCCCGGCAGGCCGCAGTAGCTCACGCGCGCCACCGCCGGATGCGCCTGCAGGTACTCCGCCACGGCCTGCGCGTTGCTGCAGTGGCGCTCCATGCGCACATGCAGGCTCTCCAGGCCGAGGTTGAGATAGAACGCGCTCTGCGGCGACTGCACGGAGCCAAGATCCCGCATCAGCTGCGCGGTGCACTTGGTGATGAACGCGCCGCCCATGCCGAATTTTTCGGCATAGGTGATGCCGTGGTAGCTCTCGTCCGGGGTGCAGAGGCCGGGAAATTTCTCCTTGTGCGCCATCCAGTCAAAATGTCCGCTGTCCACGATCGCTCCGCCGACGCAGGCCCCGTGGCCGTCCATGTACTTGGTGGTGGAATGGGTCACAATGTCTGCGCCCCATTCGATGGGACGGCAGTTGACGGGGGTGGCAAAGGTATTGTCAACAATCAGCGGTACGCCGTGGGCATGAGCCGCGCGGGCGAACTGCTCGATGTCCAGCACGGTCAGCGCCGGGTTGGCGATCGTCTCGCCGAACAGGGCT
>CADCOJ010000097.1 GCA_902803075.1 Oscillospiraceae bacterium | reverse complement strand
TTGGGAACAGGGCGCTCAGCGTGTGGTCTGCGCGCGCATCCGGCGCTCCAGCAGCGCCAGCAGCCGCGACAGCAGCACCACGGCGGCCAGATAGATCAGCGCCACCGCGCCCAGCGTGTTGACGGCGTCGAAGGTGTTGTTGCGGATCAGGTTGCCCGCCCGCGTCAGATCCACCACCGCCACATATCCGGCCACGGCCGTCTCCTTCAGCAGGGCGATGAACTCATTGCCGATGGCGGGGAGGATATAGCGCAGGGCCTGGGGCAGGATGATCTTCCGGACGGTGAGCAGGCGGGACATCCCCAGGCTCCGCCCGGCCTCCATCTGCCCGGCGTCCACGGCGTTCATGCCGCTGCGGATGAGCTCGGCCATATATGCGCCCGAGTTGATGCCGAAGGTGAGGATCGCAACGGTGATGCCGTCGGCGGAGGCGAGGATGATGAAATAGAAGATCAGCAGCAGCACCACCACCGGCACGCCGCGGATCACCGTGACATACAGGTCGCACAGTGCGGCGAAGGGCCGCAGGACGGGCACGCCGTCGGCGCAGAACTTGATCACGGCGATCAGAACGCCGATGGCCAGGCCGATCAGCAGCGCGCCGAGTGTGATGACGGCGGTGTTGCGCAGGCCCTCCAGCAGCAGGTGGCTGTAGCCGGAGTCCACGAAGGTCTCATGCAGCTTCTCCAGCCATGCGGCAAGCCCCTGCCGGAGCGTCAGCAGCCAAGCGTTCATGGGCAGGCACTCCTTTCACGCGCGGCAGCCGTCAGGACTGCGGCGCGGTGTAGGGCGCGTCGTATTTTTCAAAGATGGCCTGCACGGTCCCGTCGGCCACCAGGGCTTCGATGATCTCGCTGACGGCTGCCACGAGGGATTCGCTGCCCTTGCAGAAGCCGATGGCATAGGGCTCGGCGGTCATGGCCTCAGAGAGGATGACGAGCTTCTGGCCGTCCCCGGCGTTCTGGATCTTCACCATCTCGGCGGCGGTCAGGTCGTCGATGACCCAGGCGTCCACCTTGCCGCTCAGCAGCGCCGTCTCGGCGTCGGTGTTGGCGGCGTAGGAGTTGACGGCATAGCCCTCGGCCATGCAGAATTCCTCTGCCGTCGTGCCGGTCTGCACGGCGATGGTCTTGCCGGCCAGATCGGCCTTGGAGGCGATGGCGCTGCCCTCCGGGACCACGATGGCCTGGGCGGCCAGGCAGTAGGGCACGGTGAAGAGCATGTTCTTTTCGCGGCCGGGCGTCACCGTGATGCCGGAAACGCCTGCGTCGAATTTGCCCACCTGCACGCCGGCCAGCACGGAGTCAAAGTCCATCTGGCGGATCTCCAGCGTGACGCCGAGCTTCTGGCAGACAAGCTGCATGAGGTCGATCTCGATGCCGACGACCTCGCTGCCGTCGAGCATTTCAAAGGGCGGGAAGTCGGGGCTGGTGGCAATGACGAGCTTGCCGGATTTCTGGACGGCGGCAAGCGTCGTCCCCTTGGAGCCGCAGCCGGTCAGGCAGGCGGCCAGCATCAGGATGCAGAGCGTGCATGCAAGCAGTTTTTTCATGTTCATGGTCGTTTCTCCTCTTCTTTTATTTCTCATTCAAGCTGTCTCTGAGCTGTTGGATCTGGGCCCGGACACACTCCGGGGCGGTGCCGCCGGCGCTGCGGCGGCGGGCGACGCAGGCGTCCAGGGCGATGGCGTCATAGACGTCGGGGCCGATGAGGCTGCTGAAGCTCCGGTAGGTTTCCAGCGGGAGCGTGTCCAGCGTGGCGTCCTGCGCGATGCACAGCGCCACCAGCCGTCCGGAGAGCTTATAGGCGTCGCGGAAGGGCATGCCCTTCCGGGTGAGATAATCGGCAAGGTCCGTGGCGTTGAGGAAGCCGCGTCCTGCGGCGGCGCGCATGGCGCCTTCGTTGGCGGTGAGCCCGGCAATCATGCCCTGCATGACGCGCAGGCTCAGCCTGGCCGTATCGCATGCGTCAAAGACGCATTCCTTGTCCTCCTGCATGTCCTTGTTATAGGCCAGGGGCAGGCCCTTGAGCGTGGTATAGAGCGCCACCATGTCGCCGTAGACGCGCCCGGTCTTGCCGCGGATGAGCTCGGCCATGTCGGAGTTTTTCTTCTGCGGCATGATGGAGGAGCCTGTGGTGTAGGCGTCGGGCAGGCGGATGAAGCCGAACTCCCAGCTGGACCAGAGGATCAGCTCCTCGCTCAGCCGCGACAGGTGCATCATCACCGTTGCCAGGCACGACAGCAGCTCCAGGCAGAAATCCCGGTCGGACACGCCGTCGAGACTGTTCTGCGTGACGGCGGAGAAGCCCAGCAGCTGCGCCTCATAGGCGCGGTCGATGGGGTAGGTGGTGCCGGCGAGGGCGCAGCAGCCGATGGGGCTTTCGTCCATGCGGCGGCGGCAGTCCTCCAGCCGGCTCATGTCGCGCCGGAGCATCATGGCGTAGGCCATCAGCTGCTGGCCGAAGGTGATGGGCTGTGCGCGCTGCAGGTGCGT
>CADCOJ010000096.1 GCA_902803075.1 Oscillospiraceae bacterium | reverse complement strand
GTCCTGCGCGGCTGCGCAAAGGAAGAGGATTTCCCGCCGCAGTTCCTGTCCTGCTGCCTGCACCCCGACGCGCTCCTTGCTGCGATCGACGGCGCCATGCGCGCCAGTCAGACGCAGCTGCGCGCCGATGCGCAGCGGCGGGAGCTGCATGTGATCGCCTGCACGATGCTTTCCAGCGTTGCTGCGCTGCTGCGCGCGCTGGCAGAGGAGCCGGAGGCGCCGGGACGCATCTGCTTCCGCCTGGAGCTGGGCGTCCGCGCGTACAGCGCCCGGGCCGCGCAGGCCAACGGCGACTGCACCGAGACATTCCGCCGCGGCGAGTGGGAATATCTTCTGCTGTGCGACGGCATGGGCACCGGCCCGGAGGCCGGCCGGGAGGCAGCCGGGGCGGCGCAGATGCTGCGCGGGCTCATCCTTTTGGGAATGGACGCCCAGGATGCGCTGCAGCTGCTCAATGGGTTCTATATTCTGCGCGGCAGCGGCGTTTTCTCTACGGTGGATCTGCTGCAGGTGAGCCTTGCCAGCGGGGAAGGGTACCTGCACAAGTGGGGCGCGGCGCCCTCGTTCCTCAAACGCGGCGGAAGCGTCAAAAAAATTGGGACAGCCATGATGCCGCCCGGCCTTGGCGTGGGAGAGGCACACCGGGCCGAGTGCGTCAGGCTGTCCTTGCAGAGGGGAGAGCAGCTGGTGCTGACCTCCGACGGCGTGGCAGCGGAGCGGTGCGAGCAGTACCTCCGAGTCTGCGGGATGCTTTCTCCGCGCGAGCTTGCCGCGGGTGTCGCTGCGTGCGTCAGCAGCCAGGAGCCGGACGACCGGACCGCTGCCGTGGTGCAACTGAGTCCGGTCACGGGGCACTCCAAACATAGCACAAGAACCGCGCGAACCATGTCGAAAACAGGGAGCATGTCCCACATTTAGGAAATAATTTCCCAAACGACACAAAATGTCGCCTTCTGTCGAGATCACTGCGCAAAAAACATGTGCCGGGACAGCCGTCCCGGCACACGGATCCTTGCGGTCAATGCAGCGATGCCACCGCCTGCGAGATGCTGTCAGACAGGGCCTGCGTCACGCCGAGCAGGCTTGCCGCAAGGATCAGCACTCCGATCAGGATCCAGACGACAAAATAGCTGCGGGCGAAGTTGCGTTTGTTGCAGTTCCGGCTGCCGATGGCGTGGCAGATCAGGAAGATCCAGCCGACCAGGGGCAACGCGTACAGGAGCTCCAGCCCAAAATAGGCCCAGGGAGACAGCGGGCGGTAATCCTCCGGCAGATGTGCAGATTCAAAGTCGTTCATATCATGACCTCCGTTTGATTGGATATTACAAATGCTCCTTGCAGCTCAGCTGCGAGACTGTGATGCGGAAAAGCAGGACAGAAGAAAGCTGCTGCGGCGAAAAGCGGAACGTGCGCTCCGGCGCGTAATGCGCCATGATGGCCTGCATGGCGCGCAGCTGTTCGTCCGGGTCGTCAAGGATGGCGGCGCGCCCGGTCCCGATCACGCTCCGGTAGCGGTAGGAAAAGCTGCATGCGCGCTCGGCAGACGTCAGCGCGTGGCTGCAATCCAGCTCAAAGCCGACATCCGGTCCTGCAGCGAGCAGCGCGGCCTTCCGGCCCTCTTTTGCGCCGTGAAAATAAAAAACATCCGGCGGACCTGCAACAAAACCAAAGTTCAGGGGAACAATATAGACGCCATCCGGCGTGGAAAAGCCGATCCTGCAGCAGTCGCAAAGACCGATGGTCTCCAGGATCCGGGCACGGTCGGTTATCTCCCGATCTGCACGGCGCATACGCTCGCCTCCTTTTTTCTCATTATACAAAAGCCGGGAGAAAAAAGCAAACGTTCCCGCCGCAGGCAAAAAAATTTCAAAAGAAGGCTTGACATTTCTGCGTGTATCGTGTACCATACAGACAGTTAGCAGCAGCTAACCACAAAACAAACGGCAGGTCATCGCCGGGAAAGGGAGGCGCTATGCACGAGCAGCTGCTTGTCCGCCTTTGCGCGCCGACGCTGGCGGGCATGAAGACCGGGAGCCTGTTCCGATGCCCGGCGCCGGACCGGCAGACGCTGCTGCGGATGCTCCGCGGCTGGAACGCCGCGCTGGCAGAAAAGGGACTTTGCATCCTTCCGCTGGGAGAAAAGCAAGGCGGCGCGCTGCTGTACCTGTTCCGCCCGAAGCTGCTGGAGCGGGATCTGCGCGCGCCGGGTGCGGCGTGCCTGCTGGCTGAGCGCGGATATTGCGTCGGGGAAGCTGGCATGTGTCTTGCGCAGCTTGTGCGCCGGCTGAAGGCGGATGCGGAGTTCCCGCATGAGATCGGCCTGTTTCTCGGCTACCCGCCGGAGGATGTGCGCGGCTTCATCGAGAACCGCGCGCGCTGCAGCAAATGCGTCGGGTGCTGGAAGGTTTACGGCGATGAGGCTGCTGCGCAGGAGCGCTTTTCCCGATATAAAAAATGTACAGAAGTTTATTGCAGACAGCTTGCGCGGGGCGTGCCCCTGAGGCGGCTCGCTGTGGCTGTCTGAGGCAGAGATTTCCGATCAGAAAGGACCATGAACCATGAAACAGATTGCAGTTGTTTATTGGAGCGGCACCGGCAACACCGAGGCCATGGCCGCAGCCGTGGCGGAGGGCGCACGCGCAGCCGGCGCGGAAGCGAAGCTCCTGACAGCATCGGAATTCAGCGCGGCGGAGCTTGCCGGATATGACGCCGTGGCCTTTGGTTGCCCGGCCATGGGCGCCGAGCAGTTGGAGGAAGATGAATTTGAGCCTATGTTTGCAGCCTGCGAGCCGGCCCTCACAGGAAAGGCGATTGCGCTGTTCGGCTCCTATGGCTGGGGCGACGGCGAATGGATGCGCACCTGGGAAGAACGCTGCAGAACGGCCGGCGCGGAGCTTGCTGCCGAGAGCGTCATCTGCTGCGAAGCGCCGGATGATGAAGCGGCGGATGCCTGCCGTGCGCTTGGCAAGGCGCTGGCATAACAAACCATAATGATACGCGGTCCCGGCCAGAACCTGCGCGCGCAGACGCGTGAAAGCCGCACGCGTCCGGCGCGGAAAACAGAACACCTCTATCCTTCCAAATCTCTTCAAAACCCTCAAGTTCCTTCTAATCCATCTCTTTTTCTTCAACCTCAAGCCCTCATTTCTCTTCACACCTCTTCAAAGCCACTGTAAGCCAAGACATTTCATACAAAGCAGGCCCGGCCGGGGTCTTGACGCGGGGGAATACGCCCGCAGAAAAAACGGGGATGCTGCCAAGGCAGCATCCCCGTTTCATTGTTGCGATATGTGTGCCGGGTCACAGCCCACGCTGGAGCTGCAGGGCGCGCAGGAGGATCTGTCCGTGGTCGAAGGCCAGATCCTGCACATGGAGCGTGCACGCGCCGTCTGTCAGGGAAATGCCCTCCGCCTCCTGCGTGATCCGAAACCATGCGGCCTGCGCCGCATCGTCTCCGGCACAGACGCGAAGCTCCCGCGTGGCGGCGCGGGCGGTGTATGCCTGTGAGACGACCCAGCCCCGGGGATCGCGTCCGGGTGCGCTGAACAGGCCCACGGGCGTCAGCGCCGGATTCTGTACGCCGGTATCTTCCCGGAGCTCCCGTGCAGCGCTCTGCTCCACGGTCTCATCCTGCCGCGCAAACCCGCCCGGCAGCGCCCAGAAGCCAAGGAACGGGTGCCCGCCGCGTCGGACGAGCAGCACCGCGCTCAGATCCTCCGAAAACAGTACGACGTCCGCTGTCAAATATGGGCGGGGATACGACTTTTTTGCGTAAAGCTCCAGAAATTCACGCTCGGTCAGCCCCTTTTTGTCTCGCAGCTCCATGGATACACATCCTTTCCGTGATGAAAACAGCTCTGCCGGCAATCAAAAGGGCGGCTCCGGCTGGAGCCGCCCTGCGGAAGCTGGATCAGAAATCGACCTCGGTGTCGTAGTAGCAGCACTTGAGCAGCTTTTCCATCTCTTCGACGGAGGGCTGACGCGGGTTGGAGCCGGTGCAGGCGTCGGCAATCGCGTTGACGGCGATGTCGTGCAGACGGGCAAGGAACACGTCCTCGGGAACGAAGCCCTTCTCGGTGGGATAGCTGTCGGCGCCGTAGTGGCCGATGCAGTGCGGGATGTTCAGATCGTCGTTCATCTTGCGCAGGTAGGCAATAAGAGCGGCAACCTTTTCATCGTCGGAGGCGGCCTTGTCGGCAATGCCCATGTAGTCAACGATCACACCGTAGCGCTTCTTCGCGGTCTCGTCCTTTGCGTTGAAGGCG
>CADCOJ010000095.1 GCA_902803075.1 Oscillospiraceae bacterium | reverse complement strand
GAGCGAGAGCAGTTCCGCGAGCGGCTGCACGCGCTCGGCCTTGGCCTTGAGGACCGCATGGGCGTCAAGGTCGGGCTGCTTTCCGGCGGCCAGCGCCAGGCGCTGACGCTTCTGATGGCGACGCTGCAGCAGCCGAAGCTGCTGCTGCTTGATGAGCACACCGCAGCACTCGATCCTTCCACGGCAGCCACCGTTCTGGAGCTGAGCGACCGGATCATTCTGGAAAACCATCTGACCGCGCTCATGGTCACCCACAACATGAAAGACGCCATTGCCCACGGCAACCGTCTGATCATGATGAACAACGGAACGGTCATCCTTGACGTCCGCGGCGAGGAAAAGCGGAAGCTGACGACACAGGATCTGCTGCAGCGCTTCGCTGAGCTCAGCGGAACGACCTTTGAAAATGACCGTGTCCTGCTCGGCTGACAGGACAAAACAGCGCCCGGGGATGCTGCATGATGCAGCGCCCCGGGCGTTTTTTCATTTCTTATTCGGTTTTCGTGCGGGAAGCTCCGGGCACATCTCCATCACCATCTGCCGCAGCTTGTCCCGGTCGTCAAGGATCGTGCACGGGAGCATGGGCTTTGCGCCGGGATACGGAGGCTCCGGGAGACTGTCCGGCAGAAAACGCCGGCTCGTGTCGGTGATGCGGACCATCAGCTCCTCGCTGTCATAGATCCCGCCGAAGATGCGCTCCTCCACATAGAACAGCCACCCGCCCATCATGCGGATGCTCCGCACTGGAAGCCCATCAAGCTGCTCCATGACAAGCGATGCAATGCGGTCTGCAGTCTGGCTCACGGCTCCCGCCTCCTCCGGATCGGATGGCGGATCACCGTCTTCCACTTCTCCGGTTCGACCCGGCGTGCGTCCGTCAGGTAGATCTCATGGTGGAGCCGATCCGCGGAGAAGTCCGGCTCGAAGCCTTGCTGCGCCGCATACTCCTCCATCAGACGGATGCTGGCCGGTTCGCTGTCAAACGGTCCGAGATGCAGGATCTGCACGCAAAGCCCCTCCTCGATGGTCAGAAGCTCTGCTCCCGTGCAGTCCAGTCTCTTTTTCCGTCCGGCCTCCTCTGCCGCCCAGGCGCACTCCGCCTCCGTCACAAAATCCGGGACGCGGATGACGCAGATCCAGCGGAGCGCGTCTTTCCGCGCGGGATCGAACGCGCCGCCTCCCTCCTGCTGCCAAAAGCCCTCCAGCGGCGGCACGACAAAATCAAAGAAGCCCTCCATGCGGTGATCGCCCAGCTTGCTCATCTTGATCGTATAGGCAACGGCATACAAAACGGAGACGGCCTGCTTGAAACTGCCATCCTCCAGATTCGGATCGCCAGCGCCGCGCATGGCCAGAAAGCGCATAGCCGGAAGCGTCACGATCTGCGGTGTGCGCGCGGGAAGATAAAACGACCGATATTCCTTTTTGAAATCAAACGCCACAGCTTTCTCCTCCCCGTTTTTCGGTCAACCGCCGCAGAAGCGCTCAGAAGGTTTCAACAAGGCAGCCGCCTTCCCTGCGGATAGAGAGCACATGGCACGCGCCCTCGCCCAGCACACGCTCGATGCCCGCGCGGAAGGAGGCAAGCAGCTCGTTGGGAACGAACGCCTGCACCGTGCCGGCAAAACCGCCGCCATGGACACGGCATGCGCCGCGCCCGGAAAGAAGCCTGCGGCAGAGCGCAAGCGTGAAGGCCACCTCCTGGTGCTCCACAGCACCGGCGGGCGTGATGTTCTGCAGGTACAGCCAGGATGATTCCCCGGATTCATTGGTCAGGCGCAGGAATGTGCTGAAGTCGCCGCCGCGCAGCGCCTCGATCTGCGCCTGGACGCGCCGGTTTTCGGCAAACACATGCATGGCGCGCAGCACGGCCCGGTCGCCGCATGCGGCGCGGACCTCCGCGACGCGCGCAAAAAACGCGTCTTCGTCCACCTCGCGCAGGACCTGCTTGCCGAACAGCGCGCACACGCGCGCAAGCTCCTGCGGAATGGCCGCGTACTCCCCTGTGAGCTCCGCGTGGCTGGCGCGGGTGTCGATGATGCAGAGGGTGTGGCCGCTCCGGGCAAAATCGAACGCGACCGGCTCCACGACCGGGTTTTCCACATCGGCAAAGTCGATGCCCAGGATGCCGCCGACGCTGGAGGCCGTCTGATCCATGAGGCCGCTGGGCTTGCCGAAATAGCGGTTCTCTGCCCACTGGCCGATCTTTGCGATCTCGACGGGTGACAGGCGCTTTTCAAAATACAGATGGTTGAGGATCGTGCCGATCAGCACCTCAAAGGCCGCCGAGCTCGACAGGCCGCTGCCGGGCAGCACCGTGGATGTGACATAGATGTCCAGCCCGCCGAGCCTGCAGCCAAGCTCCGTGAACCGGGCCGCAATGCCGCGCAGGAGCGAGGCCGTGGTGTTCCGTTCCTCTGGGTGCATGGCCAGCTCGTCCAGCCGGATCTGACAGGGGGCGTAGCCCTCCGAGCAGACGCGAAGGAGGTTGCCGTCAGTCTTTGCGCACCAGCCCCGCGTCTCCAGGCTTACGGCTGCGGCGAGCACACGCCCGTGCTGATGGTCGGTGTGGTTGCCGGCGATCTCCGTCCGGCCGGGGGCGGAGAACAGGTGTGTCGGCGCATGGCCGAAGGTTTCAGTAAAGCAGCGGATTTCGTTTTCCATAGCCGTCCTCGATTCTGTGCAGGTTATCGTATCCCCATTATACCCTCCGGACAGCCAGTCTGCAAGCGCAAAAAACTGCCGAAGGGCTCTGGCGCGTTTTTTCTTTCTTTGCCGCAAAAGCCGACACCTTTTTCAGGAAAAACCTGCCAAAATAGGAGATACACAAACGGCCGGAGGGAACAGACGATGAGGATATGGACAAAACGGCTCCTTTGCCTGCTGGCTGCAGGGATGCTTGCGGGCGGACTGATCGCCGGGGCGCAGGAGGAGCAGACGCACACGGCCTATCTGCACGGGTTCCCGGACGGGACCATCCGTCCGGAGGATCCGCTCACGCGCGAGCAGCTCGCCGCTGTTCTTTTCCGGCTGATGGACGATCCGCCCGCGTGCACGGAAAGCTTCCGGTTTCAGGACGTTGTGCCCGGCCGTTGGTCCTTTGACGCCATCGCTGCGTGCTGCCGGCTCGGGATCGTCCTGGGCGGGACCGACGGCTGCTACCGGCCCGAGCAGGCTGTCACCTGGCGCGAGATGGTCTGCGTGCTTGACCGGATCACCTTCTCCGACGGCGGCTGCGAGCAGCTTGAGGCGTTGGCGGCAGGTTGGTGCCGCGCGCGGGAAAAGGACCCGCCCGTCCGTGAAGGGACACAGCCGGTGCTGCGGG
>CADCOJ010000094.1 GCA_902803075.1 Oscillospiraceae bacterium | reverse complement strand
TTAGAGTAGGCGGCAGGTCGAACGCACTCCGTTGCTCCTCCTCTCCGCCCGCGGTCTGACGACCGCAGGCGGTTCTTTTTGGTCTGTTTCACTGGGCCCGCGGATGGTTTTTTTGCCCGGAGGCGGTTTTTTTGGCCCGCTTCGCTGGGCCCGCGGATGGGTTGTTTTTTTCACAGGCGGGGGTTTCGTTTGCTCCGCGCGGCGCTCAGCTCCGTTTCCGGCGGCGCAGGCGAAGCAGGGTAAGCCCCAGCGCGGCCGCTGCCGCCGGCAGGAGCCAGGTGCGCCCGGGCGCGGTATCCTTTCCCATCCGCTCCGTGATCCGCATGGCCGCCGCACGCAGCACCGCAGCTTCCGCCGCTGTTTCCCGGGCGTCAGGACTGCAAACCTCCTCTGCCGCGGGCGCCGGAGACGCCTCCGGCGCTTCCGCCTGTTCGGGCCGCTGCGCCGTGTGCGCCGGGCGGACGTCCTGCGCATGCGCTTCAAGCCTGGCCTGCCGGTCGGTATATGCCCGGAGCAGCGCCGCCGCCTGCGCGCAGATCTCCTCGCCGTAATACTTCTCCGAAGCGGTATAGACAGCCAGCAGGAACGGATGCGCCGCCCAGATGATGCCCACGTCGTTTTCCGCGCCCTCAAAGGAGCCGTATTTGTGCGCGACCGGCAGATCCGGCACGCCGCGGCGGAAATATGCCTCCGGCATCGCCTGCGTCAGATAGTCCAGCGCTTCGGAAAACTGCTCCTGCTTCTGCCAGAGCACGCGCAGCGTGTCGAGCATCATGCGCGTGCAATAGTAGTTGTCCTCATAATAAAGCGGGCTGATCTCCTCATCGGCCATGGTGAAAAAGCGGCGCATGGCCTGCTTGTAGGCGGTGAAGCTGCCGAGTCGGTAGATCAGCGCGTGGCTCACCTCGTTGTTGGACCACAGCAGGCTCTGCATGTGCGCCTCCGCAAGGGTGCAGGCTTCGGTGACAGGGGTGTCCGGGCTGAGCTCTCCGGCAGCCTCCAGTTCATAATAATAGAGGTTCAGCGGCAGCTTATAGGTGCTGGCAGCGACCATGAAGGCCGTCTCGTTGTAGTTGTATTCCTCGCCGGTGACGGTGTCGCAGTAGGATAGGGCAAAGCTGCTCTCGTCCAGCTCATACCGGGCGCGGAACTCCGCCATGAGCGCCTCCAGCTCCTCCGAGGCGGCCCGGGCCCGGGGGCAGAGCAGCGCCAGGGCGCATGCCAGTGCGACCCAAAAAATGGTTTTTCTCATTAAACCACCAGCTTTCCGCAGGAAATGCAACTTTTTTATTCAGTTTATCAGAAAAAATGTAAAGATGCAAGCTGCACCATCCCGGCGCGCGCGGCATATCGTAGGGATAGCAAAGAACATGACCAAACGTTCAGGAGGAGTGAACCCCATGAGTGAAGCCTGTCATTACACCACCACCGGCCCCCTCGGCCAGGACTGCGCCGCGCAGACCGAAGACGCCCGGGGCTGTGCCTGCGGCCGTCCGCCGCGTCCGCCCCGGCCGCCGTTCCCGCCCTGTCCCCCTGCGCCGCCATGCATCAGCCCCGTGCAGGAGGCCGACATCACCTGCGAGGACGGCTGCTGCTGTACATGTGCGGCGGGCCTGGTCGCGGCGCTGCAGCTGCTGTGCGACCCGCGCTTCGCGCCGTTGGTCGATTACGACCGGTTCGTGTTCCTGACGCACGCGTCCTCCCTGGGCTCGGCGGTGGAGTGCCCCGCGCCCGCGCCTGCGCCCTATGACAATCTGACCGGCCCGCTGGCCGGCCGGTTCGTCGGCATCACCCCCAACACCTGCGAGCATCTGCGCGTGTCCGGCCCGCTCTATCCGGCCGTGCCCGCCTGCGCCGGGGCAGGCCCGGTGCTGGAGAATGCGGAGCTCTCCGTCTGCCGGATCATTGCGGCCGTCTTTACCGTGCCGGAGCCGCCTGCGGATGTCGAGCGCTTCGCGGACGACGGTCCCGTCGATCCCGCCCTGGCCTACAGCCGCCTGGTGCGGCTGTTCTGGCAGGCCACCCACGGCGGCTGTCCCCCCGCGCCCGTCGCGCCGGCAAAGCCCACGCCCTGCACGGGCGGGGACGTCTCCGGCGTGCGCAGCCCGGCCACCGTTGCGGCGGGGAGCCTTGTTGTGGGCAACGCGCGTGTGCTCGGTGAGATCGGGGATGTGCTCATCCTTGCCAACGAGGCCGACCGCCGCTTCTATTTCATCTGCAAAAGCGCCGTCGACTTCATCGGATAAGCGCGCAAAAAACAGGCGGTGCGGGAAAACCCGCACCGCCTGACCGTTTTTTCGGAATCAGAGAGAACGCTCAGAAGTTCCATGGAAGATATGCCGCAAGCACGGCAAGCACCACCGCGGGCAGCATGGTGGCCACCCGGAGCGTCTTTCCGAACACAAGGTTGACGCCCACGCAGAAGATCAGGACGGATCCGACCAGCGCCAGATTTGCCACGGCCAGCTCCGTCATGACCGGCGCGAGCAGCCGCGCCAGCAGCGTGACGCCCCCTTCAAATACGAACACCGGGATGGCGGAAAACACGCATCCCTTCCCCAGCGAGGAGGTCATGACCGCAATGATGAGAAAGTCCAGGACCGCCTTGACGCTCAGCGTGGACCAGTCGCCCGTAAGGCCGTCCTGGATCGCGCCGACAATGGCCATGGCCCCGATGCTGACGGTCAGCGAAGCGGTCACGAAGGCGCCGACGAACTGCCGGTCGCCGCTGTTGCCGGTCCGCGCCTTCAGCCATTCCCCGAAGCGCTCGAAGCCGCGCTCAATGCCGATCAGCTCGCCTGCCACCGTCCCGAGCGCCAGGCAGAGCACAACGAACATGGACCGCCCGCTGACGAGCGCCCCCTGCTCCAGGCGCAGCATCCCCTGCATCGCGCCTGCGATCGCAAGGAAGATGACGCTGACGCCGCAGACGCGGCTGAGCGCCTGCTGCTGCTCCTCCCGGAACAGCCTGCCGGCAAAATGGCCGGCCAGTCCGCCGGC
>CADCOJ010000093.1 GCA_902803075.1 Oscillospiraceae bacterium | reverse complement strand
GTCCTGTGCGGCCTGTGTCTGGCTGTGGCGTGCTTCGCCAAGATCATGCTGATCGACCGGATGATGCTGCACAACGAGGCAGTCACAACGTCGGTAGCACTGGTCGTCTGTCTGTCGATGGTCTTGACGGTCTGTATTGCCAAGTTTGTCGGCTGCACGCTTCCGCTGCTGGCCAAGCGGATCGGCTTTGACCCGGCGGTCATGGCCTCGCCGCTCATCACCACCATCGTCGATTTTCTTTCGCTGCTGGTCTATTTTTCGTTTGCCACAGCGCTGCTTCACATCCGATAAACGAGCATCAAAACACAAAGCCGCGGCCAATGGCCGCGGCTTTGGTATTTGCAGGATCCGGGAGCACTGCATGGTCTGCAGTGCTCCCGGATGCATGGGTCATTTTTTGATCTCAAATTCTGCGGAAGAAACAAGTGCGCTGCCGAAATAGATGGACAGAACGTAATTGCCTTCCTCCTGCGGCGTGCGCGGGAACGCACCGACAAACATGTTCTTTTCCCACATGGTGTTCCAGGCCATCTGGTAGGTGTGGACGTCAACGAATGTGCCGTCCGCCTTGCGGATCACAAGGTTGATCGTTGTCATCTCGGAGCTGCCGGTATTCACGGCGCCGAGCGACTCGATGTCGAACGCGATCTTTTCCGTGGGCTGGAAGCTCGTGCGCGTCTGGGACAGGTCAAGATAGCGGAACGTCTCCTTATCCGGCGCGAGGAACAGGCCGGTGTAAGGCGTGGTGACGCCGCGGGCTGTATAGCGCCGGTTCGGATTGGCCGTGCGGAAGGTGAGGGATGTCTGGCCGGCAAGCTCATCGCCGTTTGTCTGGGCGATGGAGACCTCATACCCGGCATTGGGATAGACGTTCGCAGTGTCAATGGTGATGGACTGCTCGCTCGTCTCAACGGTGACAGGCTCACTGTCGGGCAGATCCGTCTGGCGATAGGTGACCGTCCAGCCGGGGTTGGTGGGGTCGGTCTCGCATGTCCAGGAGATCTGTACGCTCTGGGTGAAGCCGTTGGCATCGCTGACCGGCGTCGCGGTGAATTCAGTCAGCTTTGTGATGGTCGGGGTGATGCGCATGGTGTAGGTGTGCAGCATGCTGGGGCAGGAGATCGTTGCGCGGTACTCCATGCCGGAGGTCAGGTTTTCAAACGTGACGTTCGGGACAGAGACGCTCTGCTCGATGACGTTGCCGTCGGCATCCTCCAGTGTAACATTCCAGGCCTCGGGCGCGTCGCCCTCATACTGCCATGTCAGGATTGCGGAGGTGCTGGACAGGGCCACCGTCGTGGAATCCGGGACAATGTCAACGGTCGGAACGGTGGAGAACGTGACGCTCGTCTGCCCGGTCAGCTCGGTGTTCTCCGGCGCCTGGAGCGTGAAGGTGTACTCAGTGTTCGAGCGCAGGTCGCTGATGACGACACTGTGTCCGGCAAAGGCAACGGTTTTCGCAGGCACGTTCTGCGCGCCGTATGTAACCGTCCAGAGCTCCGGGTCCGGTCCGCTGCGCACAATGAGGTTCAGCTCAGCCTGCGTGACCGACACGGGCGTGGCCGTGAAGCTCAGAAGCTCGGTCAGGGCATTGGTCGTGGCAGTGGTGGAATAGGTTCCGTTGAGCTTTTCGCCGTTGTTGGGATAGGCTGCGATGGTGTACTGCGTGCCGGAGGCAAGACCTTCAAATGTCACGGCAGTGCCCGGCTGGCATGGCTTGCGGTTCTGGTTGCCGTAGGCGTCGGAGCAGGTGAGGTCGAAGGTGCCGGCAGGCTCCTTGGATTCGGCCAGGACGGTCAGATGGCTCGTGCCGATATCGGTCACGCGGATGTTGTCGATGAAGATGTTGGTTGGAGCGATGAAGAAGTGCCAGACAGCAAAGCCTGCGCCGCCGAGGATCAGAAGCGTCAGCAGCACCGGCAGGATCCAGCGGCTTTTGCGGCGGCGCTTTTTTTTCGGTTTTGTGCGTTCACGCGCAGGGAGCGTTATTTTTTTCTCGCCGTCTTCCGGCTCAGACGACTCGCCGG
>CADCOJ010000092.1 GCA_902803075.1 Oscillospiraceae bacterium | reverse complement strand
TGCTCCACTGGGGCGTGCCGAAGGGAAGGAGCGCGGAGCGCTCGTCCGCCGCCGTGGGATAGAACAGCGGCACATAGACCGTCTCTTTTCCGACGCTTTTCGCATAGCACCCGACGGCCTTCATCCGCCAGACCTCCGTGTGGTCCCGTTGGATGCCTGCGGCAAGCAGGAATTCGTCGCCCAGCGCGAGAGCGTGCTCCGCCAGAAACGACTGGGACAGCACGCAGGGCATCGCCCCGTAGCGCTCCATCGACAAAACTGCCGCGCAGCTGTAAAGCTTGACGCGAACATTCTCTTCCTCCTCCTGCCAGCTCTCGCCGCCAGCCGCCGGAATATGGAGGCTCACGCTGCACGCCTGCACCTCGTCCCACTGCCAGCCCCGGAGGATCTGCGCGTCGTATCCTTCCGCCCACTGCACCTCCGTGCCGCCGCGGAACATCAGGCGCGGCACATCGTCCATGGCGCTTGCGGGCACCATGACGGGGAGCGTGGCGGCATAAAATTCCGTCAGCCGGGAGGCCTGGAACACGCCGTGCGGGATCTCCGGCGGCGTGAACGCGTCCCGGATCTTCCCATCCTCCAGCCGGCCGATATAATAGACGCTCGTCTCGCCGGTGGTGACGGTGACGCCGCGCACCTGCGGCAGCGCGGATACCTCGTGCACGTCGCTGAAATAAAGCAGCAGGCTGTCCGAGACGCTGCCCTCCAGCGATGTGAAGTAGCCGCGGATCGTGGAATCCGTCTGCAGCCGCTGCAGCTGCGTCTGCGTGTCTGTGCGGACGGCGGCCAGCGCGCAGAAGAGGATCACCGCCAGCATCGGCGCGGCAACGCTGACAAGCGTGCGCATGCCGCCGCGCCCGGCCGCAAGCGCAGCATATTTGGCGGCCCCTCCGCGGAGCGTATGCGTCCGTGTCCGCGTGCGCCGCGCCGTCTGCTGCGCGCGCGGGGAGACGCGCACCGCAGTGCGTACCGCCAGAACCGCGCAGAGCAGCGCCGCCAGCAGCAGGACCCCTCCGGCCAGCAGCCGGTAAAAGCCGTCCGGCACATTCTGCTCCAGCAGCCGGACAGATTTCTGCGTGCTCAGATGCGCGTTGGAAAAGCGCAGGTCCACCGTCCCGGCGTTGAGCCGGGCGGCAAGGAGCGCGGTGAGCTTTCCGGCGGCATATCGGCTGAAGCGCGCGCCGGCCAGCATGGCCGCGGCGCCGGAGGGCAGCAGCGCGCCGACAAAATAACACACGATGCCCCCTGCGGACACGCCCATGCGGTGCATCAGAAGTCCCGCCCGCCTCTGCCGCGACACGCAGAGCCATACGCTCAGCAGCAGGAAGGCCGCCCCGGCCAGCGCGCACACGGCGGCGATCAGCCGCATGGCGCGGAGCATCAGCCGGATGGGCCGTGCGGCTTCGGCATAGCCCTGGTCATAGACGGTGACGCGGACGTCCGCCGGCAGATGCTCCCCGGCCCAGAGCAGGAACGCTTCCGCACCGTCGTTGTTCAGCCGGAACTGGCCAAGCAAAGCCGTGTCGCGGCAGGAGGAGCCTGCAAGCTCCGGCTGCGGCGGCAGGAAAAGCGTGTTGGACCATGCGCGCTTGGTGCGCAGCAGGCCCACGATGAGATAGTCCTCCGAGATGCTGAAGCCCTGCGCCGGGACATAGCTTTCCATGACCGGGCAGGCTGTGCCTGCCGCCAGGGACAGGCGGATGCGCTGCCCGACGGCGACGCCCTCAGCCTTTGCCATCCATTCCGGCATGAGGCAGACACGCGCGCCGGAGGCAAGCTCTTCCGCGGTGAACATGCGCCCCGCGCTGAGCGTGACGAGCTCCTGCTGGAAGGGGAACCAGGCTTCCGGGTCCGCAGGCATGGCCGCCGTGACGCTGCGCAGGCGGACGGCAAGCTGTTCGGCAAGCGCCGTGAACGCCTGCGCGCCGTCTGTCTGAAGGGGGTCCTCCCCCTCCGGGATCACCAGCGGCTCGGACAGGATGTCCAGGCAGGCATACGCACCCACCACGCCGGGATACCACTTGCCCCAGACCAGGCAGGTGCAGCCGGGCTCAAGCCCGGGCCAATAGACCTCGATGAGCTTCCCCTGCATATCCCGCGTGGAAAAGAGCACCGCATCCACGGCGGCGGGCAGCGTCCCGCGGGAGGAGAATACGCCGGGCGGCTGCGTGCGGATCAGCAGCACGCCGTATGGCGCCGCCTCACGGGCGCCGGGTTCGTCGCCGCAGGGCGGCAGCATGCACTGGGCAAGCACATCCGGCTGCCAGGCCTGCACGGAGGACGGCAGCGGCAGCGCGGAGATCTCCGCGCTGAGGGCGGCAAGCGCCTGGGCATCCGGCGCGTCCTCTCCGGCGGCCTCAGCCAGGGCAATGGTCGTGTAGCTTCCGCTCAGCGTTGTGAGCGTCCGGGAAACGGAAGATGCTGCGCCCAGCGACGCGCCGAGCAATGTGGTCACCAGAAACAGCAGCAGCGCTGTCAGAAGCGCCGCGCCGGGCGCGCGCAGTGCGCTGCGCAGTCCGTGTCTGAGCTGCATGGGCAAGGCTCCTTTCTCCGCTCCGGTCATCTGACGGGCGGACGGTAGATACTGACGCAGCCGCGCGCTTCGCTTTCCATGGTGACGCGGACAAAGCGCGCGTGATATGTTTCCTGAAGCTCGCGCATGACGCCCTCCATCGCCAGAAGCTCCACATGGCTGCGCCGGTCGAGCAGGACGAAATCGCAGTAGGGATCCGGGGCATCATACAAAGCGGGCTGCAAAGCCGGAGATCCCGTCTGCGGCGCGGCGTGCACAGCCATGCTCTGCTGCGGCAGCGGGTCAGCCCGGAGGGCTTCCGGCGCGGCCTGGGCGGGAAGCGCGGCCGGCGCCGTGGCAAACACAAGAAGGATGCCTGCGGCCAGGGCGGCGGCGGCAAGCCACGCGCCCGCGCCGTGCGGCCGGTGGCGCAGGATGCGCCGGACACGGCGCTCGGTGCCGGAGGAGAGAAAGGGCGCGGTCAGCGGCAGCCGTTCGCCGCGCAGCAGCTCCATCCGAAGCAGCGCCGCGCCGTATTCCTGCGGGCGGAAGCCGCAGCCCAGAACGGCTTCGTCGCATGCGTATTCCAGGTCGCGCCCTGCAAGCACCGGCATCAGCCAGGCCATGGGGTTCCACCAGTTCATGCACACGCACGCGGAAAACAGAAGCTTGCGCAGGGGATCGAACCGGCAGACATGCAGGTATTCATGGGTCAGGACACAGGCAAGCTCCTCCGGGCCGCAGGAAAGCGCCTCCTCGCTGAGAGCGATCACCGGCAGCAGAATGCCGCCGCACAGGGGCGTCCGCACGCGGCCCCGCACGATCCGCAAGGGCCGCGCCAGCGGATGCTGCGCCAGGAAGATGCGCACGCGAGGATCGTTCTCCGCGCCCGCCATGCAGTGCAGGCGCAGGAGGCCTGCGCCGTAGAGAAGCAGCAGCGCAAGGCCGAGCGCCGCGCACACCGCCGGGATGAACGCCCCGGCCTGCCCGGCAGGCATCGCCGCCTGCGCGCCGCCCTCGGCTGCGGGCAGCAGCGCATAGATGCTCAGGCGCGACGGCAGGCGCACCGGCAGCAGCAGGAAAAGCGCCGCCGCCGTCCAAAGCGCCGAGAGCACCCGCTTCGGCAGCGCCCGGAAGAAAGCAACGCGGCACAGGCTGATGGCGCCGATCAGCGCCGCGCAGGTCACATCTCGTCCGGACATGGCCCTTCCTCCTGTTCCAGCGCCTCAAGCTGACGCTTCATGCGGCGCAGCTGCTCGGGGGTGACGCTGCGGCTTTCCAGCAGCGCGGAAAACAGCAGGTCCGCCGAACCGTCGAAGAGCCGGTCGAGGATCTTTTCCGTCTCCGCGCGGCGGACATCCTCACAGCGCAGCAGCGCGCGGCAGACAAAGCCCGGCTCTTCCCGGGCAATGGCGCCCTTTTTGATGCAGCGCCGGATGAGCGTATAGGTGGAGTTGATGTTCCAGCCCTGCGTCTGCGCCAGCGCGTCGGCCAGGTGCCGCGCGCTGCACGCGCCCTCCTTCCAGAGGATCTCCATGATCCGCAGCTCGCTGTCAGTCAGTTTTTTCGTGTGCTGCTCCTGCATGGCAAGCGCCTCCCAAGTGTTTCATTCTGTCAGAAACAGAAATAAGACAGTTGTAGTACAACATCATACTACAACTGTCTTATTGATTTGTCAATAAAAAAACCTGCGTTCAGCTTTACCGGCAGCCGGCCGCATGCGCTGTATTCCCGATCCGCTCGTCGAAGGCCGCTCCGGCCGCGGGCGGGAAAAAAGCATGCAGCGCGGCAAGACAAAGGCTTGCCGCGCTGCATGTGCGCTTGTGCAGGTTATTCGGGATCGTTTTCCGCCGGGGCGGGCTTTGCATGATAGACGAACGCATTCGGCAGCGGACGGCCGCCGGAAGCGCGGAGCGAGGCATTGGAGGAGGCGATGGCGTATTTGCCGTCGAACCAGAGCATGGTGCTTGCGCCGCCGTCCAGGTTCATGGCCTGCATGCAGCCGTGCTGCAGCAGATAGTCGGAGCACTCGTTGGTGCTGGCGCCCTTGACGCCGCGGGTGACGCCCTCGATGCAGAGCATGAGGATCTCGAACTTATCGGACTGGCCGATGCAGGTGCGGGGATTGTTGCCCGTCCACTCATAGTCGATCATCTTCTTGCCGTCGATGATCATGGCCGGGGTGAACTCCACGGCGTCGCGGCACGTCTCACCCACGGGGGAGAGCGCGTCGAGGATATAGAGGAGGTTATCCGTGCGGATCTCCGCGCGCTTATAGGCCCAGGCGGGGATATGCGTGCCGTAGGCGATGCCGTTGGACATGCAGTAGCCGGCAAGCGTGCCGCCGTTGCCGCCGCCGTCGGGATCGATGAAGCCGCTGGCATTCATGGAGAGGATGCCGTTGTGCTCCTCGGCGATCTGGCCGCAGGACTGGCCGTAGCGGCCCAGCGTGGAGGCCATTTCCACGGTCAGCAGCGACGGATCCTTTCCAATGGCAAGCACGCCGCGGTGGTCGTCGCCCTGCAGGCGGACGATCAGCACGCCGTTGGCCGCGTCGATGGCCAGGACCTGCTCGCCCTCGGGCTGATAGGTGCTGGTGATGGTGGTGCGGATGGAGGTGCCGTCCTCATCCCAGCCGCACTGATTGATGTAGATGTTGTCCCAGCCGTTGGCAAGCACCTCGGGATGCTCGTCGAGATAGGCCTGCATGGAGGCCGGGTCGATCTCCCAGAAGAGCGTGAAGAAGCGCTCCTTTGCCTCCTGCTCGCGCATGGCGCGGAGCTCCTCCTCCGTGGGCTCGGGCTCTTCGACCTTGATCTCGGGGTCGATCTCGATGGGCGCGGGGTCCGTCTCGGCGGGGACCGGATCGTCAACCGGGGCAACGGAGCCCCAGGTGGATTCCTTGCCGATGGTGGCGCCCTTGATGTTGCCGTATTCTGCGCGCACCTCGTCAATGACGTTCTTCGGCAGGAAGGCGGTGGCGAGCCACTGGTGCGTCATGGTGTCCATGGCGGTGTTGATGTAGATGGTGCGCCACTTGGTGATGAAGGCGCCCTTGCCGTAGCAGCAGTAGAAATACAGCCCCTCCAGCAGCAGGATCACCGCAAGGATGATCGCCAGCGTTTTCAGAGGCTTTTTGACTTTGGTCCGTTTCGGCGCGGCCTTGCGGCCGGCAAGCCGCGCGCCGCCGTGTGCGGAGCCGAAGAGTTTGAGCTGTGACATGTTTTCTATCTCCGTTGAAAATGAATCTGTTGGGTCACACGTAAAGACATCATAGCACAAGTGGGCGGAATAATCAAATGATTTGACAAAAAGTTAAGATTTCTTTACGAAAAAAAGAAAAACCGCGGCGGATCACCGGGCGGAGTCCCTGCAGGGCGTCAGGTTTTTCCATATTTACAAATCTTTCGACTTTCGCTATACTGGAAAAGGGAGATGATCGCCATGCACCGCAAGCCGCACTATGCCTGGGCCATCTGCCTGGGCTGCACAGTATCCATGTTTGCGATACTGGGCGTGTGCGTCAATACGTTTTCTGTCGTTCTGCCGTATATCCGCACGCAGAACGGATTTTCCCATACGCAGGTATCCCTGCTGCCGACGGTACGGATGATCTTTTATCTGCTGTCCGTGGCGGTGAGCACGCAGGTCTGCCGCCGGATCTCTTACCGGCTGTGCGTGACCGGCTCAGCGGTCCTCAGCACGCTGGCCATGGTGCTGTACGCCCACGCCCGGACCATCGCCGTGTGCTATGCCGCCTCCGCGCTCGTGGGCGTGGGGTACGGGCTGGGATCCACCGTCCCGACCTCGATCCTCATGACGCGCTGGTTCCATGAAAAGCGCGGGCTCGCGCTGGGCATCTGCTCCGCGGGCAGCGGCCTGGCGACGGTCGTTCTCTCGCCGGTGCTCGTGTCCATCGTGGAGCGCCGCGGCCTTGCGGCGTGCTTCCTGTTCCAGGCGGCGCTGTGCTTTGCCGGGGCGTTGATCGCCCTGCTGCTCCTGCGCGACAGCCCGGAGTCCTGCGGCCTGGAGCCCTACGGCGAGCGGCAGGAGATCCGCGCGCACGTCCGCTCGGCGCATACGCTGCACCCGGCGCACAGCCGCTGGCCGCTGATCTATCTGAGCCTGGCGTTTGTGGGCGGCGCCATCTCGGTGTCGTTCCAGTTCCTCATGACGCTCAACACCTCCGTCGGCTTCCGCGCGATGGACGCGTCGCTGGGCATGTCGGTGTTCGGCTTTGCGCTCATGGCCGGGAAGCTGCTCCTGGGCCATGTGTGCGACCGGTACGGCACGCGCCGCGCAAACACGGTCTTTTCCGCGCTGCTGTTTTCCGGGCTGGCGCTGTGCATCCTTGCGCCGCTGAGGCTCGTCCCGGTGATGCTTGCGGGGACGCTGCTCTTTGGCCTCGGCGCGCCCTTCAGCACCGTCGGCATTTCGCTGTGGGCGGCCGATTTTTCGGACGTTTCGCATCTGGACCGGACGATGCAGCTGTTTCAGATGTTCAATGGATTGGGCGTGCTGGTGCTCTCGGTGGTGCCGGGCGTCACCGCAGATCTGACGGGGAGCTATGTCCCCGCGTACGTGATCCTTGCCGTGCTGGGACTCATCGGTATGACCGTGATCCGGCGCACCTACCGCTCCGCCGCCCGCGGCGAAGCAGAAGCTTCATAGGAGGCAGACATGACCACTTGCATCAAATGCGGCCGTCCCGTGGCGGACGGCGAGCTGTTTTGCCCGCAGTGCGGGCTCAATCTGGAGCAGAAGCCTGTCCGGCAGGCCCGGGCCCCGGCCGGACGGATGCAGACGCCGCCGCAGACGCATCCGTCCGCTCCCGCGCCGCAGCCCGCCCCTGCGCCGCAGGAGCCGGGGCCCCGCACCCGCTGGGGCGTGATCGCGGTGCTGGCGCTCATCGCGCTGGCCAGCCTTGGCTTTGCGGGCTGGACGCTCTCCGGCCGCCACGAGCAGCTGGTGCAGCTGCGTCTGCGCGAGTCCGATCTGGAGCGGCGCGAAGCGGAGCTCAGCTCCCTGCAGAGCACCATCGACGAGCAGGCCGGCGAGATCGACGTGCTGGACGGCCGTATCCTCGTCCAGCAGGAGCGCATCGACGCGCTTGAGCAGGAGCTTTCCAGCGCGAAGAGCACCGCCAGCCAGTCGCAGTATGACGCCACGGCCCAGCAGGCGGAGCTGGAGCGGACGAAGCAGTCCTATGACGAGCTGCGCGACCAGCTGGAGGAGCTGGAGAAGACCAGCGAACAGCTGGAAACGGAAAAGCAGGCGCTCACCGCCAAGTGCACCGAGCTCCTGGAGCAGAACAAGGAGCTGACCGAAAAGGCCGAGTTCATGGACAACTATGTGGTCTTTGTGGAGGACGACGGCTCCAACCTCTACCATCGGTACGGCTGCCCGCAGTTTGCGGCCAAGCGCTTCTGGGCTTACAGCCGCAAGCTCGCCGAGAGCTACCGCTT
>CADCOJ010000091.1 GCA_902803075.1 Oscillospiraceae bacterium | reverse complement strand
CCCCGCCGCTTTCATGAAGCGCAGCCGATCATCCCGGCAAACTGCCTGCCGATCTCTGCCACAGACTTCAGCAGGACCGGGACGACCGACGGCATGACCCGCTTCAGGTCATAATAATTGAACGTTTCAAAGCTCAAAGCTCCGGAATAACCGATCTCCCGAAGCAGGGAACACAGCTCCGTCCAGCAGACCGTTCCGGCGTAGGGGCCCAGGTGCTGATCGCGGGAGCCGTCGTTGTCATGCAGGTGAAGCGCCTTGACGCGGCTTCCCAGGCGCCGCAGGTAGGAAGCCATGTCCCATTTCAGCAGATTGTTGTGGCCCACGTCGAAGCACAGGCCGAAGCACGGTCCTCCGGCCATTTCATTGAGCGTGTCCAGCAGGGTCACAGCTTCATCGGGATCCGAGCAGACGGCTTCATAGCACGTCCCTTCGTGATACCGGAACAGGTTTTCCGTGAGGACCATAACGCCCGTTTCCCGGATCACGGGGATCATGGGCGCATAGAGGTCGATGTTCTTCTGGAACATTTCTTCCCGCGTCATATCCGACCCGTCATAAGCCCTGGAGATCCCGTGGATCACCAGATAAGGGATCTGCGCTTCTTTGCAGAACCGGATGCAGTTCTCATAGACACGCGGCACGCGGGCGCTCAGCTCCGGCAAACCGGGGATGTACGCCGGGAACGGGGCATGCGCCTGGAAGATCTGCAGCCCGTTCTGCCCGATCACCGCAAGCTCCCGTTCAAAATACTTCCGGACCGCAGGCATTTCTTCCTCAAAAATGCAGGGTGCGGGATGCCCGTCCGCAGTTTCCCTCGGGTTCCATACCTGATCCAGATTCCAGTCGATCCCATCGAAGCCTGCCTCACGGATCATTGCATACCCTGTTTCAAGGCCAAACTGTTTTACGACATTCCCTGTCTGCACACCGACATTCATTCAAACATTCTCCTCAATCAAACGATCGCTTTGCGCCTGCCCTTCACAGCCGTTCAAACAGGCTGTGAGGGGCAGGAGTGCATGCAGCTCAGATCCGGGCCACGCCCGTTCTGCGGGCGGCTTCGGCCACGGCCTTTGCCACCGCCGGACCCACGCGCTTGTCGAATGCCTTGGGGATGATATAGTCCGCGGACAGCTCCTCATCCGGGATCAGGCTCGCCAGAGCCTCTGCCGCAGCCATTTTCATTTCCTCGTTGATGTCCGACGCGCGCACATCGAACGTGCCCCGGAAGATGCCCGGGAACGCCAGAACGTTGTTGATCTGGTTGGGATAGTCCGAACGGCCCGTGGAGACCACCTTTGCGCCGCCGGCCTTGGCGTCGTCCGGGAAGATCTCCGGCGTGGGGTTGGCGCAGGCAAAGATGATGGCGTCGCGGTTCATGGTCCGCACCATCTCCGTGGTCACCATGCCCGGAGCCGAGACGCCGATGAACACGTCCGCGCCCACCAGCATATCCGCCAGGCTGCCCGCCTTCTTCTCCAGGTTCGTGACCTGCGCCATTTCTTCCTTGATCCAGTTCAGACCCTCGCGGCCTGCATAGATGGCGCCCTTCCGGTCGCACATGGTGATGTGCCGGAAGCCTGCCGACAGCAGCAGCTTCACAATGGCGATGGCTGCAGCGCCGGCGCCGGAGGTGACGATCTTCACGTCCTCCTTTTTCTTGCCCACGACCTTCAGCGCATTGGTCAGGCCCGCCAGGGTGATGACGGCGGTGCCGTGCTGATCGTCATGGAAAATGGGGATGTCGCACTTTTCCTTCAGCTTCCGCTCGATCTCGAAGCAGCGCGGGGCGGCGATGTCCTCCAGATTGATGCCGCCGAAGGAGCCGGAGATGTTATAGACCGTCTCCACGAACGCGTCCACATCCCTGGTCTTGACGCAGAGCGGGAATGCGTCCACGCCGCCGAAGGCCTTGAACAGCACGCATTTGCCCTCCATGACCGGCATGCCGGCCTCCGGGCCGATGTCGCCCAGGCCCAGGACGGCCGTGCCGTCGGTGATGACGGCGCAGAGGTTGTGCCGCAGCGTCAGGTCATAGGACCGGCTCGGATCCTTCTGGATCTCCAGGCAGGGCTGCGCCACGCCGGGGGTATAGGCCAGGGACAGATCGTCCTTTGTTTCCACGGGCACCACGTTCTCCACGCGGATCTTGCCCTTCCATTCGCCGTGCAGGCGCAGGGATTCTTCTGCGTAATTCATAAATGATCTCCTTTCCGTGTCCGGTTCCGGTGCTTACTTCTCAAAGGGGAACTTGTAATCCAGGCCGCATTCGTCGCGCAGCTGGATGAATTCCTTCTGGATCGCTTCGCCCACGGGCACGCCCTTGTCTTTGCGGTCCTGCCAGGCAAGATATTCCTTCTCGCCCGCGGTATAGATGCGCTCGGCGCCGGGCGCCTTTTCGGAGGCGCGCAGGCCGCGGAGGATGCCGCCGGCCGTGTGCTTGAAGGTGTCCAGACCCATGAAGAATTCGGGATTGATGACGAAGAAGAAATGGCCGAGCCGATAGAGCCTGTTGCTGCCGTCGGGGTTTTTGCCGCTGAGCTCCTTCATATACGGGCCGCCCGCCAGCGCCGCGGAGAGGATCTCCACGATGGTGGTGAAGCCGTAGCCCTTGTAGCCGCCGGTCTCCTCGCCCAGGCCGCCGATGGGCAGCAGCGCGCAGTTGCCCTTGCGCATCTGGCGGAGGATCTCGCCGGAGTCGGTCATGGTGCCGCCGTCCGTCGTGACCACGAGCCCGGCCGGGGTGGGCTTGCCGCTGCGCTCATAGAATTCGATCTTGCCGTTCTGGACGATGGAGGTGGCGCAGTCGAAGTTGAAGGGGAACTCCTCGTCGGTGGGCATCGTGAAGGTGAAGGGGTTCGTGCCCATCATGGGCTCCACGCCCCAGGTGGGGGCCACGGAGGGGCGGGCGTTGGTGCCGGAGATGCCGATCATGCCGGCCTTCTCCGCCATCGTGGTCCAGTAGCCCGCGATGCCGTAGTGG
>CADCOJ010000090.1 GCA_902803075.1 Oscillospiraceae bacterium | reverse complement strand
TGTCTTTCCTGCAAGGACATATTGCACAACAAAAGAGGGACAAATTCCCATACGCTGTGCAATTTTTATGAAATAATTTCAAATATTTGAATAATCATACAAATTCATCCGTTTGTACTTGAAATTATTTGTGCAATATAGATATAATAAAGGCATAACCTCGGGAAAAGTGGCAGTTCCGTATCATGGACAAAAAAGGAGGAGAAACGCATGAAAAAGCCAATCGCAGTGCTGCTTGCCGCGGTGATGGTCCTGTGTCTGTTCGCAGGATGCGCAAAGGCAAGCGAAAAGGTGATCCGCATCGGCGTCTTTGAGCCGCAGACCGGCGACAACGGCGCGGGCGGCAAACAGGAGATCCTCGGCATGCAGTACGGGAACTATGTGCAGCCGACCATCGACATCGGCGGCGAGACCTATCAGATCAAGCTGGAGATCGTGGACAACCGCACCACTGCGGAGAACGGCCCGTCGGCCGCGGCGGAGCTGGTGAACCGCAACGTATCGGTGGTGCTCGGGTCCTACGGCTCGGGCGTATCCATGGCGGGCGGCGCGGTATTTTCCGAGGCGGGCATCCCGGCCATCGGCGTCACCTGCACGAATCCGCAGGTCACGTCCGACTGTGACGTCTATTACCGCGTCTGCTTCACCGATCCGTTCCAGGGGCCGGTCCTGGCCAGCTACGCCTACAATACGCTCGGCGTGACGAAGGCCTATACGCTGGCGATGCTGGGCTCGGACTATGACCAGGGCCTTGTGTACTACTTCAAGACGGCCTTTGAGGCGCTGGGCGGCGAGGTCATCTCCGAGGACTTCCCGGAGGGCACCGCCAACTTCGTCTCCTACATCAACAACGCCAAGGCCGCCGGCGCGGGCGTCATCATGGCGCCGGTCTCGACAAACTATGCCCAGCTCATCATCGAGGCTGCCTCCGCCCAGGACTTTGCGGGCGAGCTGCTGGGCTCTGACACCTGGGACAACAACATGGTCGTGGAGTCGGCCCGGGGCAAGAACGTCCGGCTGATGATCACCACCTTCTATCAGGAGGGCGGCAACCCGACCTTCGACGCGAACATCAAGGAGTGGATCAACGCCAACCCCGACGCCATGACGAACAACGGCGGCAACGACATGGTCTCCGCCGTCACGGCCATGGGCTATGACGCCTATTTCACCGCCCTGGAGGCGATCAAGAAGGCGGGCTCCGCCGATCCGGCGCTGATCCTGCAGGCGCTGCCCACGGTGCGCTATGAGGGCATTTCCGGCCGCATCGAGTTCGACGAGGTCGGGGACGCCCGGCGCGACGCGGCGTTCATCAAAACAGCCAACACCGAGACGGGCGAATGGGAATTCGTCACCGTCCAGGGCGTCGACTGAGCCGCCGCACGGCCCCGGTTTAACGGTCTGGCGGAGCGTCTGCTCCGCCAGAAGCATGTGCCCGGGCGGTATGCCCGCAGACTGTAAACAGGAGGTGATCGTTCGGTGCAGAAGCTGCTTCCGTATATTTTGAACGGCATATCTGCCGGGGGCCAGTACGCACTGATCTCGATCGGCTATACGCTTGTCTATGGCATCCTGCGCCTGATCAACTTCGCCCACGGCGACGTGTTCATGGTGGCGGGTCTGATCCTTGTCTATTCCTCGGCTACGCTGCCGTTCTATTTTTCGATCCCGCTGGTGCTGGTGTGCACGGCGGTGCTGGGCTTTGTGATCGAGCGGGCGGCCTATAAGCCGCTGCGCTCCGCGCCGCGGATGTCGCTGATGATCTCCGCCATCGGCGTGAGTTATCTGATCCAGAACCTGGCGTTCTATCTCACGGGCGGCCTGCCGCAGCCCGTCACGCGCCCGATCCCCTGGGTGTCGGGAATGGTGACGGTGCTCGGCGCGTCCACCAAGCGCGTGACGCTGGTCACGCCCGTTCTGACGCTGGCGCTGGTGCTGGTGCTGCTGTGGCTGACCAGGCGCACAAGGATCGGCATCGGCATGCGCGCCGCCTCCCGCGATTTCGAGACGGCGCAGCTCATGGGCGTGAAGATCAATTCCGTCATCTCTTTTACGTTCGTCGTCGGCTCGTTCCTGGCGGCGGTGGGGTCGCTGCTGTATTTCACGAACTATCCGAACGTCGCCATCACCTCCGGCGCCATGCCGGGGCTCAAGGCGTTCGTGGCGGCGGTGTTCGGCGGCATCGGCTCCATCCCAGGGGCGGTGGTGGGCGCGTTCCTCATCGGCCTGAGCGAGGAGATCATCAAGGGTCTCGGCTATTCCACATTCTCCGACGCCTTCACGTTCGCGCTGCTGATCGTGATCCTGTGCGTCAAGCCCACGGGCCTGTTCGGTGAGAGCGCGGCCGACAAGGTATAAAAGGAGGTGCGGCGGATGAAACGACCCATGCGGCGCGAGGCGGTGCTGACCGCGGCGATCCTGCTGCTCATCCTGGCGGCGGCGGTCGTCCTGGACGCGGCGCTGCCGCGCTACCATATCGTCATCAAGGTCATCAAAAAGGGCGCGGTCTACGCGCTGGTGGCCGTATCCATGAACCTGCTCAACGGGTTCACGGGCCTGTTTTCCCTGGGCCAGGCGGGCTTTATGCTCCTGGGGGCCTACAGCTACGCGATTTTGTGCATCCCCGTGGCCAAGCGCATGGGCGTCTATCAGTATTTCCAGGGCGGCATCATGCGCTTCTCGCTGCCGGAGCTCTGCTCCGGCGTGTTCGGGGAGGCGGCGGGGACCGTCGTTGGGATGCTGCTGGCGCTGCTGGCGGGCGGCCTGCTGGCGGGGTTCGTGGCCTATCTGATCGGCCTGCCGGTGCTGCGCCTGCGCTCGGACTATCTGGCCATCGCCACGCTCGGCTTTGCCGAGATCGTGCGGACCTTCATCCAGTGGAACGCCCTGGGGCCGCTGACCAACGGCTCCAACCTGCTCAAGAGCTACCCGGACCTGCCCGGGGCGGCGTCGTATCTGCTGCTCATCGGGGTGTTCATCGGGGTGATCGTGCTGATCACCAGCTCCACCTACGGCCGGGCGTTCAAGGCCATCCGCGACGATGAGGTGGCTGCGGAGGCCATGGGCATCAATCTTGCGCACCACAAGCGCCTGGCCTTCGTCATCTCCTCGTTCTTTGCCGGCGTGGGCGGCGGGATGCTGGCCATGTACATGGGCACGGTGCAGGCGCTCTCGTTCAAGAGCACCATGACCTATGAGATCCTGCTGATCGTCGTCATCGGCGGCATCGGCTCCATCACGGGGTCGGTGGCGACCAGCTTTTTCTATATCGCAGGGCTGGAATGGCTGCTGCGCGGGCTCGATTCCGGGAAATTCCTCGGCATCAAGGCGCCCGGCGTATTCAAAAACGGATTCCGTATGGCGGTGGTGTCCACCATCATCATGGTGGTGGTGCTCTTTTTCCGCCGCGGCATCATGGGCGACCGGGAACTGACCGACCTGCTGCGCAGGAAAAACCGGCGCAGAAAGGAGGAGTCAGAGCATGGCTGAGCCTGTGCTGCACATTGAAAACCTGACCATGCAGTTCGGCGGCGTCATGGCCGTCAACGACCTGAGCATGGACATCTATCCAGGCGAGATCGTGGCGCTCATCGGCCCGAACGGCGCCGGCAAGACCCCCGCCTTCAACTGCGTCACGGGCGTTTATGAGCCGACCAACGGAAAGGTGGAGTTCCTGGGCGCCGTCATTGCCGAGAGCCATCCGCGGGGGCGGATGAAAAAGCTCTATGCCGGGGAGCACCGGGGCCTTTATACCCGCCGCGTGGTCTATCCGCCCGACGCCATCACAAAGCTGGGCATCGCGCGGACGTTCCAGAATATCCGCCTGTTCAAATCCATGAGCGTGTTTGAAAACGTGCTCACAGCCATGCACCTGCGCAGGACCTCGAACCTGTTCACGGCAGCCTTCCGGCTCAACCGCCGGGAGGAGGCCGCCCAGCGCGCCCGGGCGCTGGAGCTGCTGCAGATCGTGGGGCTCGACGAATGGAAGGACGAGCCCGCCGCCGCGCTGCCATACGGCAAGCAGCGCCGGCTGGAGATCGCCCGCGCCCTGGCCACGGAGCCCAGGCTCCTGCTGCTGGACGAGCCTGCCGCCGGCATGAACCCGCAGGAGACCATGGAGCTGACCGCGTTCATCCGGCAGATACGCGCGCAGTTCGACCTGACGGTGTTCCTCATCGAGCACCACATGAATCTGGTCATGGACATCTCCGACCGCATCTATGTGATCGATTTCGGCCGTCAGATCGCCGCGGGCGTCCCGGCCGTGATCCAGAACGATCCGCGCGTCATCGACGCATATCTGGGGGGTGGATGAGCATGGAGGATATCCTGCAGATCCGGGATCTTTATGTCAGCTACGGCGGCATCGAGGCCGTCAAGGGCATCAGCCTGCATGTGGAGCGGGGGAAGATCGTCACGCTCATCGGCTCCAACGGCGCGGGCAAATCCACCACGCTCAAGACCGTGGCGGGCCTTGTCCGCCCGAAGAGCGGGCAGATCCTCTTTGAAGGGGAGGACCTGGTGGGCCGCTCCACGGACCAGATCGTCGCGCGGGGCGTGACGCTGGTGCCGGAGGGACGGCGCGTGTTCCCGAACCTGACCGTCAAGGAGAACCTGCGCATCGGCGCGTATCTCCGGAAGGACGATTACAGCCGGGACCTGGCATGGGTCTATGAGCTGTTCCCGCGGCTCAAGGAGCGCGAATGGCAGCCGGCGGGGACGCTTTCCGGCGGCGAGCAGCAGATGCTGGCCGTGGGCCGGGCGCTCATGGCCAAGCCGAAGCTGGTCATGATGGACGAGCCCTCCCTGGGGCTGGCGCCGCTGATCGTCAAGGGGATCTTTTCCATCATCCGGGAGATCAACCGGCAGGGCATCACGGTCCTGCTCATCGAGCAGAACGCCAACATGGCCCTCAAAACGGCCGACTGGGCCTACGTCATGCAGACGGGGAGCCTGATCCTGGAGGGGACCGGGCAGGAGCTGGCCGACGACGAGACAGTCAAAAGCGCCTATCTCGGCGTGAAGAAATAAAGCCGCAGCATGTTCCGGGCGTACCGCATTTGCGGTACGCCCGGTTTCTTTTTCTCAATTTACAAATTGATGATGTTTTCGGCGGGAAAACGCGGTATAATCAAAAAAACGAGTTGCCCGCAGGCGGCGGAAGGACGGATGGAGCATGGCAAGCGAATATCTCAAATGGAAATACCGGGACGTGAAGCCCGAGCAGGAGCGGGAGCTGACGCCCGCGGAAAAACGGAAGAACTGGTGGGATTACCACAAGTGGCATGTGGTCGTCGGCGTGCTGGTGCTGCTGCTCCTGCTGGATCTGGGCCGGAGCATCCTGCACATCGGGGAGATCCAGCCCGACGTGCAGGCGGCCTATGTGGGGCAGGCCGCGCTCCCGGAGCAGACCGTCGCCGCGCTGGAGGAGGCGCTGGCTGCCCTGGCGCAGGACGCCAACGGCGACGGGCGCACCGTGGTGCGGCTGAACCAGTATTCCGTTTTCGCCGATCCCTCGGCGGACCCCAATTTCGCCGCCGCCGAGCAGGTGCGGCTCATGGGCGACCTGCAGAACTGCGACAGCGCCATCTTCCTGCTGGAGGATCCCGCGCTGTTCCAGACGCAGTATGGCGTGCTCTGCTTCCCGGACGGGAGCCTGCCGCCGGAGGAGGGGCCTGTCCCGGAGGGGCTGTGGCTTGCCTGGACGGACTGCCCTGTGCTGCGGGAGCTGGAGCTGGGGACGTATGAATACGACGTGATGGGGCAGACGTTCACAGGCGAGAACCGGACGCTGCTGGAGGGCCTTTCGGTGGCCCGGCGCGGCTTCTGGACGGACAGGACTGCAAAAAATCCGGAGGCCTGCGCGGCGCTGTGGGAGGCGATCACCGCCGGCGCGGAGGAGCCGTAAAGCGGCACGGGCCGGGGAGATGCGGACGCATTTCCCCGGATTTTTTTGCAAAAATCCGGAAAACCGATTAAAAATGGTTAAGATTCAAATCGTAGAAGGCGAGAAAATTTGAAAATGCTTGTGGTTCCGATGAAAACATGATATCATGGAAGCGCAGAAACAGGATGCCCGTCTGACACGTCGGAGGAAAAACATGAAAAAAACAGTACGCCGGATCCTTCTTGTGCTTATCCTTGCGGCCATGGTCGGCGCAGCCGCCGATCAGAGGAACACAATCTGCGAAAAAACGTGTGTGGCTGCCGTGACCGCGTATTTGCAGGAGCAAAAAACCGCTCCGGACGGGGCGGAAACGATCCCGCCGGACACAGACCCGGAGACCGGCAGAGTGATCCGTGTATATGTGGACGATCCGCATGCAATCGACAGACTCATCTCATATTTCATGAATGTGACAGAGGTTCGTCGGGTCAAACGCATTCCGGAGCTTGCGTATCCCCGCGTGTATATAGGGGATCGGCTGTTGGGGAACAATGAGACGCTGTATTATTCCGAAGAAAACCAGATCCTTGCGTTTTCTCTGAACGAAACAGACAGCCTTGCATTCCTGCTTGACCTCACGGAAAACGGCTCGTTATACCCCGAAGTCAGGGAGGCCTTTACCGGGGGCGTGATCCGGCAGCTTCAAAATGAAATCGACTTCAGCGATCAAGATATTCTCAGCTTCACCAACGGCTGTCTTGAAAGCATTGACATCAAAACGCAGGAAACTGCGGAAGCGCTTTTCCGGTGTATCAGAGCCTGTGTTCAGATACATGATCTTACGGATGTGTATCTTGAACCAATGGCGCTTCCGGTCAAAATAAACGGCAAGGGCGCAGGTACATTTGACATGTTCTTTGCGACATATCAGGAAACGGGGCAGCTTGTCTGTTTCAGCTTCGCCCCGGAGGATGCGCAGGCCTTCCGAAATTATGTAGCGGCGCTGAAATAACGGGTGTTCCTGCCTGGGGAAAGGGTCTTTCCCCGCATAGCTGTCCGGGTCCTTTTTTGGGGGGCAGCCGTGCCGTCGGAAGCCGTGAAAGCAGGCAGTACGCGGGAACAGGCGGAGGAAACCTTTACGGTCAAGATTGTGAAGGTGGAAGAATAGCGCCCGGGCAAAAAAAGAAGCCGGCCGCCCGCTGCCGGAGCGCCGGGGTCCGATCCTCCGGCGGCCGTACAGGGCGGTGGCTTCAGAAAGCGCAGATACAGGATGCCCGGGCAGAGGCCGGGCGGAAACGCGCCGGGGCTCAGTCCGGCGGCATGCCCAGCTTGCGCTTCGTCTCGGCGCGGACGGCCGCGCGCAGGGCGGTGAGATAGGGGGAGAAGGATACCTTGTCGTCCGCATAGCGCAGGTTGAGCGCGTATTCGTTCTCCGACCAGGTGGACAGGTCGGATTCGTTGTGCGCGATCAGCGCCTCAAGCCCGTCCAGCGCCTTATAGATCTTCGCCTCAAGGCTCTGCCGCGCGTCCATCTCGCGGTAGAGCGCGCGCATCTCGGCGCAGAAGGGCTCCGGCAGCGTCCCGACCCATGCGTCCAGCAGCGCGTCCTCCCGCGCCGCGTCGGCGGCGGTCTTTTGAAACGTGGGGATGTCGCCGGTGAACGCCTCGCCCAGATCATGGATCAGGCACATGCGGATCACCTTGTCCATATCGGCCTGCGGAAATTCATCCCGGATCAGATATGCCGCCAGCGCCATGCGCCAGCTGTGCTCCGCCACGCTCTCATGGCGGCCGCCGGAGGTATAGCAGTGGCGCGTGGCGTCCTTCAGCCGTTCGGCCACATGCAGCGCGTCCAACAGTGCGGAGATCTCCATGCCTGACTCCTTTCTTTGCAAAAAACAGACGGTTTCCGTCCCTCAGTATAAGGCACGCGCTTTGCGCTGTCAACCATGCGGACTTCCGTTTTTCTGACTGGTCAGAAGGCGGAAGTTCTGTTATAATGGAAAAAAACAAAACACAAAAAGGAAGCTGTCCATGCTGCAGAAACGAAGACTTGCGGAAAAATTCAAAGAAGCCGCCGCGTCGGTGCTGCCCATCGCAGCCATCGTTGCCGCGGTCTGCTTCTGCGCGGCGCCGGTGCAGTCGGGGCTGATGCTCTCGTTCCTGGTGGGCGCGGGGATGCTCGTCGTGGGGATGGGCCTGTTCACGCTGGGCGCGGACATGGCGATGTCCCGCATCGGCAGCTCCATCGGCGCAAAGCTCACGCGCTCGCGCAGGCTGGCGCTGATCGTGCTGCTGAGCTTTGTGCTGGGCGTGGCCATCACCATGGCCGAGCCCGATCTGCAGGTGCTGGCCGCAAGCGTCCCGGCCATCGACACGCGCGTGCTCATCCTGGCCGTATCGGCGGGGGTGGGGCTGTTTCTGGCGCTGTGCATGGTGCGCATCCTGTTCCGGCTGTCCCTGCGCGGGATGCTGCTGGCGTGCTATGCGCTGGTGTTCGCCCTGTGCGTGTGGATCCCGCGGGAGATGCTGCCGCTGGCCTTTGACGCGGGCGGCGTCACCACAGGGCCCATGACCGTCCCGTTCATCATGGCGCTGGGCGTGGGCGTGGCCGCCATCCGCAGCGATGAAAACGCCCGGGCGGACAGCTTCGGCCTGGTGGGCCTGTGCTCGGTGGGGCCGGTGCTGTCGGTCATGCTGCTGAGCGCCATCTTCCGGCCGGATACCGCCGCCGCGGGCGGCGTTCAGGTCACGAATCCGGATACCACCGCCCAGCTTGGGCTGGGGTATCTGCGCGCCATCCCGTCGTACCTGCTTGAGGTGGCGGCGGCGCTGGCGCCGATCTTCGCATTTTTCCTGCTGTTCCAGATCTTTTCTCTGCGCCTGCGGAAGCTGCCGTTCGTGCGGATCCTGGCGGGCGTGGTGCATACCTATGTGGGGCTGGTGCTGTTTTTAACGGGCGTCAACGTGGGCTTTTCGCCTCTGGGCTATGTGCTGGGCCATACGCTCGCGCAGGGCGCGCTGCGCTGGGGGCTGGTGCCGCTGTCCATGCTCATGGGCTGGTTCATCATCCGGGCGGAGCCTGCGGTGCATGTGCTCAACCGGCAGGTGGAGGAGCTGAGCGCCGGGGCGATCTCCGCAAAGGCCATGGGGCTGAGCCTCTCGGTGGCGGTGGCGCTGGCCAACGGGCTGGCGCTGGTGCGCGTGCTGACGGGGCTGCCGATCCTGTATCTGCTGGGGCCGGGATATGCGCTGGCGCTGGGCCTGAGCATGTTCGTGCCGAAGACCTTCACCGCCATCGCCTTCGATTCCGGCGGCGTGGCCTCGGGGCCGCTGACGGCGGCGTTCATGCTGCCGCTGGCCATGGGTGCGTGCGAGGCGTCGGGCGGCAGCGTGATGACGGATGCGTTCGGGCTGGTGGCGCTGGTGGCAATGATGCCGCTCATCACGGTGCAGACCATGGGCGCGGTGTACCTGCTCAAATCGCGCCGCCGCAGCGCCGAGCCGGCTGCCGCCGCCTTCGGCGACGACGAGATCATTGAGCTTTGGGAGGCGGTGTGATGGAGCTGTATTATGTTCTTGCGGTCACGGACCAGGAAAAAGGCGCCGACATGGCGGCGCTGTTCCAGGCGGCGGGACTGCGCGGCATCCTGACGATGCTCTGCCGCGGCACGGCCAGCAGCGAGCATCTGGACGTCTACGGCCTGGAGGCGACGGAAAAGGCGGTCATTGCCGCCGCGGCGGACGCCCGGCAGACGGCGCAGCTGCTCCGCTCGGCCAAGCGGCGCCTGTTCATCGACATCCCCGGCAACGGCATCCTGATGACCATCCCCATCAAAAGCGCGGCGGGCGCACGGTCGCTCGCCTATCTGACCGACAGCGGCATGACAGGAGGGACACCGCGCATGGAATTTGAACATGAGCTCATCATCGTCATCCTCAACGAGGGCTACGCCGATTTCGTCATGGATGCAGCGCGCTCGGCGGGCGCAGGCGGTGGGACGGTCCTGCACGCCAAGGGGACCGGCCGGGAGCGGGCGGAGCGCTTCTTCGGCGTGAGCCTGGCGGATGAAAAGGACATGATCTATATCGTGGCCTATGCCGACCGGAAGGCGGCCATCATGAAGGCCATCAACGAGAAGGCCGGCCCGGACACCCGGGCGCGGGCGATCTGCTTCTCGCTGCCCATCAGCTCGGTGGTGGGCCTGCGCGCCCGCGACGACGAGGAGCTTCCCCCGGAGAGCCCGGAGGGATGAGGGAAGATATGGAGCGGCGTGTGCACCTGCGCCTGGAACAGAGCTGCAGAGGCTGACCCGCCCGCAAAATCCGCTGCCGTTTCCATTGCCGTTTTCGAGCGCAGAACGGCAGCGGAAACGACAAATATTTGTTGATAAGCGCAAGAAAAAGGAAGCGGCAAAAGCCCGGAAACCATTGATGTGCAAAGAAAGCCCCGCAGTCTCAACGGCTGCGGGGTTTTCTCCGTTTGTGATCGCCTGACGCTTTGGATGCCGCGCCCAAGGCCCAAACCGAAGCCCGGCGGAGCGGCTTCGGTTTGGAAAGGAGGAGCGGCGCAATGAGCGCGAGACGACGTTTGATGCAAAACATAAAACGTCGCCGCAAGCGATATGCAGCCTGCGACGACGTGTCGTTCAACTACACAATAAATGAACGCATTGCTTTGAAGAACGCAAATTCCCGCAGCCGACATCACGCACGTTTCCGGAAAAAAGTCTTTTCCGCCATATGAATCACAAAATTGCGCTCATCCTGATCGGCCTTCGCGAAGTCGATCTGATACCGCTGGCAAGTCTTGCGGAAATGCACGACGTATGCCAGATCCTCTTGTGTCGGAGGCGCAACATAGCCGTTCGGCGCAGCCAGCGCGTCCAGCTCCAGATATTCATGTTTCTGCATCTGTCAGTCC
>CADCOJ010000089.1 GCA_902803075.1 Oscillospiraceae bacterium | reverse complement strand
GCTGCCGCGGTCAAGGAGCTTATTGACCACGCACTCGTCGGCGTCCACCGCATAGAGGAACAGCGGCCGCACCGTGCCGTCCGGCAGCACACGGAACGAGGGCGTCATATTGCCCACGGCGATGGTGTGCAGCATGGTGGCCAGGCAGATGACGCAGGTCGCCCGCTTCACCAGCTCGCGGATCTTCGTCTGGCCCTCATAGGCGTCCGCAATGACTTCGGGCAGCGGGCCGTCGTCGCGGATGGAGCTTGTGAGCACAAAGGGGACGTTCTTCTTCACGCAGCTGCAGATGATGCCGTCGTCGATGCCGGAATCCCGGATGAACTGCGCGATGGAGCCGCTGCGGCGCACGCAGTTGATGACGTCCAGGTGGTTATAGTGTCCGTTCGGGACGGAGCGCTGCGTATAGATGTCCTGGCCCAGCGCCGTGTGGAGATACGCACCCTCCAGGTCATGCGTGGCCAGCGCAGTGCCCGCCTGCAGGCCGCTGACATAGCCGTTTTCCACCATGGCCTGCATGGCGCGGCGCGCGTCATAGTCAAAGGCGAAGGCCGGGCCCATGACCCAGAGGATGTTCCCGTGCTCCTTCTCATAGCGCAGAAGGTCGATCAGTCGGTCATAATCCCGGGCATAGGAGGTCTCGCGGCTCCGGCCCTGCCGGAAAACGAACTGGTCCTCCGGCCTCTGTCCCGGCTCCTCAAAGCCGGTGCTGTGCAGATAGATGCCGTCCTCGCCGCACTCGGTGCGGCCCAGGATGACCCGGTCGCCCCGGCGGAGATTGCGGTTCTCCACCACGTCCAGCGTGCCGTCCGCGCGCCAGACGACGCTGGAATCCATGCGGCTCTCCGCCGCCAGCGTCCAGACGCCGTTCAGCTTGTAATATTCCGGGTACATGGACGTGCTGTGGTAGCCGTCCGGGGCGACGCCGTCCTTTTCGCAGACGGCGAAGCGCGCGTCCGGGGCGTTTTTCAGGCGCTCAGCGGTGAAATCAGGCGCGTGATACCGCGGCAGTTCAAAGGCCATGTCCTGCGCTCCTTTCAGCAAAGCGTGGCATAGATGACGGCTTTGATGGTGTGCATCCGGTTCTCCGCCTCGTCGAACACAACGGACTGCGCCGACTCAAAGACCTCGTCGGTGACTTCCATCTCGGTCAGGCCGAATTTTTCATAGATCTCCTCGCCGGTGACGGTCTTGCGGTCATGGAACGACGGCAGGCAGTGCATGAAAATGGCGGTGGGCTTCGCGTTCTTCATGGCGGCTGCGTTGACCTGATAGTCCTTCAGAAGGGCAATGCGCTTCTCCCAGACCTCGTCCGGCTCGCCCATGGAGACCCACACGTCCGTATAGAGCACGTCCGCGCCCTTTGTGCCCTCGGCCACGTCCTCGGTCAGGCGGATCGTCGCGCCGGTGTCGGCGGCGATCGTGCGGCAGGTGTCGATCAGCTCCTGCGCCGGGAAGAGCTCCTTCGGCGCGCAGGCGGTGAAGTTGAGGCCCATCTTCGCACAGGCGACCATGAGGGAATTGCCCATGTTGTTGCGGGCGTCGCCCATATAGGTGAAGTTGATGCCCTTGAGACGGCCGAACTTCTCCTCCACGGTCAGCAGGTCCGCCAGCATCTGCGTGGGATGGAACTGGTCGGTCAGGCCGTTCCAGACGGGAACGCCCGCGTAATCGGCCAGCGCCTGCACGGTATCCTGGCTGAAGCCGCGGTACTCGATGCCGTCATACATCCGGCCAAGGACGCGGGCGGTATCCGCCACGGATTCCTTTTTGCCCATCTGGGAGCTTTTGGGATCGAGATATGTGACGCCGAGCCCCAGATCGAAGCCCGCCACCTCAAAGGCGCAGCGCGTGCGCGTGGACGTCTTTTCAAACAGGAGGACGATGTTCTTGCCGCGCAGGCGGTCATGCGGCGTGCCGGTGAGCTTCAGACGCTTGAATTCCCGGCTGAGATCCAGCAGATAGCGGATCTCCTCGGGCGTGTAGTCGAGCAGCTTGAGAAAGTTTCTTCCTCTGAGATTGACAGCCATGAATGATTCTCCTTTGCTTATTGGTATTCAGTCGTTCAGATCGCCGCGGATCAGCGGCATGGACATACATCTCGGGCCTCCGCGCCCGCGCGAGAGCTCCCCGCTCGGGATCTCAAGCACGGTGACGCCGTGCTCCTGGAGGATGCGGTTGGTCACGCGGTTGCGGTCATAGGCGATGACCGTGCCGGGCCGGACGCAGAGCGTGTTCGCCCCGTCGTTCCACTGCTCGCGCTGGGAGGTGATCTGGTCGCCGCCGCCGCAGAGGATCATCTCCACCTCGCAGCCCAGCACGCTGCACAGCGCGGCCTGCAGCCCCTCCGGCAGCTCCCGGATCACCAGCCGCCCGCCGGCGCCGGGCGTGAGCGAAAAGACGCGCAGGCGCTCGATGACGCCGGGGTGGATGACAAATTTGGCGCGGTCGACCTGGGTGAACACGGTGTCCAGGTGCATGAAGGCGCGCAGCTCCGGGATGGAGACAGCCAGGACCGTGCGGATCTCGGACTGCTCGTCGCGGAAGATCTGCTGCGCCAGGTGCTCCACGGCCTCCGGCATGGTGCGCTGCGAGACGCCCACGGCCAGCGCGGAGGCGCTGAGGTTCAGGATGTCGCCGCCCTCGATGGAAAAGGGCTCGTCCGGCGTATAATACAGCGGGACCTGCCCGGCATAATCCGGATGGTGCTGCAGGAGATACCCGGCATAGATCGTCTCGCGGTTGCGCACATGGGAATACATCCGGTTGAGACTCACGCCCCGGCCGATGGACGCAAAGGTATCGCGCGTGAAATAGAGGTTCGGCGTGGGCTCGATGATGAACTGCGCGTCGCTGCCCAGCAGCGCGTGCAGGCTCGTCCCCGATGGGAGGCTCAGCGCCCGGAACGGCACCCCCGCCATGGCCGTGAGCACCAGCTCCCGCTCGGTGGGGATGCGGAGCAGATAGCTGCGCAGGCTCGCGGAATACGCCCGCGCCAGCGCGCCGCTGCCGGCAATGAGATCCTCGATGAACTGGAGCTTCAGCCCCTGGTCGCTCCGGAGCACCTGGGCCACCAGATCCTCCAGATAGACGGGCTCGGCGCCCTGCGCCCGGAGCGTGGCGGCAAAGGCGTCGTGCTCGCGCTGCGCCCCCTGCAGATACGGAATATCGTCAAAAAGCAAGCGCTCCATCGCGTTCGGGACGATGTGCTCCAGCTCCCGGCCGGGCCGGTGGAGCAGCACGCGCAAAAGCGGCGCGATCTCGCTTTTCACATGGATGGGCAAAACAGGTTCCTCCCCGGTCTGAATATCATGAATATACGCATATACAGTATGCTCACGGGTCTATCTTATCATTGATCGCGCGGAAGTGCAACCCCTCTTTCCTTCCTCCGGCGCAGACGCTTCACGGCCCCGGACGCTGCGCGTCCGGGGCCGTGAAAAGCATGTGGATGCGGCTCAGAAGCCGCTGAGGCGGAACACCAGCAGCTCCGTGGCGGATTTGTCCTTCCGGTCCTCGGTCATGACGGTGAGGATGGCGCCGTCGGGCAGCTCATCCGAGCCGCAGAACCAGGGATAGCCCGTGGAGAACAGCGTCCGGTCCTTGACGGAGGCGATGGGCGCGCCCTCGGCGTCCCACAGATAGACCTCGCGCAGGTTGCCGTCAAAGGCCAGGAAGCCGTTTGCGGTGGCGCAGGCAAAGGTCATGGAGCCCAGACCCCAGTCCTCCGGGTCCTTCAGGTCGTACAGCAGCTCGCAGTCATAATTGTAAACGAACAGGCCGTGGCCGGAGCCGTCTGCCCGTGAGCCCGCCAGGAAGATGAAGCCGTCGTCGATCTCCACGAAGGTGATCATGCTCAGCTCCGCGAAATCATGCTCCGTGAGCGTCATGGAGCCGCCGGAAAGGGTGAAGAGCTGCGCCTTGGAGCCCGGGAAATGGCTGATGCCCCAGGTGCCCTCCGGCGCAACGGTCACGTCCTTCGCGCCCTCATAGGTCGCGGTGACCGCGCCGTCCTCCACGCAGATCAGCGGGCAGCCGAAGCCGCCGAGCCAGAGGCAGCCGTTGTTGTCGGCCTTCATGTCTCCGAATTTTTTTGCCGGGATGTCCACCTGCTCCACAAAGGTCAGCGTGGCGCCGTCCAGCGCATAGCGGTTCAGGACGCCCTCGCTGAGGACATAGACGTCATTGCCGACCGCGGCGATGCGGTGCTCAAAGACCTCGCGCGTCACAACGCTCTCGGCAAAGGGCAGGAACTGCGCCTCCAGGGTGAAATCACCCGCCGGGACGCTCGCGTCCTCTGCGGAAAAGCGCTCGCCGTTCCACGGCCAGGGAGGATCGCTCTGGCCTTCGTCCCCGCTCTTGAACGCGAGCGTGGACAAAAGCGCCTCCACCCGCGCGTCGTCATAGGCGCCCTCCACCTCGATCCTGTCGGTCACGCCGGCGGATTCCGCCCGCGCCAGGAGGACCAGCTTGTCGCCCCGGGAGACGCTGACGATGCTCCGGACAAAGGACAGCTCCGCAATGGTCTGCGTTTCATAGGCGTGGTTTTCCACATATTCATAGTCGTCGATGCCGTTCTGGGCCAGGGTACTGCGGTAGCTCTTGGCGTTCTCCTTGACGGAGGTGAGCGTGACGGTCACAGCCGCGTTCTCGCCGTCCGGCACATACAGGACCGCCCTGCCGTAGCTCTCGCTGTCCTTGAGCTTCTCCTCATCCAGCGTCCAGTCGTCCGAATACGTCAGGCTGAACATGTTCAGCTCCAGGAGCGTCCCCTCAGGCTCCTTCTCCGGCTCTGCTTCGGGTTCTTTTTCCGGTTCCTTTGCAGGCTCCTTCTCCGGCTCCGCTTCGGGTTCGGGCTTCGTCCCGGTTTCCGGGTCCGTTTCGGGCTGGGCAGACGGGCCGTTCTGGGCGGCCCGCTTGAGTGTGTCCGCCGCGCCGCCCGTCTGCTTCGCGCAGGCGGCGGCCGTGAGGCACAGCACCGCGGCAAGGATCGCCGCAAGCAGTCGCTTTGTCATCGCGTCTCCTCCGTTTCTTTTGGTTCGGTCGTGTTTGTATGCGCAGCCGGCGTTACCCGGCATACAGGATGTTTTCAAACGCATCCTCCACGCTCAGGCCGTTGGCCTTCACGCGGTAGTTCCATTCGTCCGCGGCGCGGGTGAGCTCCAGGCGGCAGATCCGCCCGTCGTCCAGCTGCAGGTCCATATAGCTCTCCCCGTCCGTCGAGAAGGGCGTGAAGGTGCTGCCGGCGGGCACGCGCAGCGTCTCCCCGTCCAGCACGGATGTGACCTCCAGCTCCGTCTTGCTGACGAGCGGCCTGCCGTCGGGGACCATCAGCGGCTCAAACAGGAGCCGGAAGCCGGTCCGCGTCAAGGCATAGACGCCCTCGGCGGACATGGTGCCCAGCAGCTGGATGCGCGTGTCAGCGCAGAAGAACGACGGATCGGTCAGCACGTCCTGCGCCCAGCGCGTCTCGGAGATCATGCGGCTGTCCAGGCTGGTGGGCTCCATGGCGTCCACCTCCCGCAGCCTCCCGCCCTCCAGCGCATAGAGCGTCATCACCGTGTAGTCGTTTTCCGACTCCGCGACCACCAGCAGCATCCGGCTGCCGTCTGCAAGCGTGCACAGATACGGCGCGAGCCGGAAGCACCAGCACTCCTCGGTCAGGGTGCTGCCGCCGAAGCTGAGGGTATAGCGCTCGATGAAGCCGTATTCATTGGCCGGCGCGTCGATCCGCAGCGTCCGGCCGTCCACCGGTACGGACTCCTGCGCCGTCAGCTGCGTGGCCGTCTGCGCGGGGAGCTCATACAGGGCGGGGATGAACAGCTCCGGATAGTCGCTGTATGATACGGTCACGGCCTGCGCGCCGTCGGCATAGGAGCTGATGGCGTAGGGGCTGAACCAGAAGGTGAGGCCCAGCGTGTCCGCCGTCCAGACAAGGCCGCCGTCGGCCGTCAGTGATTCCAGCGTCGCGCGCAGGTCAAAGAATTCGGTGTGCGGATACTGCGCAAGCAGCAGCTCCTCCAGGACGCCGGGCAGCGCAAACATGTCCGTCACCACGTCCGAAAGCGGGATCTGCTCGCCCGAGTCGGTATCAAAGGCGGCGGACGAGAACCAGTAGTCCGGATGCACGCCGCCGGAATAGGCGTCGGTGCGGAAGAGGACGGAAAGGACCGTGCTGTCCGCCCGGCGGATATAGACGTCCGTGTTCCAGTAGAGCTCTGCGCCCTGTTCTCCGGCGGCCAGGTCATGGAGCCGGCTGTACTGCTCCTCGTGGGCCGCAGTCAGATCCTCCGCCAGCGCGTCCAGCGCGGCGCTGAGGGCCGGATAGCGCCGGGCCGGGATCTCCGCGCCCTCCGTGCGCGCCTGCTGCGCCAACAGCACGGCCGGCCAGCGGGCGTCAACAGCGCGCTGCGTGCCCTCCAGATAGTCATACCGGTAGTCGTAGCTGATGCAAAGGTCGAGCGGCTCCGGGCCGTCGGCGGGCGCGGGGTCCGGCGACGGTCCGGGCTGCGGGTCCCGGGACTTGTCCGGACGCGCGGTCTTGCCTGTGTCCGGAGGATCCGGCTGCGCGGACTGCGGCTGCTCAGGCCTGCTCTCCTGCGCGGCGCCGGATGCCGCCTGCTGCGGCGGCTGCACCGTGTCCAGCTTGGCTCCGACACCCGTGGACTCCGGCTTGCCCGCGCAGGCGGCCAGGCTCAGAAGCAGCGCCAGCGCCAGCATTGCTGCGGCTGTGCGTCTGTTCATAACACATGTCTCCTCTCCGTGTGCGTTCCGTCCCTGTCGCGCCCATTATAACAGGCGTAAAATTGAAATGGAACGGCATTTGCGCCGCTTTTTGCCGAAACGGAAAAAAGTATCCTCAGAGGTAGACGGGCTGCACAAAACAGGCTCCTTGGATTTGTGCATTTCACCAGCCTCCCATGGACAGAGCCGGGCGGACTCCCCGCTTTCCTTTTCTGCGGCGCGGTGTTATAATGAAAAAAACCGCGGCTTCGCGGAAAGGAAGGACGCCCATGGACGACCGGCTCTATTTCTCCTCCGACTATCAGGAGGGCGCGCACCCCGCCATCCTGCAGAGGCTCCTGCAGACCAACCTGCTCCACTCCCCCGGCTACGGGACCGACGAATTCTGCGCCGCGGCGCGAAGCCGGATCCGGGATGCCTGCCGCTGCCCGGAGGCGGAGGTGCACTTCCTCACCGGCGGCACGCAGACGAACGCCGCCGTTCTCAACGCGCTGCTTGCGCCATACGAGGGCGTGCTGGCCGCCGAGACCGGCCACATCGCCGTCCATGAGGCCGGCGCCATTGAGCACGGCGGCCACAAGGTGCTCCCGCTGCCGCAGGCGCAGGGCAAGCTCTCCGCCGGGACGCTGGAGCGCTGGCTGGATCTGTTTTTCCGGGACGAGAACCGGGATCACCTGGTCTGGCCGGGCGCCGTTTATCTGTCACAGCCCACGGAGTGGGGCACGCTCTACACGCTGGAAGAGCTGGAGGCGATCCACGACGTATGCAGCCGGTACGCGCTTCCCATCTATCTGGACGGGGCGCGGCTGGCCTATGCCCTCGCCTGCCCGGAAAACGACGTGACGCTGCCGGATCTGGCGCGGCTGTGCGCCTGCTTCTATATCGGCGGCACCAAGTGCGGCGCGCTGTTCGGTGAGGCCGTGGTCATTCCGGAGCCGGCCCGCATGCCGCATTTCTTCACCGTTGTCAAGCAGAACGGGGCGCTGCTGGCCAAGGGGCGTATCCTCGGCCTGCAGTTCGACACGCTCTTTACGGACGGGCTGTACCAGACCATCGGCACGCCCGCCATCGAGTCCGCCCGCGCCATCCGCGGGGCGCTGCGGGCGCGCGGGATCCCCCTTGCCATCGACGCGCCCACCAACCAGGTCTTCCCCATCTGGCAGACCGACGCGCTCCCGGCGCTGCGGGCGCGCGTGGAATACGGTTTCTGGGAAAATCTGGACGGAGGCCGGACCGTCATCCGCCTTGCCGCCAGCTGGGCCACCACGCGCGCGGACACCGAACGGCTCTGCGCGCTGATCGCAGCTGTGTGAGACGGCGCGCAATGGGGATTGACCCGGCGGAGCCGGGACGGTATAATTATTAGAGAAAAACAAAAGAACCGGAACCCACGCAGGCAACGGAGGAGGAACAATATGAACTGCACATCCGCACAGGCCAACAAGCTGCTCAAGCAGCTGCAGGAGGAGCAGATCGCGCTCCAGCGCAAGGAGACCCAGAGCCGCACGTTCGTGGCCGCCATCACGGAGGACATCGAGCTGGCCCGCCCGGCCTATGACTATGAGGCCACCCAGCAGCGCCTGGCCAAGATCGAACGGGACATCCGCGTCATCAAGCACGCCATCAACGCCTTCAACCTCTCGCACACCGTGGAGGGCTTCAACATGACGGTGGATCAGATCCTGGTCTATATCCCCCAGCTCAGCGCCCGGAAGGAGAAGCTCTCGCGCATGGCCGGCGTGCTGGAAAAGACGCGGCTGAACAACACGGGACGCTCGAACATCATCGAATATGAATACGCCAACTATGACGTGCGGCGCGCCATGGAGGACTACACCGCCGTCAGCGAGGAGCTCTCCCGCGCGCAGGTGGCGCTGGACCGGCTCAACAACACCGAAACCATGCAGATCGAGCTCTGATCTGCCGGCGTTCCGTCGGCCGCACCCTGTCTGAGCCCTGAAAACCGATCTTCGGATCGTATGAGGTCACTGTTCAGCGTATCATGGCTGCCGTTTTTTCGTTTTGTTATCTGTTATCGAAAGTGTTCCATGTTTACCCGATCAAGATACCTCCGGTATCGTATTTTCAGACGGATGCGCGTCCGAGAAAACTTTCCACGAGCGGCGGAAGTACGGTTATACGCCGCTCAAACCCGCAGCCGCCGGTCTTTCAGGCCGCCGGAATGAAACGAAACAGGGATGCCGCTTGTGCCAACACCCATAAGAGAGTTTTGAAGCAAAAATGACTTGGTAGCTGTCTGGAAGGATTGGAAGATAGAAGGAGAGAGATGC
>CADCOJ010000088.1 GCA_902803075.1 Oscillospiraceae bacterium | reverse complement strand
GATTGATATGTTCTGATAGAGCGATTATTACGGTCAAATCTGCTCACTGCCGCTGACGGTCAAATGCCCGGAAAGCCCGGAAATACAATACTTTTGACGCAATTATGTGTCTTTGCGTGACATCAATACTACCGTCTCGACATGCGCGCAGCGAGGGAAGAGATCGTACGCCTCGGCTGCCGCCAGGCGGTAGCCGCGCTCCGTCAGGAGCTTCACATCCCGCGCAAGCGTTGCTGCATTGCAGGAGACATAGACCACGCGCGGCGGGCGCATGGCGTCGATGGCGTCGATCACATCGGCGCTCACGCCCTTTCTGGGCGGATCGACCACGATCACGTCCGGCTGTGTGCCCTCCGCGCAGAAGCGCTGCGCGGCCTGCCCGGCGTCCGTACAGAAAAACCGTGCGTTTGCAAGGCCGTTGCGCCGGGCGTTCTCCCGCGCGTCCTCCACAGCCTGCGGAATGAGCTCCACGCCGACGGCCTGCTTTGCCTGCCGGGCCAGGCAGAGCGTGATCGTGCCCGTGCCGCAGTAGAGATCGAGCACCGTCTCCCGTCCCGTCAGACCCGCATAGCGCAGCGCCGCGTCATACAGCCGCTCGGCCTGCGCGTGGTTCACCTGATAAAACGCCGGTGCGGACAGCCGGAACGTCAGGCCGCACAGCGTGTCTTCGATCGTGCCGCTGCCATAGAGCGGGAAAAACTCCGTGCCGAGCACTGTGTTCCCGCGCGCCTCATTGGGCGTAAAGACGATGGTGGTGACGCCCGGTTCCGCCGCAAGGACCGTCCGGACCAGCGCGTCCTGCTTCGGGAGCTTGCGGCAGTTGGCCGCAATGCAAACCAGGATCTGCCCGCTGACTGCGCCGCGGCGGATATAGATATGACGGATATAGCCCGTGTGTGTCTGCTCATTGTAGGCGCGGATGCGGTATTTCTGCATCCAGGCAAGGACCGCCCCGCGGATGCGGTCGGCGCAGGGCGGCTGGATGCGGCACGAGCCGATGTCTGTGACGATATGCGTCCCCGCGCGGAAAAAGCCCGCCGCAACGCGTCCGTCCTGCTCCTGCACGGGAAACTGCACCTTGTTGCGGTAATGCTCCTGCTCCGCGCTTCCATATATGGAAATATCTTCCATCTCTACGCCGCCAATGCGCCTCAGGCAGTCCAGCACGTGCTGTTTTTTGACGGCAAGCTCCGCCTCATAGTCCATGTGGCGCAGCGCGCAGCCGCCGCACTGCGCATGATACGGGCAGTCCGGCAAGATCCGGTGTGCAGACGGCTCCAGGATGCGCCGGAGCTCCGCATAGGCCGCGCGTCTGCCGACGTGCGTGATGCGGATCTCGCAGCGCTCTGCCTCCAGCGCGCCGGGGATAAACACGACCTGTCCGCCGATGCGGGCGATCCCATCGCCTTCGATGGTCGTGCCGGAAACGGTCACGGTGTGGGTCTCGCCCGCGCGGAGCGAAGGCATTCCCTCGTCAGATTGTTTCACGTGAAACATCAGCGGGATTCCTCCCCGCGCAGCGCGCCCGTGGCGGCGTCCAGGACATAAACGTGCGTATAGTTCTGCGCAGTCTCTTCCTGCGAGGAAACATAGCGCTCCGTCAGTTCATAGGTCACTGTCAGCGCATCCTGTGCGGCTTCAATGGAATAGCGCCCCTCCAGGAAGCCGATCCTGCCCGTCTTGCGCGCCGCGTCATAGACCGGCCCCTCCGCATACGCGCGAAGCGTGTCCGCAAGCTCCGTAAAAATACGGTTTGCCTGCGCGGAAGCCTCCTCAGAGGCCAGCGTCAGCGCGGGGAGCGTAAGCGAATAGCTGACGATCTCCTCCACGTCGGCCTCAATGGTATAAGGCTCATCCAGAAATGCGGCCGTCTGCGGCAGCTCCGCAGCGTCCGCGGCAGGCGCTTCGTGGTGCTCCTGCTCCGCGGGAGCAAGCGGCTGCACCGGAGGCTCCGCCTCTGTCTGCGGTGCAGGGCGATCCTCCGCGCGCTCCGGTTCGGTCTGCACCGTCTGCGCGGGCGGCGCTGCCTGCTCCGGATGCGTTCCGGCTGCGCACCCTGCGCAGCCGCTCAAAATCAAAACAGCCATGCCGGCTGCGATCAATCGTTTCATTGTATATCCCTCCATTTTGAGTTTATCACAAAAAGCCTCTTGTGTAAAGCCGCTGAAGCAGGTATACTCATTCCGGAACGGAGGGATCATCATGCTGGATTATAAAGCCTGTACGCTCTGCCCGCGCCGGTGCGGCGTGGACCGGACAGCCGGTCAGCGCGGCTTCTGCGGCATGTCGGACCGGCTGACTGCTGCGCGCGCAGCCCTGCATTACTGGGAGGAGCCCGTCATCTCCGGCAGCTTTGGCAGCGGCGCCGTGTTTTTTTCCGGCTGCACGCTGGGATGCCTGTTCTGTCAGAACGGCGTCATTTCGCAGGAGCGGTTTGGAAAGGAGATTTCGTCCCGGCAGCTCCGTGATATTTTTGAGCGGCTGATCGATGAAGGCTGCCAGAACATCAATCTCGTCACGCCGACGCATTTCCTGCCGTCCATCCTGCCGGCCCTGACGCCGAAGCTGCCTGTCCCCGTGGTCTACAACTGCGGCGGCTACGAATCCGTGCAGACGCTGCGCGAGCTGGAGGGGCTGGTGGACATCTATCTGCCGGACTGTAAATACTCGGACCCCACGCTTGCCGCCAGACTCTCGCGCGCACCGGACTATGTGGAGGTCTGCCGCGAAGCCATCGGAGAGATGTACCGGCAGGTGGGGCCGGCCGTCATTGAGGACGAACAAATGAAACGCGGGCTCATCATCCGCCACCTGGTGCTGCCCGGCTCCATCGACAATTCTCTGGGCGTCCTGGACTGGATCGCGGAACGTTTCCCGCGCAGGGACGTGCTGGTGAGCCTGATGAGCCAGTACGTGCCAATGGGGCAGGCCCGCAGGCTGCCGCCCTTTGACCGGCCCATCACAGAGGAGGAATATGACGCTGTGCTGTCATACCTCTATCTGCTGGAGCTGGACAACGGCTACACGCAGGATTTTTCCGCCGCAAGCACACAATATATTCCTGCATTCGATCTGGAAGGGGTCTGAAACAAACGTTTGCATTTTCTGTTCGAATGTGCTATACTGATGATACGACAGAGCAAAGGAGCGTTGGATATGGGTCGAACAAGCAACAAACGGGATCAGATCCTCCAATTTCTGACACAGTTCGTGGGGGAAAACGGCTATGCGCCCTCCGTCCGCGAGATCTGCTCTGCAGTCGGCCTGCAGTCCACCGCCACCGTGCACTATCACCTGAACGCGCTGCGGTCAGCCGGGCTGATCGAAATGGACGAGATGAAAAAACGTGCCATTTCTCTGCCGGGCGTCCGCCGGACCGACCGGATCCCGGTCGTCGGCGTGGTCACGGCCGGTCTTCCGATCCTCGCCGTGGAAAACATCGAAGGCTATATCCCCTGGGAGGGGGAATCGGGCTGCTTCGCCCTGCGCGTGCGCGGCGACTCCATGATCGGCGCAGCCATTCTGGACGGCGACTGCGTGGTCGTCCGCCCGCAGCAGACCGCCGACAACGGTGAGATCGTCGTCGCCCTGCTGGACGATTCGGCAACGGTCAAGCGCTTCTCCCGCGAAGGGGGCCGCGTCTGGCTCCTGCCGGAAAACCCGGCCTACACGCCCATCGATGGAACAAATGCCATCATACTCGGAAAAGTAAAGGCCGTGATCCGCACCTACTGACGGTGCACGGTCTGTCCGAATGTTTCACGTGAAACATTCGGACTATTTTTTTCGCCGCAGTTGCATTTTGCCGGACAGGCGGATATAATAGTGCCATTAAAACCGCAGGCAGGAAAGAGGTGCGCCATGGCAAAGATCCTTGCGTGTGTCAACCAGAAGGGCGGCGTCGGCAAAACGACGACCGCGGTCAACCTTGCAGCTGCGCTGCACGCGAAGGGAAAGCGCGTGCTGCTCTGCGACTTTGACCCGCAGGCCAACGCGACCTCCGGCCTCGGCCTGGAGAAGGGCGCATCCGCGCACACGAGCTATGACGTCGTCATCGACGGCGTCAGCGCGGAGCTTGCGCGCGTCAAAACGGAATACTGCGATGTGATCCCGTCCTCGGCGGAGCTTTCCGGCGCGGGCGTGGAGCTCGTGGGCGTCGATCGGCGCGAATACGCGCTCAGGGACGCGCTGGAGCCCCTGCGCGAACAGTACGACTATATCTTCATCGACTGTCCGCCGTCCCTGGAACTGCTGACGCTCAATGCCCTGTGCGCAGCGGATCAGATCCTGATCCCGGTCCAGTGCGAATACTTTGCGCTGGAGGGCCTGTCCGATCTGATGGTGACGCTGCGGACGGTCAAGCGCCGGCTCAACCCGACACTGTCGATCTTCGGTGTGCTGCTGACGATGTATGACGGGCGGACAAATTTCTCCGCGCAGGTCGCGGAGGAGGTTCGGCGCCACTTTCCGGGCAAGGTCTTTGCTGCGGCGATCCCGCGCAACGTCCGCCTGAGCGAGGCGCCCAGCCATGGCAAACCGATCTGCGCATACGACCGGCTCAGCCGCGGCGCCGCCGCATACGACGCGGTGGCCAATGAGATCCTGGCGAAGGAAACGCTTTGAAAGGAGGCGGAACGATGGCACAAAAAGGGCTTGGACGCGGGCTCGGCGCGCTGCTTGGCGACATCAGCGAGCCTGTATCCGCAGGGAAGGAGACAGCGGTCACGCTGCCCCTGCAGAAAATCGAACCGAATCCCGCGCAGCCGCGCAGGGATTTTGACGAAGACGCGCTGGACGCACTGGCCGAATCGATCCGCCTGCACGGCGTGATCCAACCGCTCACCGTCCGGAAAATGCCGAACGGCTTCTATCAGATCATCGCCGGTGAGCGCCGCTGGCGCGCGGCCCGCATGGCCGGGCTGGAAGAAGTCCCGGTGAACGTCATGGAAGCGGACGACAAAAAGGCGCTGGAGCTGGCGCTCATTGAGAACCTTCAGCGTGAAGATCTCAACCCCATCGAGGAAGCGCTCGGCTATCAGGAGCTGATGGACGCGTTCCGCATGACGCAGGAGCAGGCCGCCGCGCGCGTGGGGAAGTCCCGCCCGGCTGTTGCAAACGCACTGCGTCTGCTGACGCTCTGCCCGCCGGTGCAGGATATGATCCGCAGCGGAAAGCTCTCCGCAGGACACGCGCGGGCGCTGGCCGCCCTGCGCACCGACAGCGAACAGCTCGCCGCCGCGCAGAAGGTCGCTGCGCTTGGGCTGTCCGTCCGGCAGACGGAGCAGCTCTGCAAAAGAATGTCAAAATCTGGAAGCAGGCCGGCCCCGGCTGCCCCCCTGGTGGATTACCTTGCAGAGTGTGAAAAGGATCTCAGCCGGACCTTCGGCAGAAAGGTCCGCATCGTCTCCGGCCGGCGCAAGGGCCATGTTGAGCTGGAATACTACGGGCCGGAGGATCTGCAGCGGCTGTATGAGGCGCTGCAGAGTCTGAACGGAAAGGAGCGATCCTGATGGAAAACACGGAAAACCGTCAACAGGACAACACGCAGCAGATGGGCGACATCCGCCGCACGGCGCTGCTGCGCTATATGGCGATCTTGTTCTCGGTGGCGTTTCTGCTCGTGCTTGGCTCGCTGATCGTGCAGATGCACAAGTCGCAGGCGACGATCTCCGCGCTCAATGCCACGAGCTCCAGCGCGCTCTCCAACGCCGAGCAGCTGCAGGAGCAGAACCGCGCGCTGCAGGATGAAAACCACGACCTGGAGCGGGAAAACCTCTCGCTGAAGCAGCAGGCGGAAGCCGCCGCCGCGCTGAACGCGGAGCTGCAGGCAAAGATCGAAACGCTGACGCGCCAGCAGCAGGAGCACAGGGACGAAAGCCAGGCGCTTTCCGAGCTGCAGCTGGATTTTGAACGGACGAAGGAAGCCTATGAAGCGCTTCTGACCGCGCTGGAAAGCACCAATCACGAGGGAGACGTCACCTTCTCCCGCGCGATGGAGACGCTCCGGCGTCTGAGCACATACCTTGGACCGGCAGCGCAGGAGCGCTACAATGCGCTGCTGGAGGAATAACAGGAGGGAACAAGCATGATCGACATCCGATTTTTAAGAGAAAATCCGGAAGCGGTCCGGGAAAACATCCGGAAAAAGTTCCAGGACGCGAAGCTGCCGCTGGTTGACGAGGCCATTCGGCTCGACGCAAAAAAACGCGCCGCGCAGCAGGAGTGCGAAAGCCTGAAGGCCGCGCGCAACCGTCTGTCAAAGGAAAACGGCCCGCTCTACGGCCGGCTCAAGAAGGCGCAGGACGACGCGCAGCGGCAGGAGATCCAGAAAAAGATCGACGAAAACAATGCTGCGGTCAAGGCGGATGACGAGCGCCGCGCGCTGCTGGAAAAAGAGCAGGCCGATGCCGAGCAGCAGCTGCGCGAGATCATGTATCAGATCCCCAACATCATCGATCCGTCCGTCCCCATCGGCCCGGACGACAGCTGCAACGTCGAGGTCCAGCGCTTCGGCGAGCCCGTTGTGCCGGATTTCGAGATCCCGCACCATGTGGACATCATGCAGAGCTTTCACGGCATCGACAAGGATGCCGCAGGCCGCGTGGCAGGCATGGGCTTCTACTATCTGCTTGGGGGCATTGCCCGGCTGCATGAAGCCGTCCTGGCCTACGACCGGGATTTCATGATCGATCAGAAGCACTTCACCTATGTGATCCCGCCGTTCATGATGCACGGCAACGTGGTCAAGGGCGTCATGAGCTTCCCGGAGATGGAGGCTATGATGTACAAGATCGAGGGCGAGGATCTCTATCTCATCGGCACCAGCGAGCACACCATGATCGGCAGGTTCATCGATCAGATCCTCCCCGAGGCAGAGCTCCCGCTGACGCTCACGTCCTATTCTCCGTGCTTCCGCAAGGAGGTCGGCAGCCACGGGCTTGAGGAGCGCGGCGTCTACCGCATCCATCAGTTCGAAAAGCAGGAAATGATCGTCATTTGCCGGCCCGAGGAGTCGATGGACTGGTATGAAAAGCTCTGGCGCTATTCGGTGGAGCTGTTCCGGAATCTGGAGATCCCGGTGCGGCAGCTGGAATGCTGCTCGGGCGACCTGGCAGATCTCAAGGTCAAGTCCTGCGACATCGAAGCCTGGAGCCCCAGGCAGCAGAAATACTTCGAGGTCTGCTCCTGTTCGAATCTCGGCGACGCGCAGGCGCGCCGCCTGCAGATCCGCGTGCGCGGCGAGGACGGAAAGATGTACCTGGCCCACACGCTCAACAACACCTGCGTTGCTCCTCCGCGTATGCTCATCGCATTCCTGGAGAACCATCTGCAGCGCGACGGCTCGGTCACCATCCCCGCGTGCCTGCAGCCGTATATGGGCGGAAAAAAAGTCCTTACAAGGGACGAAAAATAGAAAGGAAGAGAAGCAATTATGAAGAAATTGTTCGCGGAATTCAAGACATTCATCGCCCGCGGGAATGTCATGGACATGGCCATCGGCGTGATCCTTGCCACGGCCTTCGGCAAGATCACAACCAGCCTTGTCAGTGACGTTCTTATGCCGCTCATCGGCGCCATCTTCGGAGGCGTGGATCTCGGCAAGCTGAACATTGTGCTCAAGGCTGCGGAAATGAACGGCGAAGAAGTCGTCAAGGAAGCTGTCGTCCTTGGCATCGGCACCCTGCTCACCACCATCATCGACTTCATCATTGTCGGCTTTATCGTGTTCCTGATCGTCAAGGCCATGAACGCGGCAAAGGCGAAGATGGAAAAGCCGAAGGAAGAGGAGCCCAAGAAGGACCCCGAGCCCAGCAAGGAAGAAGTCCTTCTCACCGAGATCCGCGACCTGCTCAAGAACAAGTGATCCTGTTCCCTGCGCGGCAGACCCGAACACGGGTCTGCCGCTTTTTCCCATGTCGGGGCGTGTGATCTTGCCTCTTTTCTTTTGCAGGAAAATGAAATATAATAAAAGAGTATATGACAAAAAACGGAGGGGATCGGATGCTGCCGGAAGGCTTTCTGCGGAATATGCGCGCGCTGCTGGGCGGAGAATATGACGCGTTCCTTGCCTCCTTTGACCGGCCGCTTTGCACCGGGCTGCGCCGGAACCCGCTGAAGCCGGATTTTTCCGGCGACCTGCGCCGGTTTGCGCTGACGCCCGTGCCGTGGTGTCCCACCGGCTGGTATTACAGCCCCGACGCCCGCCCCGGCCTCTCCCCGTGGCATGCGGCCGGCGTTTACTACCTGCAGGAGCCCAGCGCCATGGCGCCGGCAGAGCTGTTGGACGTGCAGCCGGGGGAGCGCGTGCTCGATCTGTGCGCCGCGCCCGGCGGCAAAAGCACACAGCTGGCCGGGAAGCTGCAGGGATGCGGCATCCTTGTGAGCAATGAGATCCATCCCAAGCGCGCGCAGATCCTCTCCGGGAACATGGAACGTCTTGGCGTGGCAAACGCGCTCGTTCTCAATGAGCACCCCCGGCGGCTGCAGACGCGCTTCGCCGGGTGGTTCGATAAGATCCTTGTGGACGCGCCGTGCTCCGGCGAAGGGATGTTCCGCAAGGAGGCCGCCGCAGCCGAGGACTGGACCGAAGATACAAACGCCGCCTGCGCCAACCGGCAGGCGGAGATCCTTGCCTCTGCGGCGGAGATGCTCCGCCCCGGCGGGCGGCTCGTCTATTCCACCTGCACGTTTTCTCCGCTGGAAAACGAAGGCGTCGTTTCCGCGTTCCTGCATGCGCACCCGGATTTTTACGCGGCGGAGACCGACGCACCGTTCTTTTCCCCCGGCCGTCCCGACTGGATCCGGGATCCCGCCCCGGGGCTGGAGCACACGTTCCGCCTCTGGCCGCACAGGCTGCGCGGAGAGGGGCACTATGCCGCCGTCCTGCAGAAGCGCGGCGAGGCGGAGCGCTCTGTGCTCCCGGCCGAGCCCGGCGTGCGCAGGATGCCGGAGCTGGCGGAGTTCTGCCGGCAGACCGGCGCGGCGCTTCCGGAGGGGACGCTGCTGCTGTTTGGTTCCGTGGCCTATCTTGCGCCGCCCGGCACGCCGGAGCTGAAGGGCCTGCGTGTGCTGCGCGCAGGGCTGGAGCTCGGGGAGCTGCGCAAAAACCGCTTTGCGCCCGCGCATGCTTATGCGCTCTGGCTGCGCGCAGGCACCAGCCGGATCTGTTTTCCGGAGGAGGATCCGGCGCTTCGGCGGTATCTGGCCGGGGACGTGCTCCCGTCGGAGCTGCGCGGCTGGACGCTCGTCTGCACCGACGGATGCAGTCTCGGCTGGGCAAAGGGCGACGGCGCCACGCTGAAAAACCACTACCCGAAGGCGCTGCGGCGCCCGTTTTGAATCGACAGGAGGAAATATCATGGAAAAAACCGTGCTGATCGTGGAGGATGAACGTGCGATCGTGGAGATCCTGAAGTTCAATCTCGGCCGCGAGGGCTACAAAACACTTGAGGCACTCGACGGCGAAGAGGGCCTGCGCCTGGCCCGCGAAGCCGATCCGGATCTGATCCTGCTGGACGTGATGCTGCCGAAGATGAACGGCTTTGACATTTGCTCAACGCTCCGCGCCGAGGGCAGCACCGTCCCCATCATCATGCTCACCGCCCGCGAGGAGGAGACCGATAAGGTCTTTGGTCTGGAAACCGGCGCGGACGACTATATGACCAAGCCCTTCTCCATGCGCGAGCTCATGGCGCGCGTCAAGGCGAACATCCGCCGCCGGAGCCTGTCCTACGCGGAAAAGCCCGCGCCGGACGGCGCTGTTCTGGAGGCTGCCGGGCTTGTTATCAACCCGGAGACGTATCTCGTCACGAAAAACGGCGCGCCCGTTGACCTGACGCAGAAGGAATATGACCTGCTTGTCTATCTGATGCGGGAGCGCGGAAAGGTCTTTTCACGCGAGGATCTGATGCAGAAGGTCTGGAATTACGCATACTTCGGAGACATGCGCACGGTGGACGTGACCGTGCGCCGCCTGCGCGAGAAGATCGAGGACGACCCCGGAAAACCGGAGTATATCCTCACCCGGCGCGGCGTCGGGTATTATTTCGCCGGCTGAGACCGTGTGATCGGAAAGGGGGAGCGAAGACATGCGTTCGCTTCGAACGAAGATGGTCATGATCATGGTCATCCTGATCCTGGCCCTGATGCTGACCACCGGCGCGTTCCTGCTCAGCGGCGTGAGCAGCTTTTTCGTGTCCCAGTTCTATGAGCAGATGGAGGACACCTTCTCGCCGGAATTCATCACCCAGCTGCAGCAGCTTGCCGCGGAGCCGAACGCACCCGCGCAGATGAAGGAACTGCTGATGGCGCAGGCCGGCCTGTCCATCGACATCACCGGCCGGAACGTCTATATCCTCGACCGGTCCGGCACGGTGCTGGAGAGCTCTGACCAGAAGACAGACGTCAGCATGACGCAGAATCTTCTCTCCGCCATGAACGGCGAGATCGGCCAGTCCAGTGCCATCACAAACGACTATATGGACCTCGCCATCCCGGTGGAAGGCGGCGGGGAGCAGTATATCGCCTACATTCTTGACAACCGCGCCACGGTGGACGCCCTTTCGGGCGAGCTCGTGACGATCATCCTGCGTGCGCTCGGTCTCGGCATCGTCATCTGCGTGGTGCTGGCGTTTCTGCTGGCGCAGATCCTCATCACGCCGATCCGCGCGCTCACTGCAGGCACCAAGCAGGTGGCCGCCGGCGATTTTGCCGAGCGCGTCAGCGTTGACAGCATGGACGAGATCGGCGTTTTGACGCAGAACTTCAACCACATGGCCAAGGTCCTGCAGGACACCATCTCCGAGGCTGAAAACGAACGAAACAAGCTCTCCACGCTCTTCCTGCACATGACGGACGGCGTGGTCGCCTTCTCCAAGAGTGGCAACGTCATCCACTTTAACCCCGCGGCCACGCAGATGCTGGCGCGGAATCTCTCCGAGCAGACAACCTTCGACGAGATCTTTTCCAAAGAAGCGGAGCTCGATACGCTCCTCACGCTCCGCCGGCCGCAGTACATCGAAACGCAGAAGACCGTCGGGGACCGGGAGCTGGAGCTGTTCCTGGCGCCGTTCTCCTCCGACCAGACGCAGGGCGGCGTGCTTGTGGTCATCCACGATGTGACCGAGCAGCGCCGCAACGAACAGCTCAAGCGGGAATTCGTTGCAAATGTCTCCCATGAGCTCCGCACGCCGCTGACCAACATCAAATCCTATGCTGAAACCATCGTTGAAACCGGCAGTGAGCTGCCGCCGGAGCTGCAGAAAAACTTCCTGAACGTCATCATCAGCGAGGCCGACCGCATGACGCGCATCGTGCAGGATCTGCTGACGCTCAGCAAGATCGATTACGGCAAGATGGAAATGAACATCACGCGCTTCCCGTTCGCCAAAGCTGTCCAGAACGTCTATGAGGCCGCCCGGCTCAACGCCGAGCAGAACCATGGCCACACCATGACCCTCACCTTTGACGGCGACATCCCGGACGTCAACGGCGACCGCGAGCGGCTGGAGCAGGTCATCACCAACATCGTCTCGAACGCCGTCAAATATACGCCGAACGGCGGCCGGATCGAGATGCGCTGCGGCACAAGGGGCCGCGAGGTCTTTGTCCGCGTGACGGACAACGGCATCGGCATCCCGGAAAAGGATCTGCCGCGCCTGTTCGACCGCTTTTACCGCGTCGATAAGGCCCGCTCCCGCGAGTCCGGCGGCACGGGTCTCGGCCTGTCCATCGCGCAGGAGATCGTCAACCAGCACAAGGGCCGCATCGAGATCGCTTCGACCTACGGCAAGGGCACCGCGGTGACGATCACGCTGCCCGCCGCGGAGGTGCGCGCATGAGCCGGCGGCGGACAGGCCTGTCCTTCGGCCGCCGGCTGCTGGAGCTGGCGAAGGATCTGCTGATCGCCGTGCTGCTGCTTGTGATCCTGATCCTGGCGGTTCTGGCGCTCCCGCGGCAGCTGACCACACAGACGCCCTGGCTGGCGGGCCTCCTGCGCCCGGTCGCAGGGCTCCTTGGCTTCGACGAAGCCGAGCTGGCCTACACCGCGCCGCCCGTGCAGAGCGCCGTCACAAGCGCGGCCCAGCCCATCGCAGTGACGCTCCGCAACACCGCCGGGCGCCACAGCGCACAGTATGACTTCGATGCGCTGGACGAGCTGAGCGGTCAGCTCGGCGGCCTGCTTGCGCAGGCGCTCGACAGCGCCGGAACACCCCAGAGCGCGCCGCAGGCGGAGCTTCTGGACGCGCTGGGCAGAACGAGCATCGCGTTCTGCTATCCCGGCGCGATCCTTCCGCAGACGACCGCCGCATGGCTCAGCGTCCGCGCTCCCGCCGCGGAAGCAGCGCAGTGGTATGTGCTCGCGCAGGACGGCGACGGCGTCCGCCTGTATCTGGCCGGAGAACGCTGCTTCTCCGCGGCAACGGGCATCCAGGCAGGCGCATTCGCCGCACAGCTGGAGCCCTTCCTGCCGGATGGGAGCTTTTTCGCCTTTGAGGACCGCACAGGCAGCTATGACGCGCTGGATGCGCTGAGTCTGATCTCCGCGCCGCCCCGGGTGCAGGCGGGCGCAGTCTCCAACCCGTGCGACGTCCGCTTTGTTGCCGCAATGGCCGGCCGGCTCGGCTTCAATCCTTATGGCGACGCGCGCTATGTTGACAACGCCGGCACCACACATTTCACCGAGACCACCTGCACGCTGAGCGTCAGCGCCCAGGGCACGGCTGAGCTGACGGTCCTTGCCGCAGATGCGCGCTTTGCCGCCGGATCCGAACGCGAAAGCGACCGCATCGAGGCCGCCCGCGCCCTGCTGATGGACCTGTCCGGCGGCGCGTTCGGAGACGCCCGGCTCTATCTCCGGAGCTTCCGCGAAACGGAGGGCGGCGCCGTATGTACCTTCTCGTATTACCTGGGCGGCATCGAGCTCTCCGAGGCAGACGCGCCGGCAGAGGTCATCTTTTCCGGCACGCAGATCGTCTCCGCACGTATCCGCGTGCGGACATGCACGCGCACAACCGACGCGCCGGAGCTGCTGCGCCCGGCCCAGGCTGCCGCGATCATCTCCGGCGGCAGCACGCTGCAGCTTATCTATGTGGAAACGGCAGACGGTCAGCTGCGCGTCAACTGGAAAAAATAAAAGGAGTCACGCCATGAGCGCTTCCCGGATGAAAAATCTGATCCTGCTGATCCTTGCGCTGTGCGCGCTGGGCCTGCTGGCCGTGGTCGTGCCGGACCGCCTCACGCAGAACAGGCAGCAGCGGCAGATGCTTGCGGAGCTCAAAACACTCTATGCCTCGTTTGACCTGACGCTGGACCTGCCTGCGCTTCCGCGCAGCCCGCAGCTTTACAGCGTGGAGCTTCCAAACCCGGACGCGCTCTCCGCCGCCCGGGCGCTGCTCGGCCAGGACGCGTCCTCCGCCGGGGATGAGGACCGGTATGAGGCGGAATATACTGCCGCCCACGGAACGCTGCGCGTCACGCGCAGCGGCAGCTTCCAGGCCCAGCTGACCGGCGGCCGCCCCGTCGGCAGCATCGACAGCGCCGCCGCCCGCCTTCTGCGCACACTCGGATACCAGGTCCAGACGCTTGCGCCCGCCGTCCGAACGGACGACGGCGCCGAGGTGGTCCGCGCCACGCAGAAGCTGCTGGGCGTCCCGGTCTTTGAGGATTCGCTCGATGTGATCTACCGGGACGGCGTGCTCTCCGCCCTCGACGGTGTTTTCTATACCGGCAGCGACTCAGCCACGCGTGTGTCGCAGACGCCGGGGATCTCCTGCGCGGACGCGCTGACGCAGTTCCTGGCCAGCCGCGACGCGCTTGGATGGGTCGGCAGCCGCGTGAGCGATGTGACGCAGGGCTACCTGCCCACGGAGACAGCCTCCGCCTCCGTCTGGTTCGTGCCCACCTGGCGCATCGAGACGGATACGGGCAGTTTTTATGTCAGCGGCGTGACGCGCGAGGTGCGCGCAGCTCCGTGACCGGTCGATCGTTTTGAAGAAAAGTGTAGCCGCTTTGTCATTTTTTCTTTACATTTCCCCGCAGGTGTGTTATTCTTGTCTTGGCTCAATTTGGCTTTGTAAAACAGAAGAGAACCGGTAATACTCTTAACTGAAGAGGGACTCGATTTTGATTCAATATATTATTCAGGGCGGCGCCAAGCTCAATGGCTCTGTGGCCATTTCCGGAGCAAAGAATGCCGCCGTTGCCATTTTACCCGCAACGCTGCTCGTCAGCGGCCGCTGCAGGATCGAAAACGTTCCGGACATTTCCGACGTGCGTCTGCTGCTTGAGATCCTGAACGATATGGGTGCGGAAATCCACCGGCTCGGCCGCAACACGCTGGAGATCAACTGCGCACATGTGCGCAACGCCACAGCTCCCATTGAGCTCGTGCGCAGGATCCGTGCGTCGTACTACCTGATCGGCGCCGAGCTTGGCCGCTTCGGCCATGCCAACGTCGCCATGCCCGGCGGCTGCAACTTCGGCGTCCGCCCCATCGATCAGCACATCAAGGGTTTTGAGGCGCTGGGCGCCATGGTTGAGCAGACCGGCGGCTATGTGGTCGCGGATGCGCCGAAGAACGGCCTGCGCGGCGGCCATGTCTATCTCGATATCGTCTCCGTCGGCGCCACGATGAACATCATGCTGGCGGCCGTGCTCTGCAGCGGCATGACCATCATTGAAAACTGCGCCAAGGAACCGCACATCGTCGATCTGGCCAACTTCCTCAACGCCATGGGCGCGAAGATCTCCGGCGCCGGCACCGACATCATCAAGGTCCGCGGCGTGCGCGCGCTCTCCGGCGGCAGCTACACCATCATCCCCGACCAGATCGAGGCCGGCACCTATATGGCGGCCGCGGCAGCCGTCGGCGGGAATGTGCTCATCGAAAACGTCATCCCCAAGCATCTCGACTGCATCACCGCAAAGCTCCGCGAGATGGGTGCCGAGGTCACAGAGTATGACGACGCGATCCGCGTGGAGTCCAACTACCGCCTCCACCGCTCCAACGTCAAGACAATGCCGTACCCCGGCTTCCCCACCGACATGCAGCCGCAGATCGCCGTCTGCATGGCCACTGCCGTCGGCACAAGTCTCGTGACCGAGGGCGTCTATGACAACCGCTTCCGCTATACCGCAGAGCTCGGGCGCATGGGCGCCAGCGTGCAGGTCGAAGGCAAGACCGCTATCATCGACGGCGTGCCGCACATGCACGGCTGCTCGGTGCACGCATGCGACCTGCGCGCGGGCGCAGCCATGGTGATCGCCGGCCTGTGCGCCGACGGCACCACCATCATCGACGACGCGCACTACATCGAGCGCGGCTATGAGGACATCATCGGCAAGCTGACAAACCTCGGCGCACGCATCCGCCGCGTGGAAACGTTTGAGCCCGTGACCACCGCGGACGTTGGCTGAATCTGGAAAAATCGCACCCGGCAGATTGTTCTGCCGGGTGTTTTCTGCTTTTTTCATGTTTTTTTGACATTTTTCACGCAAAGATCTATAATGGAGCCAGAGGAAAGAGAGGAGGGCTCTTATGGCAAACTTCACGAAAAAAGCGATCCTGGACGCGTTCACCGGCATGCTGGCGCAGATGCCGCTGGACCGGATCACCGTTTCTGCGCTTGTCCGGCGCTGCCAGATCAGCCCGAACACCTTTTATTATCATTTTCAGAACATCGACCAGCTTCTGGAGCAGTGGCTGCAGCAGGCACTCGTCCGGTTCGATCTGAACAGCGACCCGTCCGGCGACTGGCGGCCCAAGGCCAAAGCGATCCTGAAAAGCTGCCGGCAGCACAGCGCCATTATCTATCATATTTCTGACGGCCTTTCCCGGGATCATCTGGAGCGGTATGTGTTCTCGCTCACGGATGATTTCTTTTCCCGACGGGTTTGCTGCCGGGCAGAGCCGTATCTTGTGCCGGAAGCGGTGCTGCGGGAGTTGGCGGACTTCTGCCGGTATGCATTCATGGGCTTCTTCCTGAAATTTCTCTGGAACCGCATGGAGGGCGACATCGACGGAGACGTCGACCGCGTGGGCGAGCTGCTTCTCAGCTTCCTCGATCACGCGCTCAGCGCCTATCCCCGGCGTCCGGGCTGACCGGTTTGAACGCATGTTCATAAAATTGGAGATCTTTCCGATTTTCGGAGAGATCTCCGTTTTTGCCAGTCGCAGGATCGCCGGATCGGTCGTATCATAAAAATACAATAACACAAAATACGACAGAAAGGATGTTGTCACATGCACGCGGCAAATACCCTGCGGGCCCTCGCAATGAAACGGATCTACAGCTATCTGGACAAGGACCCGGACACCAACATTCCGAAGCTGCTGGACTATCTCGAAAAACAGGACAAGGACAGCATCTGCATCAAAAATGAAGTGACGGGGATCAAAAAAGCCATCGCGGACCCGGAGGGCAACTGGTACAAGCTGGTCAGAAGCCTCTGGACGGACATTGACGACGGCCAGCGCAGGAAGCTCGTGGAGGCCGTCGTCATCAACGGCACTGTGCTCGGCACGCCCACCACCATCAAGAACCAGAAAAAATACAAGTGCAGCATCCCCTGGGCCATCCTGATGGATCCGACCTCCGCCTGCAACCTGCACTGCACCGGCTGCTGGGCCGCGGAATACGGCGGGCGGATGAATCTTTCGCTGGAGCAGCTCGACAGCATCATCCGCCAGGGAAAGGCGCTCGGCATCCATGTCTACCTCTACTCCGGCGGGGAACCCTTCGTCCGCCGCCACGACTTGATCCGCCTGTGTGAACTGCACCCGGACTGCGGCTTTTTGGCCTTCACAAACGGCACGCTCATCGACGACGCGTTTGCAGACGAGCTGCTGCGGGTCAAAAACCTTGTGCCGGCCATTTCCGTCGAGGGCTTCGAGGCGGAGACGGATTCCCGCCGCGGCCAGGGGACTTACCGGGCCGTCGTCGACGCCATGGAGCGCCTGCAGGCGCGCAAGCTCCTGTTCGGCATCTCCTGCTGCTATACCAGCAAAAATGTCGATGTGATCGGAAGCGAAGCCTATTTCGACGCCATGATCGCCCACGGCGCAAAATTTGCCTGGCTCTTCACCTACATGCCCATCGGCGCGGACGCCGTGCCGGAGCTCATGGTCACGGCAGAGCAGCGCAGATTCATGTTTGAGCAGGTCCACCGCTTCCGCAAAACGAAGCCCATCTTCACCATGGATTTCTGGAACGACGGAGACGAAGTGGGCGGATGTATTGCCGGGGGCCGCGGCTACTGCCATATCAACGCCAACGGCGATATGGAGCCCTGCGCCTTCATTCACTACTCCGACTCCAACATCCGGCAGAAATCGCTGCTGGAATGCTTCCGGAGCCCGTTGTTCCTGGCCTACCGGCGCAACCAGCCCTTCAACGACAATATGCTCCGCCCCTGCCCCGTGCTGGATAACCCCGGCCGGCTGACCCAGATGGTGGAGGAATCCGGCGCGCATTCCACCGATCTCATGAACCCCGAACGGGCCTGCGACTACTGTGACCGCTGCGTCCCGGCTGCCGCGCGCTGGGCGCCGGTGGCCGATGCGCTGTGGGACAGCCTGCCGGTCCGGCACGGCGTGCAGCACACCGGAAAAATGGCAAAAACAGAAGAATAACGCGTCAGGCGCCGCAGACGGATCGTCTGCGGCGCCTGTGTGTTCAGGATCATTATTTCGCGTATTCGACAGCTTTCGTCTCCCGGATGACATTGACCTTGATCTGGCCGGGGTATTCCAGCTCGGCCTCGATCTTTTTTGCAAGATCGTGCGCCAGCAGGATCATATTGTCCTCGGTGACCTCCTCCGGCTTGACCATCACGCGGACCTCGCGGCCGGCCTGGATGGCGTAGGCTTTTTCGACGCCGGGGAAGGAATTGGTCAGCTCCTCGAGCTTTTCCAGTCTGCGGATATAGTTTTCGACGTTTTCACGGCGTGCACCGGGGCGTGCAGCGGAGATGGCGTCGGCCGCCTGCACCAGGCAGGCGATCACTGTCTGCGGCTCCACGTCGCCGTGATGCGCCTCGATGGCGTTGATGACGACGGGATTCTCTTTGTGTTTCTTGGCGACTTCAACGCCGAGCTGGACGTGCGAGCCTTCGTACTCGTGGTCCAGGGCCTTGCCAATGTCGTGGAGCAGTCCGGCCCGCTTGGCCTGTTTGACATCCGCGCCGATTTCCGATGCCAGGAGGCCGGCAATGTAGCAGACTTCCAGAGAATGGTCGAGGACGTTCTGGCCGAAGCTGGTGCGGTAACGCAGACGGCCGAGCAGCTTCACCAGTTCGGGATGAATGCCGGTGACCCCGGCGTCCAGAACGGCGCGCTCACCGGTCTG
>CADCOJ010000087.1 GCA_902803075.1 Oscillospiraceae bacterium | reverse complement strand
GTGGGCAGCGGCGTATGGCGCAGCGTCTGCGCATTGGGCGCGGCCGAAACATGCGCGCCGAAGCACGACTGCGGATAGAGATAGCTGAGACTGTTCTGGATCTGCAGGCGCTCAATGGCGTCGGAATCGTCCGAGCACCAGATCTGCGGCGAAAAATAGAGCATGCCGCAGTCAAAGCGGTTGCCGCCGGAGGAGCAGCTTTCCAGCAGGATCTGCGGACGCGGCCCAAAAATCCGCCCGAGAATGTCATACAGGCCCAGGATATACGCATGCTGTTTTTCACCCAACGCGCAGGAATGGCGGTTCATATCCCACTTGACATAGGAGATTGGCGCGCTGTCGAGCGTGTCGGAAACCTGTTTGACAATATAATCACGGACCTCCGGTCTGGTCAGATCCAGCAGCAGCTGATGGCGGCCCATCAGGTCCTCACGCCCGGAGGCGTCGCTCAGCACCCAGTCCGGGTGCGCGCGATAGAGTTCACTGTCCGGGCTGACAGATTCCGGCTCGAACCAGAGCCCGAATTGCAGGCCCTGCCGGCGGAGCTTTTCGGCCAAGCCGCTGAGCCCGCCGGGGAGCTTTTTGCGGTTGACGCTGTAATCCCCAAGGCTTGAGCTATCGCTGTTGCGGGCGCCGAACCAGCCGTCGTCCAGCACAAACAGCTCGCAGCCGATCCTGCGCGCATGGCGGGCCAGGCGCAGCAGCTTCTGCTCATTGAAGGAGAACATTGTGCCTTCCCAGTTGTTGAACAGCACAGGCCGCGACCGACCGTTCCAGTACGGCGGGATCAGGCAATTCAGGATGTAGGTGTGCATTTGCTCCGAAAGCCCGTTGAAGCCCTTCTCTGAGCAGGAAAAAACGCTCTGCGGCGTCTCGAACCGGTCGCCCGGCTCCAGCTTCCATGCGAAATTGACCGGGGAGATGCCCTGCATCACCCGCGTGCGGCCCTGCAGGCTTTTCTGGACGCTGGCATAATGACTGCCGGAATAGAGCAGATTGAAACCGTAGACGCGGCCGGAATCCTCCGTTGCTTCGGGATCCGCCAGTAAAAAGCCCGGGTTGCAGCGATTGGAGGAGGAGCCCGTGGTACTGCCGAGCACGGACGCGGTCTGCGTGACCGGGGTGCGCGTATGGCGCGCCTCCGCGATCCAGCCGCCCGTAAAGCTGTGGAGTGTGAAGGAGCCGGAGAGATCCATCATCTGGCTCATCAGCCGACGGATCTCCACCGGCTCCTCACCCAGATTTTCCAGCACCGCGCGGCGCGTCATGGCCGTCGGCAGCACGCCGTAAAGAAGCGTCAGCCGCAGCTTCGCATGCGTGTCCTCCAGCGTTACAGCCAGTGTCTGTCCGCCCCTGGACTTCGGAAGCGAAGCGTGCATCTCGTCGCGCTCCAACTCCTCCGCGCCGCAGAAGCGGAACTCTGTGGACAGCGGCTGCCCGCCGCGGCGCAGCTCTACCGGGCTCTCGCGGTAATCGCCCCGGCCGCTGCCGCTCCATTCCAGCGGCAGGATGTCGTATGAAGCTGCGTTGTCAGCGTCGTTATAGAGCACGCTGCAGCCCCAGCCGGTACCGGGATGGACGGCAAACGCCTCCGCGTCATCCGTCGAGACCGGAGGGCCGAAATACAAGTGCTCCAGGAAGCCGTGCTCCGCAGCACGGAACAGATACGACGCGCTGTCGTTCTGCAGGTGAAAGATCCTGTCTCTGCGTTCGATCATCAGACCGCCACCTTCCATTCTCTGTATGGTCATATCATACAAATATTATCGCCCCATGTCAATTCCAAACCGGCATTCGGCCGGAAATCTTCGTCGATCCAGCGTGTTTTTTTCCAGCTTCTGTGCTTTTCTGCTCCCGCAGGACGTGTCAAAGTCAAGACAGATCCATCCAATAAAAACGGTACCCGCCGCATCCAGCGGCGGGGTTTTGTTTGCCTGTGTCACCTCCTGTCAAATCTGAACGAGCAGGCCGCGAAAAAACTGTCTGTTTTTCCAAATGCGCCGCCGCGTTTTTTATGTTACAATAAATATATTATGGAAACCAATTAAAGGGAGATGAACGCTATGCAGCATACGCGCTGGTATAAGGACGGTGTATTTTATCAGATATGGCCGCGCAGCTTTCTGGACGGAAACGGAGATGGGATCGGGGACCTGTGGGGCGTGTGTAAAAAGCTGGACTACCTGCAGTCGCTCGGCATAGACGGCGTGTGGTTCTCGCCGCTCTATCCCTCGCCCGGGGCGGACTGCGGATATGACATTGCCGATTACATGGATATTGCGCCGGAATATGGCGGCATGGAGGCTTTCCGGGCCGTGCTGGACGGCCTGCATCGGCGCGGGATGCGCCTGATCATGGATCTTGTCGTCAATCATACAAGCGACGAGCATGTCTGGTTCCAAAAGTCGCGCCGGCGTATCGAGCCCTACACGGACTACTACATCTGGCGTCCCGCAAAGCCGGACGGGTCGCTCCCGAACAACTGGGACAGCCTGTTTGAGGGCAAAGCCTGGGCCTGGGACGATTTGCGTCAGGAATACTATCTGCATCTGTTTGCCGTGAAGCAGCCGGATCTCAACATGGACAATCCGCGCGTGCGGACGGAGGTCAAGAAGATCCTCAAATTCTGGCTGGATCTCGGCGTCGACGGCTTCCGGGAGGACGTCATCACCTTTATCTCCAAAAAGCCCGGCCTGCCGGACGACCGGCTCTCCCCCGCAAGCCGCGGCATCCGGCACTACAATCACGGCCCGCGTGTCCATGAGTACCTGCAGGAATTCCGGCGCGATGTGCTGGAAAACTACGACTGCGTGACCATTGCGGAGGCGCCGCTCGTCTCGCCGGGCCGGGCGCTGGAATATGTCCGGGAATCCGGCATGAATGAGATCGACATGATGATCCAGTTCCAGACCATGTGCGCCGACTGCCTGTTCACGGACTACATTCCGCGGCCTTTTTCCCTGCGTCGGCTCAAGCGCGCCTTCACCCGCTGGCAGACCGCGCTGGACGGGCAGGGCTGGAACCTGCTGTATCTGGAGAACCACGACCATCCGCGCATCATTTCCCGCTATGGCAGCGAGCAATACCGCGTCCAGAGCGGCAAGATGCTGGCCGTCAGCTATCTGTTCCAGAAGGGCACGCCGTTCATCTATCAGGGGCAGGAGCTTGGCATGACAAACTGGCGGCCGGATTCCTGCGAGCGCTATGAGGACGTGCAGACACGCAACGCCCGCCGCGATCTGCCGGAGGACAAGCGGCTGGCGCTTCTCCACCGCGCCTCCCGCGACTCCGCCCGAACGCCGATGCAGTGGAGCGACGCACCGAACGCCGGGTTCACCTCCGGAACGCCCTGGTTCACCGTCAACCCGAATTACCGTGAGATCAACGCCGCCGCGCAGATCAGCGACCCCGGCTCGCTGCTCAACTTCTACCGGCAGGCGATCGCGCTGCGCAAGTCTCTGGCCGTCGTCCGCTGCGGCAGCTACCGCGAATACTTCCGCGCGTCCGCCCGGCTGTATGTCTATGCGCGCGAGACGCGCGAGCAGCGGCTGCTCGTCATCTGCTCGTTTACGGAAAAACCGGTCCGGTTCCACGCGCCGGCGGGCTTCAGCCTGCCGGATATGAAGCTGCTGCTCAGCAACTATCCCGTCGGTCGGGTGACCGGCAGCAGCTTCGTAACACAGCCGTATGAAACGCGTGTCTATCTCTATGAATAAATGGATCAGCGCACAAAAAAGCCGCTGCAGGGAACTGCAGCGGCTTTTTGTGTGAATGATCGTTCCGGATCAGCCGAGCTCGGAGAAGTACTTGATGGTACGGACCATCTGGGAGGTGTAAGAGTTCTCGTTGTCGTACCAGGAGACGACCTGGACCTGCGTGTCGCCGTTCGGCAGCGGGAGGACCATGGTCTGGGTGGCATCGAACAGGGAGCCGTAACGCATGCCGATGACGTCGGAGGAGACGATCTCGTCGGTGTTGTAGCCGAAGCTCTCGGAGGAGGCTGCC
>CADCOJ010000086.1 GCA_902803075.1 Oscillospiraceae bacterium | reverse complement strand
GCTGGTTTTTTTCAAATATTATGCCGCGCTGGCCGCGGCGTTGAATGCACGGTTTTCCCTGTCGCTTCCCGTGCACGATCTGCCCGCGCCTGTGGGCGTGTCGTTTTATACGTTCACGCTGCTCTCGGCGCTGTCGGACGTTTATCACGGACGCGCCCCGATGGAAAGCAACCTGATCCGCTTTGCCAATTTTGTCACGTTTTTCCCGAAACTCGTTTCCGGCCCCATCGCACAATACCAGGAGACGGCTTCGCAGCTTGCGCCTCAGGCACTGCGCTTTCCGCAGCTGTTTGACGGCGTCCGCCGGTTCGTGATCGGCCTGGCAAAGAAGGTGCTGCTTGCGAATCTGCTGGGCGTGCCGTTCTATGCGCTGCAGGCGCGCGGCGCGGCATCCCTCAGCGTTGCCGGGGCGTGGGTCGGATGCGTGTGCTATGCGCTGATGCTCTATTTCGATTTCAGCGGCTATTCCGACATGGCCATCGGCGTGGGTCGGATGTTCGGCTGGGAGCTCCCGGAAAACTTCGACTATCCCTACACCTCCTTCAGCATCACGGAATTCTGGCGCCGGTGGCACATGTCGCTGGGCATGTGGTTCCGGAACTACGTCTATATCCCCCTGGGCGGCAGCCGCCGCGGCACAGGCGCAACGATCCGGAACCTTATGATCGTATGGCTGCTGACCGGCCTCTGGCACGGCGCAAACGGCACGTTCCTGCTCTGGGGCGTCTATCACGGCGTGCTGCTGGTGCTGGAGAAATTCGTGTTTGCGCGCGCGCTGGAAAAGACGCCCAGGGCGATCCGCCATGTGCTGACGGTCCTGCTCGTGATGTTCGGGTGGGTGCTGTTTTTCTCGCCGTCTGTGCCGGAGGCGCTCTCGTGGCTGCGCGCCATGTTTATCCCCGGCAGCGCCGGCTGGATCGACCGGACGGCGCGGTATTACCTGCACAGCTGGCCGGTGCTGGCCGCGGCGGCATTTGCCTGCCTGCCCTACGGCTGCCGGTTCGGCAACCGGTTCTTCCGCGGCAGCCGCGTGCTTGCGGCCGTTTCGAGCCTGTGGCTGATCGTGCTGCTGGTGCTTTGCATTGCCGGGATGATGAACAGCACATACACCTCGTTCCTCTATTTCCGGTTCTGACGGGAGGCGGCAGAATGACACAGATGACACAGCTTGAAAAACAGCAGGCGCGCCGCCGCCGGCTCCTCATCAACCGCGCCGTGCAGGGCGGATGCGCCGCAGCCGTGCTGGCGGCCCTGATCCTTCTGCAGCTTGTGCTGCGCGTATTCACGCCGGACCGGGCATATTCCGAGGCGGAGAACCGCATGCTTGCGCAGGCTCCGCGGATGACGCTCACGACGATCTCCGACGGGAGCTTCTTTTCCGGGCTTTCCGACTGGTTTTCCGACCAGTTTGTCGGCCGCGACGGGTGGATCACGCTGAATCTCCATGCCGGCCGTCTCATTGGCCAGCGGGAGATCAACGGCGTCTATCTCTGCGCAGACGGTTATCTGATGGAGGTCCCGGAGCAGCCGGACGAGGCTGCGCTCAGCCAGACCACCGGGGCGATCGGCCGCTTTGCGGCAGAGCATCCCGACGTGCAGGTATCGCTCGCGCTGATCCCCAACGCCACATGCGTACTGGCCGGGAAGCTGCCGCCCGACGCCCCGGTCACGGACCAGCGCGCCCAGATCTCGCGGATCTTTGCTTCGCTGCCGGGCGTGAACTGCATCAGCGTCACCGATGAGCTTCGGCTGCACCGGGCGGAGGAGATCTATTACAGGACCGATCATCACTGGACGAGCCTTGGCGCAAGGATCGCCTTTGAGGCCATGGCGCCGATGCTGGGCATCGACGAGCCGGTGCAGAGCTACGCAGTCTATCCCGTCAGCGATTCGTTTGAAGGGACGCTCGCCTCCAAATCCGGCAGCCATGACCGGCAGGACGTCATTGAGGTGTATATCGCGCAGCCGGAGGTCCGGTATGCCGTGACCTACACGGATACGCAGAAAACGGTCTGTTCGGTCTATGACAGCAGCAAACTGGAGCAGAAGGACAAATACGGCGTGTTTTTCGGCGGGAACCATGCGCGCGTGGATATCCAGACCACCGCGGACACCGGCCGGACGCTGCTGCTGTTCAAGGACTCCTACGCCAATTGCTTTGTGCAGTTCCTGCTGCCGTACTATGACCGGATCATCATGCTCGATCCGCGGTATTATTATGACGACCTGGCTTCTGTTCTGCGGCGCGAGAATGTGAGCGAGGTGCTGATGCTCTATAACGTCAACACCTTCTGCCAGGACCGCGCGCTGTCTGTGGTGCTGCAGTCCGCTGCGGAGGGAGAATAAAAACGGGAACAGCAGGAACCGGGCATAATCATCAAAAATCATCAAACAGGAGCGGCCGCTGCGGCCGCTCCTGTTTGATGTTCCGTATGTATTTTGCCGATCGTTCCTGCCTGCCTCACGTCGCCTTTTCCTGCAGCGCGCGTTCCGATCGGCGGCTTTCGCGGATTTTGCGCCGTGCTGCGGGGAAAGCTATCTTCCGGAGTCAAAGTCGGAAGCGGTGCTTGCGCGCAGGTCGCCGATGGCTGCGGTGAGCGTGTCGTTCCAGTCCGGGAAACGGCCGGAGGAGACGGCGCTTCGGATGGGAAGGATCTCATAGCGGCAGGCGGCGTCCTCGCCGTTGTCGATGAGGTAGAGCGGCGTATAGCTCACGGCGGAAAGCGCAGTCACGCCTGTTTCCCCGTTTTTCGTGAACTGCAGGTTCAGGATCAGCGACTGCCGGCAGCCCCGGGCGTAGCTGGCGGGGAGCGAGGAATAGAAGTCCCCGAGACTGTATGCCACGAAGCATGTTTTCTTCTCGCCGTCCACCGTCGTCACGTCCACGGTCTTCATTTCACCGACCAGATGGCTGTGCGAGCCGATGATCGCGTCGACGCCGTTTTCAAACAGCATCTGCGCGATGCGCCGCTGGCTGGCGGAGACTTCCTGCGTGCCCTTGCTGCCCCAGTGGAGCATGGCAAGGATGACGTCCGGCCGCAGCGCCTTTGCCGTGCGGACGGAGGAGAGGAGCGCGTCGGTGTTGATCTTTTCAAAATATGTATCGTAGTCCCGGTAGAGCATGTTGACGGCGTATTCCGAATCCTTCGGAAGGCTCAGCCCGTCGAGCTCCTTGGAAAAGGCGATGACGGCGACCTGCAGCCCGCCGACGGAGCAGAGATACACACCGTCGTTTTTGGCGCGGTCTTCGGCGCTCTCATAGGTGCCGACATGGCCGATGCCGGCGGCATTGAGGACGCGGATGGTGCTCTGCAGGCCGGAGATGCCGTTCTGGATGGCGCGGGAGTTGGCGGTCTGCAGCACGTCAAAGCCGATGGCGGCCAACGTGTCGGCCAACTGCTCGGGCGCGCGGCAGTCCGGTTCGCCCGCGTAAGGCTCGCCGCAGAAATTGCATTCCAGGTTGCCGAGCATCAGATCGGCCGAGACGGTCAGGCCGGAGACTGCCGCAAAGTTTTCGGCAAAATCATACCGGCCGTCCGGCTGCAGCGCATCGAGCCGCTGCTCCTCGCTGAACATGATGTCGCCCACGGCGGCGATATTCACAACGAGATCCGGCTCCGTCTGTACGGAGAACTCCTGGTCGCTGCGGCCGTGGCGGGCATCCGGCGGGAGCGCGCTTCGCCTGCGGCAGCCGCGGACGATGAGGATGGTGGAGAGGATCAGTATGATAAACAGGATCAAAAGCACAGTGCGGCGGCGGAATGTCCGCTGGCGCTTCTGCTCCAGCCGGCGGATGCGCCGGGCCTCAAGCAGTTCCACGCTCTGCTTTTGTTCGGGAGTGTCCATGAAAAAGCCTCCTTGGGCTGTCGTTTCCGTGCGGGAACGTCTATACTATACAATATTCCGTCAAAAAGAACAAGAGCCAAGAAGCGGAAAGCGCATCGGGACGAAAAAAGTCGAGGCTTGGCATACGGACGAAGCTGTGCTATAATATAAAAACATTTTGTAATCTTTCAGGAGGAGCTGTATGCGCAGACCCAGCAAAAAAGCGCTTCGCTCGCGGCGTATCATGCTGCTGCTGTTTTTATTTTTGACTTGCCTGATCCTTTGGGGCGTGTTCACGCTCGGCCGGCACGTCCTTCGCTACGCACGGGGCGCGTCGATCCGATCGGTACAGACGGAGCAGACACAGCAGCCGGACGGATCGCTGCCGTCCGATCCGTCGGAGGATGACTCCGGCGTCCCGAAAAACCAATATGACGAGAACTGCTTTTTCACCAGGAACGGGCTCATGTGCTACGACGGGCCGGAGGCTTCGAGCCTCATCGGCATCGACGTCTCTGCGCACCAGCAGCAGATCGACTGGGAAGCGGTCGCCGCGTGCGGCGTGCAGTATGCGGTCATCCGCATCGGCTACCGCGGCTATACCGAGGGGGCGATCCAGCTGGACGACTGCTTCGCGCAGAACCTGCAGGGCGCGCGGGAGGCCGGGCTTCAGATCGGCGTCTACTTTTTCTCGCAGGCGCTTGACGAGCAGGAGGCCCGGGAGGAAGCGGCGTTTGTGCTGAAGACGCTGGATGGGCAGGCGCTTGAGCTTCCCGTGTTTTTCGACTGGGAGGAGATCGACGGCGAGGCCCGGAGCGACGTGATCGACCGGACCACGCTCACGCTCCTGGCGGACGCCTTCTGCCAGAAGATCGAATCGGGCGGATATGCGGCCGGGATCTACTTCAACCAGAAATTCGGCTATGAGGAGCTGAACCTGCAGAGCCTGCTGGATTACAGCTTCTGGCTCGCGGAATACAACCCGACCCCGACGTTCCGGTACGGCTTCCAGTTCTGGCAGTATGCGTGCGACGGAACGATCGACGGCATCACGGGCCCGGTGGATCTCAACGTGGCCTTTATCCCGAAATAACGGTTCAAAAAACAAACGCGGCAGGCGCTGGCCTGCCGCGTTTCGCATCCGGTGCGTTATACGTTGAAAAGGAAATTGACCACGTCGCCGTCCTTCATGACATAGTCCTTGCCCTCGCTTCGGAACAGGCCCTTTGCCTTGGCGTTGGCAATGGTGCCGCAGGCTTTGAAATCGTCGAAGGCAAGCACCTCCGCGCGGATGAAGCCGCGTTCGATGTCGGAGTGGATCTTTCCGGCGGCCTTGGGCGCCTTGGTGCCGCGGGTGATGGTCCAGGCGTGGACGTCGTCGGGGCCGGCGGTGAGGAAGGAGATATAGCCGAGCAGCTCATAGGAAGTCTTGATGAGCCGGTCGAGCCCGCGTTCCCGGAGCCCGAGCTCCTCCATGAACATCTGCGCCTCCTCTGGCTCCATATCCATGATATCCTCTTCAAACTTTGCGGCCACGGGAAGCACCGCCGCGCCCTGCTCGGCGGCAAGTCCGGCGAGCGCCTGATACTGCGCGTTGTGCGCATAGTCGGCCATGCCGTCCTCGTCAAGGTTTGCAGCGTAGATCACAGGCTTGGTGGACAGCAGTCCGCCGTCCTGCAGGATCTCGCGGTCCTCCTCGGTAAAGGGGAAGGTGCGCGCGGGCTTTCCGTCGGACAGGTGCGCCAGCAGCTGCTCGCACATCTCGCTCTCGCGCTTGTATTTCTTGTCGCCGCCCTTGAGATTCTTCTTCGCCTTGTCCAGACGGCGCTCAACGACCTCGATATCCGCCAGGATCAGCTCAAGATCAAGTGTTTCGGCGTCCGAACGGGCGTCCGCCGGCTCGGTGAAGAGGTTGTCGTTGTCAAAGCAGCGCACCACATGCACCAGCGCATCCGTCTGACGGATGTTCTGCAGAACGGCGTTGCCGCGGCCGGAGCCCTTGCTGACGCCGGCGACGTCAACAAAGTCGATGGTGGCGGGGGAGTATTTCTTCGGCTGATAGTATTCCGCAAGCCAGTCCAGACGCTCGTCGGGGACCTTCGCCTGGCCGATGTTCGGCTTGGCCGAAGCGCCCATATAGCCGCCGGTCTCGGCCTTGGAGCCGGTGAGCGCGTTGAACAGCGTCGTCTTTCCAACGGTGGGCAGACCCACGATTCCTAATTTCATATATCGGAACATCTCCTTCAAAAGACTTGTGTTTTCAGGGAAGTCCTGGCAGACGGCGGATACCGCCGCCGGACCATCTACAGCAAAGTGTATCATAAACATCCTCTTTTCTCAAGACTTGCGGATCATAATTCTTTCCGTCTGTCGGCGCGCTTCCGGATAAGAGAGAACATACCCGGGAGGCCGGGATGAGCGCTGGCTGCCGGCGCGGAACCTGGAATGGGCCATCCGCTGCGTCTCGTCGCAGCCCATCGGAAAGACGCTGCCCGCGTTGTGTCCCCTCCATGCTCCGCTCCCGCAGCGCCTGCTGAAACAGAGCGCGCGCCGATTCAGGCGCGAAAGTGCGGACGATTGTTTTTTCCGGGCGGCTCTGGTATAATCGGAACAGGCCGCAGGCCATCGGGAGGAGGAGACGATATGGATCCGGAGATCCTGCACAGAAGTCCGCTGTTCCGCGGGCTGGAGGGCGACGCGCTCAATGGCGCGCTGCGTTTTTTTCACGCGCAGGCGCACAGCTTCCGCCGCGGGGAAGCTCTCAACCGGGTCGGTGAGCCCGTGCACCGGTTTGGCCTGCTTCTGGCCGGGAGCGTACAGGTGTTCATGGACGACCTTGACGGGAACCACATGCTCATGGCCAGTGTAACGCCGGGGAATACCTTTGCGGAGTCGCTGTGCTTTCTGGGCGAGGAGGCCAAGGTGCGCATCGAGTGCATGACGGATTCGGAGGTGCTCATGATGGACACCGCGTCCATCGTCCGCCCGGACGGCGTGCCGACCGCCATGGAACGCGAGCTGACAGGCCGGTTCATTTCAATGCTGGCCCGGCGTGCGCTGGATTTCAACGACCGTATCCAGATCCTCTGCAAGCCGACCATCCGTGAAAAGGTGACGACGCTTCTGAGCCAGTATGTCGCGCGGGAGGGCTCGCCGTGCGTGACGCTGCCGTTCAACCGGGAGGCCATGGCGACCTATCTGGGCGTGAACCAGAGCGCGCTTTCGCGTGAGCTCAGCCGCATGCAGCGCGAGGGCATCCTCCGCTTTTCCGGCAGTACGTTCCGTATCCTCTGAGGCGGAGGGAAAATCACACGTGAAAACGGGAAGTACGTTGCATCTGCAATGTACTTCCCGTCTGCTTCCGGATATAGTAGAGGCACCAAATGAAAGAGAGGCATGTGACCATGCAAAAACGTTCCCTGTTGTCCATTCTGCTCGTATTGACGCTGAGTGTGTGCCTGCTGGCCGGCTGTGCAAAGCCTGCGCCTGCGCAGGATGACACGCAGATCTCCATCGGCGTTCTGAAGGGGCCGACCGGCATGGGCGCCATCCGTCTGCTGGACGACGCCGAGACCGGAAAGCTCGCAAACTATCACGTTACGCTCACGCCGGAGCCCACGGACATCGTTGCGCGCCTTGCCAACGGCGAGCTCGATATCGGCGCACTGCCGACCAATGTGGCGGCGAATCTCTATAAAAAGACGAACGGCGGCGTACAGATCCTGGCCATCAACTGCCTGGGCGTCCTGTATGTCCTGGAAAACGGCGAGGGTGTGCAGTCCGTGGAGGATCTGCGGGGCCGCACGCTCCTGTCTGCCGGACAGGGCAGCAACCCGGAATTCACGCTGAATTTCATCCTTCGGCAGAACGGCCTGGAACCGGGGACCGATGTGGATGTGCAGTTCGCCGACGCCGGTGAGATCGCGGCGAAGATGATTTCGGGCGATGCGGATCTCTGCATGCTCCCTGTTCCCGCCGCCACCACCGTCCTGATGAAGAATCCGGATGTGCGCTGCGCGCTTGATATGACGGAGCAGTTCGCCTCCGCCGCCGGGGACGGCGCAGCGCTGACGCAGGGCTGCCTTGTCGCGCGCCGGGCCTTCATCGAGGAGCATCCCGCCGCCGTGGAGCAGTTCCTTGCGGCATACGCCGCATCCGTGCAGCAGGTGCTTGACGATCTGGATGCAGCCGCTGAGCTCGTGGCAAAATACGAGATCACCGGCAGCGCGCAGATCGCCCGGCGCGCGCTCCCCGATGCGAGCATCGTCTGCATCACTGGAAGCGACATGATCCCCGCCCTGGGGGGATATTATCAGGTGCTGTTCGACGCGGACCCCGCGTCGGTGGGCGGACAGATCCCCGGCGAGGACTTCTATTATGTCCCTGCGGCGAAGTAAGCCGCTGGTCCGGATCGCTGCCGCGCTGTTCTGGCTTGCCGTCTGGACGGCATGCGCGTGCGCGGTGCGGCAGGAGCTGCTGATCCCCGCACCGTGGGTGGTGGCGCGTCACCTGTGGAGCATTGTCTGCAGCGGGACGTTCGCGCGCATCGTGGGCGCGTCCTTCCTGCGTGTGCTGGGGGGATTCGTGTGCGGAGCCGCCGCCGGGGCGCTGCTTGCGGCGCTTTGCTGTGCGGCAGAGTTCCCGGATGCGCTGATCCAGCCGGCGATGCGCGTTGTGCGGGCTACGCCTGTGACGAGCTTCATCATTCTCATCATGCTCTGGCTTCCGTACACGCTCGTGCCGGTCTGCGTCTCGGCGCTGCTGGTCGCGCCGGTCGTGTTCGGAAACGTCCGGACGGGGATCCGCGAGACGGATCCCGCACTTCTGGAGGTGGCGAAGGTCTACCGGTTCAGCCGCTGGAAGCGGCTGCGGTGGGTCTATGCGCCGTCTGCTCTGCCGTATTTCCGTTCCGGCGCGCTGACGGCGCTGGGCCTGGCCTGGAAGGCCGGCATCGCCGCCGAAGTGCTGGCGCAGCCGAAGAACGCCATCGGCAGCAGCATGTTCTTTTCCAAACTCTATCTGGAGACCGCGGACCTGTTCGCGTGGACGGTGCTGGTGGTCGTGTTCAGCTTCCTGCTGGAGCAGCTCCTGCAGGCGGCCACAAAGCGCCGGGGCGAGAGGGGGCCGGTGTCATGAGGCTGGAATCCATCTGTGTTCGCTACGGTGAAAAACGCGTGCTGGATGGCTTTACGGCTGACTTCGGCCCCGGCATCACCTGCATCG